>CAZZVA010000133.1:0-9410 GCA_964657345.1 uncultured Acetobacteraceae bacterium | reverse complement strand
TTGCCACCGCCACAGGTCACTACCACCTCGAACTGTCTCCGGAAGAAGGCAGCCGCACAGACGGATTCTTTCTCCTGGTCCTGGAGAAGACTTCATCCGGCTGGAAGATCGTTCGTGACGACACCACCACTCTTCCGAAGGTCCCGTAGAACAACCAGCAGTAGGACATAACCGCATCCGACTGGAGATGCCTGCCAGGTCGAAGTCAGCGAGAGCGCCTGTCACGCCGGATGGCCGCTATTTTGTGGTTCGCAACCGCCTGTGGCGATGCAGCAATCCCTTACTGCCGGAAGAAGAGCGAACTCGCCTGGTGCACGAACTGATGCAGGCGAGGCGTGCCAAGGGCCTCGCTATCAAAGCAGGAGATGCCGTGGCCCGCGAGCACGCCCGGCGGGCAGTCGACAAAGCCAAGCATGCATTAGGCGAACGTGGCCCTGCCTGGTGGACCGACGGCGCACCCGATTGGAATCGACACCTTGTCCATCACACTCCTTACGCGGAATGGTTCCTGCAACTCGGCAGCGACCACTCGTGACGACGCAGGTCATCTGCAATCGAGATTAATTGTTGTGTCATCGATGCGACAGCAGGGCAAAGCCGCGAGCATCCGGCATCCGATTAAGAGTGCACTGCCATTTCGTCAGGCCGAATCGTCCGGCTTGACCCACACCGCTCAAAACAGCTCCACTCGAAAGGGCCCCTCCCATGTTCATGCGCTCCGAAAAACTCCTCATCCCTCTGCAGAAGCCAGCCAATCCTGACCCGAACGGCGCTGCCGCTATCCAGGAACTGCTCGGCGGCAAGTTTGGAGAGATGTCGACCCTCAACAACTACATGCACCAGTCATTCGGCTTCAAAGAGAAGACCAAGCTGAAACCCTTCTACGATCTGATCGCCAGCATCACGGCGGAAGAACTCGGCCACGTCGAACTCGTCTGCACCGCAGTCAACCTCATGCTTGAAGGTTCAACGCCGGAAGGCGATCCGACCAGCGCACCATTGGAAGAAGCAGCCAATCTACGCAACACGCACCACACTATCGTGGGCGGCGGCGGCCACCAGGTCATGGATTCCATGGGCCACTTCTGGAGCGGTCAGCACGTCTTCTCCAGCGGCAACCTGGTCGCCGACCTGCTGCACAATTTCTTCCTCGAAACCGGCGCTCGCATGCACAAGCATCGCTGCTACCAGATGACTACCAACCAGGCTGCCCGCGATGTTATCGGCTACCTGATGGTGCGCGGCGGCGTCCACCAGGCTGCCTACGCGCTTGCACTGCGCAAGGCCACCGGCGTAGAAGTCACGAAGATGCTGCCCACTCCGAACATTGACGATTCCAAAATTCCTGAGGCCCGCAAGTGGCAGGAAATCGGCAGCCATCGCAAGCTCTATACCTTCTCCGAGGAAGATTACGCCGATGCGGCCGGCGTCTGGTCAGGTCCCGCCGACTGGGCTGATGGTGAAGAACTCGAGGTCATCCAGGGCGTTCCCGACTATGCCGCTCCGGGACCAATCATCGGCGAATCGCCCACACTCTTCTCCCCCGACTACGCTCCCGAGGAGATCTACGAGATCGCAGCACAGCTCATGAAGAAGGGCGGCATCTCGCCACTGCAACCCGGCGACGGCCTCCACTCCCGCTTCCAGGGCAGCACACCCGACAGTCCCGGGGCATCCGCACAGAATGGGCGCCGCGAAACCTCATCCTCAAAAAAGAGCACTGCTGGAAAGACGAAGTCCAAAAAGTAACAGACCCACATGCAGGAGAAAGGGCGTCCCACGGGGCGCCCTTGTTTTTGCATGGATCTCATTACTGCGCGGGATCTATCAACTTCATGCCGGACGCATCATCCGGCTTCTTCTGCAACGGTGTGCTGTCTACCGTCATGAAGACCTCCAGCGTCGGGTCGACATTCAGCTCGAACACATGGCCACCCACCGTCGTCCCATCGGACTTTCCAAGCACAGCATGCATATGCACCACCGGCTTGCTGTTGAATCCGGCAATGTCGCCGACAAGGGACAGCACCTCGACCTGCTGTGACACCGGGATCGGATGGTAGTTCTTCCTCGGCAGATCGAGCCACGCCAGGGTCGCACTGCTCACTGCACCGATCGCCGTAAAATGCGCGTCCTGCACGTTGTACTTGATGGCAAAATCAGTGAGTCCACTCAGTGCCTCATCGCCCTTGTGGAAAATAATCGCGTATGCCTTTTCACCCGGCGTATCCAGCGTCAGCTTCACTTGCATGCCGGGCGCCTTACCCACCGGTACAGGCCGTGATGGCGAGATGGGATCCCTGAGAGGCTGAGCCGTCTGGGCGGCAGCCATGGTCGACACTGCTAGCAGGGTCGCGATCCGCACCGAAAGCCACATCCTCTTTGCAGTCTCTCTCACAGCTACAAACCCAGCTTGATCTCAGGTTTCGGCTTCTTGCCTTCCACCCGGTCCCGCTGCCGCTTCAGGTTGAACAGGAACATGCCGGCGCGGATGGCAATCACCGCCGCCAGGGAGACCGCCAGCGCCAGGTTCTGATGGCCATGCCCGCGCAGCACGTAGAACAAGGCTGCGAGTCCCACCACGACAAACAATCCAAACGAGACGATCTCCGCACGGCTTTTCATCCCAGCAGTTTAGTGCATTTTCCCGGAGGCTGGCCGGTCCCTCCGGATCAGCCGATCACTCGCCCGGAATAGACAACTCGGTCGTCTTCCAGTGGTCGAGCAATTGGTGCAGCACCGTACTGCCACAGAGATACGCCGATTCCAATGCCAGCCTGGAGCCAATATACGGCGCCGTCACCGACTCGACCGCCGTATGCCCCGGCCGCTGCATGGAATAGTTACTCCCCGTCCGCAGGACCATCACCCTGCGCTCATCCACCCTCTGCATCTTCTGCAGGCGCTCCAGGGCTTCCATGAAGCCGGAATCCTCCATCTCCGTCATCACGAAATTACCCTTGCCGCCGGTATAGAGATCCACCCAGTCATTCGCATAACCATTCATGATCGATCCATGCCAGTAGTAGTCCGAGGCGAAAGTATCGCCCATCAGCACAAACGGCGGCCGCTGCGCATTGGGATAACCCGCAAACCCCAGCCGGAAGGCCGCGACTGCCGGGTCATCGCCAAGACTCAACTTGCGGGTCTGCGCAAATGCCCACTCTGCCAGCTTCGCATTCAGCGGATAGAGGTTCGACCGCAGCCACGGGGCCTTCGGCAGAGTCGCCGGCTTCGGACCAGTGGACCCATTCGGAAAGAGCCCGTAAGGCCAGTCACTCGGCGCCTCCCGCGGATCGATCTCACGCGACACATCGCCCACCACGTAACGCGCCCAGGCAGCCGAACCGATCGATGCATCCTTCGGATCGACTCCGGCAATGCCATTGATCAGAATGTAGGCATGGGTCAGATCGAAGCGCGGATCCAGCCCCAGCGCCATCATCGATGCCGTCGCATTCACCAGCGTCGTCCCACTGACCATGCCCAGGACGGTGTGATCGGCATTGGTCCTCAGGACGTGGACACCTCCTGGAAATTCCAGCACCTGGTCCAGGTGTTCACGCTCTACCCAGAACTGGAACTCGCCCGGAACGTCACCCGCATCTGCACCAACCTCAAATGTCGTAACGATCACTGCACGAATTGGCCAGGGCTTCGCTTGTCCATCTGCCATCGGCGCAATCGAAAACAAGGCGAGACAGGCCAGCAGGGCCCACCAACGAAATCCTGATAGCAGCATGAAGGTCTCCCTTGAGTCCGGCTTGAAGACAGGCCGGCAACAAAATTGCAGATAGGCCGCTCGCAAAATTCAGATCATACTGCGGTCGCCAGCCAATCACCGCACAAACCCTTATCGCCCAGCTATTCATAGTCACGCGCAACCAGCCTCCGGAAGCCGGGTTTATCTGTATGTAGCACGGAGGTAGGTTATGCGAAGCATGCAAACGATCACGAAGTGGCTTATGGGCGCAGCTCTTGCCAGTGCGTTCGTTCTTGCCGCGCCCCATAAGGCGCAGGCGCAGGTTTCATTCGGCATTGCCGTGGGGGCTCCCCAGGCATATGGCTACTACGGTCCTGCCGGCTGCTATCGCTGGCGGAATCACGAATACTGGGAGCGTCAACGCGTGGAAGCTGAGCGCGCTGCGGCATGGCGCCGCGAACGCTGGGAGCACGAACGCTGGCATGATCATGATGGCTGGCGCGATCACCGCTTCTATCGGTAAGGATGATCGAGATTGACGTTCTGCCTGGCTTGAGTCGATCTGAGGAATAGCCGGGAACACCAAGGCCCCGTTCACCATGGCTCACCCGCTCTGGACGGGGCCTTTTCTCCAGGCGCTCCCCGTACGCCTGCCAACGAAACCAGCCTCCGACGCTCCTGCGCACTCCGCTACAATCTAGGCAGGGAACCGTTTACCACATGCGACTGCTCAAACCTTTTTCCTGGCTCGGCCTTGCCGCTTCTTTGCTCCTGCCCGCTGGCGCCCGCGCGCAGTTTTCCAACCCTGTGCCCTCTCCCACCACGCAGGTCCACGATGCCTCTGCCCTCAAGCCGCCTGCTGGTGCCCGCGTCGCTATCGTCGAGTTCGAAGACCTCGAGTGTCCCGACTGTGCTCGCGCCAACCCGCTCCTGAAGGAAGCTGCCGAGCAGTACCATATCCCCTGGGTCAGGCATGACTTCCCTCTGCCTTTCCATGGCTGGAGTACGGAAGCCGCCATCAACGCACGCTGGTTCGATACAAAGTCCAAAAAGATCGGCGATGAATATCGCGACCAGATCTTTGCTCACCAAAGTGAAATCACCACGACCAACGGCGATGAGACCGCGGAAGATGGCGCAGCCGGACTAGCCAAGCTGCGCGCGTTCACCGAACAGTTTGCCAGGAATCACAGCATTCAGCTTCCGTTCGTCACCGACCCACAAGGGCGGCTCAAGGCTGACGTGAAAGCAGATTACGCCCTCGGCCAACGCGTCGGTATCGAACATACGCCCACAATCTGGGTCGTCACCAATCGCACGAACGGGGTTCCCTTCGTGGAAGTCGTCGATCGCAACAAGCTCTACTCGCTCATCGAAGAAGCAGAGGAGCAGACCAAAGGCAGCACGGCACCTTCAAAGGCATCTGCTGCGAAGACCGCGGGTCGTGGCTACCGGTAGCGACCTATCCAGCCGTCGATTTAGAATCAGCGGATGCCGGAATCGTTGTAGCGATGTACCAGTGGTTGCCGGCAAGGTCTTCGATGGCGCTCGATCGCTCCCCGTATGCATGATCGGTCGGCTTGCTGA
The DNA here is from genome assembly GCA_964657345.1 of uncultured Acetobacteraceae bacterium. Taxonomy (GTDB): domain Bacteria; phylum Acidobacteriota; class Terriglobia; order Terriglobales; family Acidobacteriaceae. Next base: position 4,120 of record CAZZVA010000133.1, on the reverse strand, counting down.
TTTCCTTTGCTCCGGACGCCAGCGCTCGCGCATGACTTGCATCTACATCGATTACAAAGTAGTGAAGCGCACTGCGCGAGGTCCAGGAGCCGGTCGTCTCACCCAGCTCCACAATCGTGTCGCCAACCCGAAGTTCGGCATGGGCGATGCGCCCATCCGGGTCGCTGGCAAGGAACACTTCTACCGCATTAAAGGCTTGCTTAAGGAATTGGATCAGCGCACTCCCCTGACCCTGCTGCAACACCAGGTAGACACTTACATCCCGGAAGCTTCCTGGTCGATAGATTTCCGCCACAATCCTTCCCCCCTTGGCTCACATGCAGACAAGCAGCCGCTCCGTTGCTCGAGGGTTAGCTGCTTCTGTATTTGCTTTGTTAACTCATCGATAACTCTCTAACATCAGCCTCACACATAGGCAAATCGATTCTTTTCAGTGTCACCACAAAGTAATCCTTGACGAAGCAATTTGCTGGTCATTAGAGTTGGCGGGCACAGAAATCCGCAACTAAGGTTGTATTGACGATGGTACATATCTGATGGCGCACATAGCGATTCTCTCCTTTTTCGGTGTGGCCCTGGTTGTCGGGCTCTATTGTTTAATCCTTTCGGTCCGCGTCGAGTTCGCCCGGGTTCCGCGCTTTCTCCGTATCGAGAGCAATGCTATCTATCATCCTGCGATCGGCGGTCAGACTATTCCCGGGCACGGCGGCCCTCCCAGTCAGAACCGGCACTGAAAGCCAGGCATTTGCGATGTTTCACCGTGGGGGACGAGCTCGGCAAAGGGCACGTCCCCTTTTTTTCGCCAGGCCCGGGATAACTCGGACCTGATTACCTGAATGGACAACGGTCTTTCGGCACCTGCCGGTTCAAGGCTGACACCGTTACGATTTGCGATATACATGCGTATCCACGGATTGTGCTTCTGTTTATCTGCGTTTCTGCTTTCAATGGCTGCCCTGCCGGCGTCAGCGTCTGGAATAAAGGTGCACACGGTAGGTTTAGGCGGAGTAAGACGTGTCCCTTACTCCTCCGTGACTGATCCGTCCGGAGCGCTCCCGGACGAAAAAGAGCTGCACATCCGCGCACTGATCGTCGACACCCGCCTGAAAGAGTGGACGACTGGCGAACAGCACCCAATCACCGAGCGCACCTTCGCGGTACGCCGCGCGCTTCGCCTCAACGATTCACTCCCGGGCGATAAAAGCGAGCACTGGATCTGGCAGCGAGGTCCCTGGCTGCTGGTGGACCGAATGAATGGCCACTATACAGCTCTCAAACTGCCGGACTACGATCCGACCGTCTCCACCGTCGTCTGGTATCGGGATTACGCGGCCTACTGCGGGCTTACCGCAAGCGGCAGGCAGCTCTATGCCGTCGTAGCTCAACTGGGCGCCCGCAAGCCGGTGCTCGCAAAAAAATTGGCGCCATGGACACCCGGTCTCAGCGCAGGGATGACCAGCGGTTGTGCCGCGGCAACGTGGCAGCGGGCTCCACTGCAAGTCACCTTTCAACACATTGGGGATGCGAGCGTCAGCTATGACCTCGTCGGCCTTTCCGCGGTATTGGTAGAAGATGGTGACAGCGGCGAAGACTCTGGAACACCGGCGAAAACGACGGAAGGTGTGACAGGACTGCAGTAAACCGGGATCACCATCCTGCCTGCCAGGTCATCTTGTCCCGACCGGGCTCCTCCCCTCCGCTTGCTGGCCATGCAGGTAGCGCAATGCTCCTTGCATCAGGGCCGAAGAATGCAATGATGGCGGCACAGCCTCAAGATCAGCCACCGCAGCTGCACGATCCCCATCATGAAACAGGCACATGGCTCGTCCGATACGAAGCGCGACATAGTGACTGTCATCCGGTTTCGCATGCTGCAGACGGATTGCCAGTCTTGCCGGCATTAAAGGAAAACCCTTCACAAAGTCCGGCCACGCGGCCCAGATCGCCGGATGATCCAGCCCATCCGATAACTTTATGCAGAACAACTCGATCAGGTGATCGCAATACACTGCCCCCTCGCCGGGTCCTCGGTCTTCCCGTTTGTCATCGCGAGGAGCGTTCGCTGAAGCACAGGCTGGACGCTTGGTAGCAGTTCGCACTGAGGGGATGCCGTCGTCCATGTATCACCAGCCTTCAATCTATGGGTCGGGGTGGTGATTCTCATGGTAGGAAGTAGTGACCAGGCAAAGATATTGATTCATTCTGGAAAGTAGAAATGGCTGTTCCGAAACGGGTCGTCCCCAGCGCTTTACGATAGAGAGATGAATAGCTTTGAGAGCCTGCTGCAGCAGGCGGAAATTGCCCACGGGCATCTTTGTGCCGGACAGATCCTGGGCGTGCGCATGGCCATGCTAGGGTGCGCACGGCTTGGCATAGAAGATCCCCGCGGCACGGACCGCAAGCGTCTGGTCACCTTCGTCGAAATCGATCGCTGCGCGACCGACGCAATCGGCGTGGTAACCGGCTGCCGGCTGGGAAAACGTGCCCTGAAATTCCGCGATTGGGGAAAGATGGCCGCCACCTTCGTGGACCTCGGTTCCAACTCCGCGGGTAATCCACCTGACCCTGCGAATCGCAGGGCTATTCGTATCGCTGCCCTTGAATCCTCGAAAGAACTCGCCCGCGCCCTGTACCCGCATGTTGAAAACAAGAATCAGCAGCAGATGCTGGCGTACCGCGAAATGCCGGATGCCGATCTCTTCACCGAACAGTGGGTGGCCGTAGACCTGCCCCCGCGCGAGTTCCCCGGCTTCAAAGGCGCCCGCGTTGCCTGTTCAGATTGCGGTGAAGGCATAAATTACGACCGCTTCGTGCAGGCAGGGGAACGAATCCTTTGTGCCGGCTGCCAACATCCCGAAAGCCGTTACTACCAGCCGCTTTAATGGACACCTTTCCGGTACCCTCTCCTCAAGCTCGCCGGAAGACTGTACACTCATGGCACCCCGCCTGCCGGTGCAGGCCTCCATCGACGCATACCAAATCCTGATCGCTGCGGACGCCCATGGCAATTGTTGCTGGAACTGTCTTTGGGCCCTACAGAATCATCGAGAAAATCGGCGCCGGCGGCATGGGCGACGTGTATCGCGCCATAGACACCCGGCTCGAACGTGAAATCGCAATCAAGCTGGTCTCAGACAGCTTTCTCGCTTCCGAGCTCGGCGCCGACAGCCCCTCGCCCTACAATCCATCGCCCGGTTCCACCCCGGTGGGCAGTCCCCACTCGCGAGCGCATCTTTCGCATGAAAGATTTCTGCGCGAAGCACGAGCATCGGCCACGCTCAACCACCCCAACATCTGTGCCATTCATGACACCGGCGAGCAGGACGGCAGGCCCTACCTGGTGATGGAGCTTCTACAGGGCGAGACCCTCAAGCTTTATCTGACCCACCATGTGTTTACGGCGGCCGAAGTGATCACCTTCGGCCAGCAGGCTGCCAGTGCTCTCGCCGCTGCCCACGCCCGCGGCATCGTGCATCGCGACATCAAACCGGCCAATCTCTTCATTGTCGGCTCCGGCCGCGATCGCCGGCTCAAGATCCTGGATTTCGGCCTCGCCAAAAAGCAGGGCTTTGAAGCCTCGCCCGACTCGCGCAGTTTTGATCCCCGGCATGCCGGCAATGGCGCGTCTGCTACCGAGATGCTCGACCTCACGGTCCCCGGCTCGACAGTAGGTACCGCCGCCTACATGTCTCCCGAGCAGGCGAAAGGCGATCCACTCGATACCCGCACCGATCTCTTCAGCCTGGGCAGCGTTCTGTATGAAATGGCCACCGGGCGACCGCCGTTTGAAGGCCGCAGCACAGCCGAGGTTTTTGCCGCGCTGCTCATGAAAGAGCCGGCCTCCGTCAGTAGTGTCAATCCAGCCATGCCCCCGGCACTCGATCCCATCCTCGCCAGGCTCCTCGTCAAAAATCGGGATCTACGCTACCGCAGCGCGGAGGAACTCCTGATCGACCTGGATACCGCGGCCGACGCTTCAGCAAAGCCCGTGTCACTCAGCAGTCCGCCTGCCGCGGCCGGTTCGCCGTCCACTTCGGTCCCGGGACCGCCTGCGAGCAGCAGTCCCGGGAAACGCTTCGCCGTGCCGGGCCTGTTGCTGCTTGTGCTCGTTGCCGGTGCC
>CAZZVA010000132.1:0-9435 GCA_964657345.1 uncultured Acetobacteraceae bacterium | reverse complement strand
GCGATGGTGATACCGCGCTCGCGCTCTTCGGGTGCATTGTCAATCGTGTCAAACGAACGAAACTTGTTGTTCGGATTGTGCTTCGACAACACCTTCGTGATCGCTGCGGTCAACGTCGTCTTGCCATGGTCAATGTGTCCAATCGTTCCCACGTTGACATGCGGCTTCGACCGGTCAAACTTTTCCTTCGCCATCTCAGAAACCCTTTCTATCCTTGTCCGTTGTGATTCTTGTCAGCGAGTCGCGCTGGAGGGCAGGACTCAGTAGTACGCGTAAACCTTGAGAAACTTTGCACGAAGCTCCGGCGCCACCTGCTCCACAGAATGCAGGTACAGTTCGCGAATCTGTCCCTGGTCGCTATTGTCGAGCTGCGCGTAAGCTGCGGCGGCTGTGGAACCAAGCAGGTTCTTTTTGAGCACTGCTTCGAAGGAGCGTGCGCGCAGGCCGGCGCTGGCTAGCTGCTTCAGGAACTTCTGTGCATTCGCCGGGGCGAAAGCCTTCTCAATGGCGCTCTTCACGTCGAGAAAAGTCGCTTCGCTGTGTACCGCCAGTACTGGCTGCTCAAACATTGCTTGCTGCTTCCTTCAGATCTGACTTGCTTTTGTAAATCGCTGGACCCTAGTGCTGCTCTGCCTGCCTTGATTCTTCCAGCCGGTCCATTCGCTGCAGGACCTTGGTGTAGTCGATCACCAACTCGAATCGCTTCTCCATGTGCGCGTTGCCTTCGGCGATGAAGCGAAGTGTGTCAGCCTTGCCCTCAGCGATCAAGCGCATCGTGTCAGCCTTGCCATCGGCAATAACGCGAAGCAGGTCGGCCTTGTCTTCCAACCGTCGTTTGTCCATGCTCGCGCCCAAGTCGAAAATGGCCCGCAAGATCTCGGACTTATCTTCCACCCGTTGCTTTTCCAACGCATCCATGCGCGTGCTCATCGAACGCAACTCGGGTGCCAGGAAATCCTGAAGCACCTTGCGGACGTCTTCGACCACGCTCATATTTGCCTTGCGATCAAAAATCGAACGAACCTCTAAACCTAAGATTCAGCCGACTTCCAAAACCTGGAGCGGGAGACGGGAATCGAACCCGCGACCAACAGCTTGGAAGGCTGTGACTCTACCACTGAGTTACTCCCGCCCATACCACTACTGCAAAATCTGGAGCTGATGATCGGGATTGAACCGACGACCTCTCCCTTACCAAGGGAGTGCTCTACCGACTGAGCTACATCAGCCTGCCAACAACACAACTATCCTACCGCGAACTCCTCATCGCCAGGAGAACGCGCAAGGCAAAGCCGCCTAAAATCACGAGCACGACAGCGCGGGTCTTTCCCGGCTCCATCGTCTTCCACGCTGTCGCTCCCAGGATGACCAGGAGCGAGAACGCGATCACTGCTCGCCGCACCGGCGTCAACTGCGCCTGCACTTGCCTCGTGCCTCAAAAAAAGAGGTGGAGGCCATGGTGCACAGGGGAGGATTCGAACCTCCGTAGCTCCTCGGAGCGGCAGATTTACAGTCTGCTGCCATTAACCACTCGGCCACCTGTGCACAACTCAAACTTGCCACCATCCACAGTCAAGCCTTTCACCCTCTGTAAGGGATCGCAAACTGCCTGAACAACCAGTAAGGAGTTTTGGACCTTCTGGGATGGGAAATCTCTAAATCCAGATCGTCGTGTGCGACCACAAAGTAGCGACCCTGAAGAAGCCCGGATGACTGCACTCTGGAGCTGGCGAAGGGATTTGAACCCCCGACCCTCTGATTACAAATCAGATGCTCTGCCAACTGAGCTACGCCAGCCCAAAACAGCCACTCTGGGAGAACGATCAGGCACACAAAAAAGCCTGAAATATTCGTTCACACGAGTCCTGAGAATAGCACAGGGTCAGGGGTCGGGCAACGCGGGATGGTCAGCGTCCGATCCCCCTGCGCGCAGGCGCAGAACGCAGGTACAGATTCCGCGGCAATCCACTTGAGAAGAGCAGCCAAGATGGCACTTGTAGGCCTTCGCAGTAAATCTGATTGCAATCGAACCAAGCTCTACCTATTCTCACGCAGGGCACGCTTTTGATTCCAGCCCGTCCAGACTGGCTATGACGCGAGGTACCACCCCATGTCTACCCGCACCGCGCCTGCGGTCACCACACGACAGCGCATGGCAAACGATCACCGCTTTTACATGGGAATGGCGATCTTTTCCACAATTCTTATCTTCGTCGGATTTAGTCGCTCCTACTATTTGAGACCTCTGTTTTTCCGGACATCACCGCTGAGTCTTCTGATCCACATCCACGGTGCCGTGTTTACTGCATGGATGCTCTACTTCCTTCTACAGACCGCGCTCATCGCTACAAATCGCCCTTCCCTGCATAGAAAACTTGGCCTAATCGGAGCCTTTCTGGGTTCGGCCATGATCGTGCTCGGCCTGGCAGTTTCCTTCACGGCGATGCGTCTGCACCATGGCACTACAACCCAGAGTGCAGAGGTCATCTTCCTGGTTGGCCTCCTTGACATCGCAACGTTCGGGGCATTCTTCATCCTCGGCTACCTGAAGCGTCGCGATCGCGAGGCGCACCAGCGGCTGATGCTTCTGGCTGTGGTTGTTGGCCTGGCCAGCCCTGGCCTTGGCCGGCTTCTCGTTCTTGGCGTTCCGGTTTTGGCATTGGCGGCGATCAACCTGTCGATGATCTTTGCTGGTCCGGTGTACGACTTTGTCAGCCGCCGCCGCATCCATCCGGTCTACATTTATGGTGTCGTATGGGCGCTGCTTACGTTTGCTCCGCTGCGCTTTGCACTAGGGGCCACCCCCTGGTGGATTCGTACCGCCCACCTGCTTGCGGGAGTGTGAGAGGGGTCCGAGACGGCCTAAGCTATCATCAGCAAACGGGCATGATCTGACTTGGACAGCTCGCCAAACTTTTCATGCAACGTTCTTCCCAGACCACCCTCGTCATCGCGGCTATCGTCATCCTGGTGGTTGTGATCCTGGTGGCCCTGCGACAGGAAGCGCCGCCGGAAGTGGCCCGGCTGCTGCCGGAGTCCGATGCGATTGTGTATCTCGATCTGAAGCCGTTGCGGACGGCAACACATTACGACAAAAATCCGGTGCAGCATGATGCGGCTTACCAGAAGTTCATCGATGCGACCGGCTTCCTGTTCGAGCGTGACCTGAATGAGGCCGCATTCGCGCTGCAACGCATGCCCGATCCTACCGGGCCCAACGGACCGGTCGCGTTTACCGAAGTCTTCCAAGGCCACTTTGATCGCAAGCGGCTGGCGGCCTATCTACAATCGGCAAGCAGCAGCCGGGAGAGTTACGGCAACCATGCGATCTACGTGATCCCTTCCGACCAGCGTTCGGTGCGGGTAGCGATTCTGGATTACGACACGGTGGCGGTCTCGAATACGCCGACGCCGGAGCAAATCCATTCCATTTGCGATAGAGCCAGGACGGCAGCACTTCCCTTCTCCGGATCGACGCTGCTTTCGGACAACTACCGGAAGGTCCCGGCGCTATCGCTGGCCTGGGGGATCGGAAAGGTGGCGGTGCCGCTCTGGCACGGCGGTGGTCCCCAGGTATTCGGCGTGCGCATTCCGGTTTCCGCGGATACGACGTTTATCGCCTCCATGCGTTGGCTGGGTTCGGCCAAACTGCGGATTGAAGAACTGGCGCCTAACCAACCGGCTGCCGAAGCGTCTGCTGCGACTGTGGGTACGTTCCTGACGATCGCGAAGGGTGCGGAGAATACGCTGCCGAATTTCCTGGCGAATCCGGATGCCCGGGAGCTGTTGAACTCCATGCAGATTGATCAGAAGGGCAGCAAGGCGGTGCTGACAGCGACAGTGCCGGATGGACTGCTGAAGCAGATTGCGGCTTCGCCGGATAAATTAGGTGGGTCGAAATAGCGTGCTAGACTAGTCAAAGTGACCGGTCAAAGGACGTTCTGATGGTTGAAGTTCAGTCTTCCGAGGCAAAGGCCAAGTTGTCCCAGTTCCTGGATGAAGTGGAGAGAGGCGAGACGGTCGTCATCACTCGCCATGGCAAGCCCGTAGCCCACCTGGTACCTGCGCCCGATGTGAATCGGGAGCGGGTACGCGCGGCAATGGAGGGGATACGGGAGATGCGCAAGACGGCGAAACGGGTCTCGGTTGACGAAATACTTGCGTGGCGGCATGAAGGTCACAAGTATTGACATTTGTTCTGGACGCCTCTGTTGCCGCCAACTGGTGCTTTCCGGATGAATCTCATCCGATAGCGGACGCGGCTTTGCGCATGATTGAGGACGGCGCGGTGGCACCTGTCATTCTTGCATTTGAAGTGCGCAACGCGTTGTTGATGGCCGAGCGCCATAACCGTATTTCTGAAGCTCAGTCAGCGAAATTCCTCAGTTACTTCGAAGCGTTAGCTATTGCTATCGATCGTGAAGCAAACCAAGACGTGCTGCTTAGATTTGCGAGGAACCATCGGCTCACTGTTTACGACGCCGCATACCTGGAGCTGGCTTACAGAAAGCATGTCTCGCTGGCAACTTTGGACAGCGCTTTGGTCAAGGCTGCCCGTGCCGAAGGGGTGGGTCTGGTCGGCTTCGAAGCTTGACCAGGGTCGTGTGGCCATCTGAAAGGCTTGCTGCAACATTAGAGAGCACAGCAGATTAGTCTGCGAGTGGCTAACGTAGCGTAAACACGCCTTCTGCATTGCAGTGTATTTCGCGAAGCTCCTGGAAGAGGCCGCCAGATCTCGGATTGAGACCCGGGGCCAATCAGGTTGGTTAAGAAAAACGCACCGTGCGACCAGCGAGGCATACCAGCCCAGGCGATCCGTCAGGATAGCTCGCGCTACAGGACCGAGTGCTCGACCGTCGCCTCGTTCTGGACTTCATGCATGGCGACGCCGATGCTCTCTTCCAGAATGTCCAGCGCGATCATGGCTTCGTGCTGATTCAGGATGAGGGGCGGGGCGAGACGGATCGACGTTTCGCCGCAGCCCAGGATCAGCAGGCCGCGTTCGAAGCAAAGATCGACGATGCGATCGCGGACCGGTCCGGCGACAGTGCGGGTCTGCTGGTCACGGACAATCTCGATGCCGATCATCAGACCTCGTCCACGAACGTCACCCACAATGCCATGTTTGCCAGGCCAGGTCCGTAGACGCGTCAGCATCTTTTCGCCAACAGTCGCTGCATTGGCAATACCTTCGCGTTCCAGGATGTCGAGGGTGGCGAGGGCGGCTGCGATGGCGACCGGGTTGCCGCCGAAGGTGGAGGCATGCGAGCCGGGCTTCCAGTCCATGATTTCAGCGCGGGTCATGCAGATACCCAGAGGCATACCGGAGGCAATGCCCTTGGCAATGCAGACGATGTCGGGTTCAACATTGCTGTGCTCTACCGCCCACCACTTACCAGTACGACCGGCGCCGGACTGCACTTCGTCAACGACTAACAGGATCCCGTGACGGTCACAGATCCTGCGCAGCTCCTGCATGAAGATGGCGGGGGCCACCACGTAGCCGCCTTCGCCCTGAATGGGTTCGACGAAGATGGCGGCAACTTCTTCGGGTGCGAGCGTGGACTTGAAGAGCTTGTCCTCGATAAAGCGGGCGCAGGCGAGTGCGAAGGCATCTTCTGCCTGGGGGCCGCCGCTACAGCCGCGGTAGGCATAGGGGTACCGCACATGCGTCACGCCGGGCATGAGCGGCGAGAAGCGACGGCGCTGCTGGGGCTTGGACGCGGTGAGCGAGAGCGCGCCCATGGTGCGGCCATGGAAGGCTCCATAGAACGCGATGATGTTAGGACGGCCGGTGTGGTAGCGGGCGATCTTGAGCGCGCACTCGACGGCTTCCGCACCCGAATTGCCATAGTAGAAGCGATGCGGTCCGGGCATGGGGGCGATCGCGGAAAGGCGCTGCGCGAGAGTGACCATGCTTTCGTAATAGAAGTCGGTGCCGGACATGTGGATGAGCTCGGCCGCCTGGTCCTGGATGGCTTTGACAACCTCGGGGTGACAATGGCCGGTGGAATTGACGGCGATACCGGCGGCGAAGTCGAGGAACTCGTTGCCGTCCACATCTTCGATCCGGATGCCGCGCCCACGCTTGGCGACGAGCGGGTAGGAGCGTGTGTAGCTGGGCGACATGTAGCGATCGTCTGCGGCAACGATGGCCCTGGCCTTCGGTCCGGGCAGGGATCCCTTCAACTTTGGACCGTACTGCTGTTTCAGATCGGTGGCTTCAGCGACTGCGCTGGTATTGGACATGGCGGCGTTCTCTTTTCTTCTAGGCGGACTGACCTGGAACGATCAGCGGTTCATGTTCGAAGCATAGTAGTCGTCGAGCAGCGATCGGATGAAATCGACCCTGGGCGCTGTATCTCGAGGACGCCCACTGCATGCGGCAGGCAGAAAGCCGGACTAGTCCCCTGCGAAGAGACTCGGTCGGCTCCCCATCGGGGGGGCCGGAACGCCTGAGTCTGCGAGCAGAACCGGCTGCCGAGAATACCCGGTCACGCACGGACCGTCAGGCGGACCGGGACGCGGTCGACGGGCGACTTTCGCAGATGAAGAAAAGCTGTGCATAATCGGTGGTTTTGCTGGCTGAGAGTAACACGCGGCTGGGGGAATGGAGAAGCTTCTTCTTGCTACGGGAAGGGCCCGCCCGGGATTGGGAGTTGAGGCTAAATGTTCTGTCATCTGTCAGATAGGCGACAGACACCGTTTCTCGCCGCTCCTATATTTCGTTCACCATACGAAGATCGGTTAGGACGCTGACAGGTCAGAGCATTCCTGCTGACTGATTTAGTGGCCATTTCCGGCGATACGTCGTAATGCGATGAGGCCTGTAAGTGAATCTGCTGATTGCCGCTTTGCCAGAACCGGAGCGGCGGCGACTTGAGCCGTTCCTCGAAAATGTTTCCCTTCCGCTGCGAGAAAGCTTGATTGAGGCTGGCGAGCCGATTCGTTATCTTTATTTCCCAATTGACCTGGTCGCCTCCACGGTGCACACGATGACGGATGGCTCCACGGTGGAAGCCGCCATTACCGGACTGGATGGATTTGTGGGGGTGCAGGCCTGGCTTCGGCAGAAGGTAGCGACGACGGCGACCTTTGTGCAGGTTCCGGGGCAGGCGCTTCGGATGCGCTACGAAGTGTTCATGAAAGAAGTGGTGAACAATCCGGCTTCTCCTCTGAACGATCTCGCTGCCGACTACATCAGCGCGTTCCTGACGCTGACGACGATCACTGCCGCCTGTAACCGGATCCATCGTATCGAGGAGCGGCTGTGCCGGTGGCTCAAGATGACGCATAACCGGGTGGAGGGGGACCAGTTTCCCGTCCGCCATGAATTCCTGGCGTACATGCTGGGGGTGCATCGTCCCAGTGTGTCGATCGCTGCCAATATTCTGAAGAAGGCCGGTCTGATCCAGTATGACTACGGCCGGATGCAGGTGTTGAACAGCAAGGGGCTGGAGGAAGGCGCCTGCGAGTGTTACGCGACCATGGAGAAGCAGCTGGAACACATCTTTGGCCGCACCATCCGAAAATAGGCGTTGGCACTTACTGCTGAGCGGACCCTTTCTGTCCTAGACCTGCGGCGAACTTCGTTATCCTTTGCCTGAGAGACTGGTAAGGGAGTGCTGCTTGTTTGCCGCCGATTCCATCCACCGCACCGAGCTGATTCTGCTGTTGCTGTTGCTGCTGGCCGCAGCGCTGACCACTGTCGCGCGCCACTTCAAGACGCCCTATCCGATCGTGCTGGTGATCGCCGGCCTGTTTCTGAGCTTCTTTCCCGGGCTGCCGCGTATTTCGCTCGATCCGGATGTGGTGCTGCTGATCCTGCTGCCGCCTTTGCTGTTTGCGGCTGCGACCAATACCGCCTGGCGGGATTTCCGTTTTCACCTGGTCAGCATCCTGATGCTTGCCTTTGGCCTGGTTGCCTTTACCGTAATCGGGGTAAGTGCTGCGAGCCACTGGCTGCTGCCCGGCTTCGACTGGCGCATCGGGCTGGCGCTGGGTGCGGTGGTGTCGACTACCGATGCGATCGCGGCGACGTCGATTGCCTCGCGCATGGGACTGCCGCGGCGGATCATCGATGTATTGGAAGGCGAGAGCCTGGTGAATGACGCCAGCGGCCTGCTGGCGCTGGAATTTGCGGTCACCCTGGTTACCACCGGCGAGCGGCCCGGACTCCTCGACGGAGCGCTGCAATTGTTACTGCTGCTCGGGGGCGGCCTGGTCGTGGGGCTGGCGGTGGCATGGATCGCTTACCGGGCGCAACGCCGCATCCTGGATCCGCCTATTGAAATCACGATCAGCCTGCTGGTGCCCTACATTGCCTACCTGCTGGCGGAGCAGCTGCGCGCTTCGGGGGCGCTGGCTGTGGTGGTATGCGGACTTTACCTGGGCAGGGTGAATTCCGAGCTCTACACCTCGCGGGCACGGCTGGAGGGCCTGGGCGTCTGGAACACCCTCGACTTCATCCTCAACGGCACGGTGTTCATCGTCATCGGATTGCAGCTGCGGTCGATCCTGGCAGACATTCACAGTGTGAGCCACTGGCAGTTGTTCGGGGATGCCGCCATCGTCTGCGGTGTGGTGATTGCGCTGCGGCTGCTCTGGATCTATCCCGGGGCGGCGATTGCTTACCTGATCCGGCGCCACCTGCTGCACCAGAACCTGCGCCCGCCCACTGCGAAGACTGTCTTCATCACCGGGTGGACAGGGATGCGCGGCGTGCTGGCACTGGCCGCGGCCATCTCGCTGCCGCGGCAGCTGAATGATGGCAGTCCGTTTCCGCAACGGGACGTTATCATCTTCCTTACTTTTTCGGTGATCCTGGTCACGCTGGTGCTGCAGGGCCTGACGCTGCCGGCGGTAATCCGGGCTCTGGGCTTCGCCGAGGAGAAGACCGGAACCATGGAAGAAGAGGCGGCGCGGCGCAGGATGCTGAGTGCAGCGCTGGAGCACCTGGCCAAGATCGAGCGGGGCAGTAACGAGCAGCAGTCCGCCTGGGAAGATGTTACGCGGCATTACCAACAGCGTCTGAGCACGATCGAAGCAGCGGAAGAGGAGACGCCGCAGACCAAGGAGCTTCGCCACTCCCGGCGGCTGACCCAGGAGCTGCGACGGATTGAGCGCGCGACGCTGCAGACGATGCATGCCGACGAGAAGATCAGCGATGCAGTGCTGCGCAAGCTGGAGCGGGAACTCGACCTGCTGGATGCCCGGTTCACGTCACGGACCTAGATACAAGGACGAAGTGGCGCGGTCTAAGCCGCGAGCCAGCGTCGGTTACTTAAGTCATCCTTCGGAAGCAGGGGTACATACCACCCACGTAATGACCGCTGTGCGTATAAATCTTGCCCGATCTGTTACCAAGAGCGTAAAAGTAACCCATTGGTGACAGGTGCAAGAAGCGGCTGAATATATGGAAACCGAAGCCTTCCC
>CAZZVA010000131.1:1820-9437 GCA_964657345.1 uncultured Acetobacteraceae bacterium | reverse complement strand
GTCCATCCGCAACACCATCAACTTCGCCAAGCAGCTCGATGTCGAAACCATCCAAGTCTCGATCGCCCACGCCTATCCCGGAACCGAGTTCTACGACTATGCCAAGGAGAACGGCTTCATCGTAAATGAAGGTGCCATGGTCGACGACGAAGGTCACCAACTCGCCCACATTGAATACCCGGGCCTGCCGAAGGAATACGTCCTCGAAATGGTTCACCGTTTCTATGATGAGTACTACTTCCGTCCCAAGGCAGCATGGCGTGTCGTCAGCAAGGCAATCGTAAACCGCGATCTGAAGCGCCTTTACCATGAGAGCGTTTCGTTCATGAAGCTTCGCGCACAACGCAACAAGATTGTCGCCAAGAGCAAATTGGAGACTAGCAAACCTGTGACACCGGCAAAGGTCGGCGTCTAGCACCTGTACGAAGCACGACAAATTATCATCTCGACCGAAGCGAAGCGCAGTGGAGAGATCCCCAAGCCTCCGCATCAAAAGACGCACTGAATAAACAAAGCGGCCCGCTCACCGGCCGCTTTTCTTATCGCTCCGACCCAGACCTATGGCACGCTCCACCATGACATTCCGTCGCTACCTGATCCTGGCAGTGGTCATGCTCTGCTCAGCCGTAGGCGACACCTGTCTCAGTGTCGGCATGAAGCGTGTAGGCCCCGTCTCGCTCGCGCACCTGGGCACTCTTTTCGCCGCTCTCCGGACACCATGGGTAGCCGTCGGCATCGTCCTGCTTCTCGGCTTCTTCGGCTCCTACCTCACAGCGCTTTCCTGGGCGGACCTCACTTACGTTCTGCCCGCCACCTCGTTTGGATACGTCGTCGTCGCTCTGCTCTCGCGCTTCTGGCTGCATGAGCATGTTTCTTTGTCACGTTGGATCGGGGTTCTCGTCATCACTGCTGGCGTCGGTTTTGTCACCCAGGGGCCGTCCTATACCGATCCCATCGCGACTGAACTCGCGGAGTCACGCTCCGCGCAGGGGCAGCTATGACCACCGGCGCTCCGACTATCGCAATCATCGGCATCGCCGTCGTCGTCATCACCGCGACAGCAGGTGATGTTCTCACCGCAGCCGCCATGCGGCAGCTTGGCGACCTCGACCTCATCAAGGAAAAAAGCGGCCTGCCCGGTACTATCCGCGCTGTCGTCAGCAATCCGCGGTTGATGGCGGGCGCACTCTCCATGGCGCTCAGCTTCTTCTCGCTGCTCTTCACGCTTAGTCACGCCGATGTGAGCCTGGTCGCGCCCGCGGCTGGTTCCCTCACGTTCGTCAGCAACGCCGCAGCCGCTAAACTGTTCCTCAAAGAGCATGTCGACAAGCGCCGCTGGATCGCTGCCTGCCTGGTATGCGTCGGCGTCATCCTGCTCAAGCGTTAAGCATTCCGAACGTCCTTACACTTTGTTGAATGACACTGCCCTGCGGAAGGATACAGCTTCAGCCGCAGGGGTACATTTTTTGCTCTGCTCGTGGCCTTGCAAAAAGCCCCTAAGCCCACTCCTCCAGCTTCCCACCCGTCAACGCGCGATCCAGATATGTCGCTGCACTGATCAACGCGAGATGAGTCAGCGCCTGCGGAAAGTTGCCGAGATGCTGTCCATTCAAACCCAACTCCTCCGCATACAGTCCAACATGATTCGCATACCCCATCATCTTGTCGAACAACAACCGGGCCTCCTCCACCCGATGCGCTCGTGCCAGACACTCGATGTACCAGAACGAGCACGCAGTAAATGTACCTTCCGTCCCCTTCAATCCATCCAGGTCGTCATCATTGCGATACCGGAAGACCAGCGTGTCGCTCACCAGTTCGCGCTCGATCGCTTCCAGGGTCGAGATCCATTGCGGATCGGTCGCACTGATAAACCGCATCAACGGCATCAGCAGCAGCGAGGCATCCAGCTTGTTGCCTCCCTTCGACTGCACAAACGATTGCAACTCTTCATTCCAGAAGTTTGTGTAGATGTCCTCTACGATCGCATCCCGGGTATGCTCCATCCATTCGAATGGACCCTCCAGCGAACGCTTCTCTCCCAGCCGAATTGCACGATCAAACGCAACCCAGCACATGAGTCGCGAATGTAGAAAATCCTTCCGGCCGCCGCGTATCTCCCAGATCCCCTCATCCGGACGGTTCCAGTTCTGCTCCAGCCATTTCAGCGTACGCTTCACATTCAGCCAGCCGCGGTGCGGCAGCGCATCGCCATACTTCGCAGAGAGATATACCGCGTCAAACATTTCTCCATATACATCAAGCTGCAGCTGTGTCGAAGCCGCGTTCCCAACGCGCACTGGCCGCGAATCCTTGTAGCCTCGCAAATGGTCAAGCGACACTTCGGGCACTTCGCAACGTCCATCGATTGCATACAGCACCTGCAGCGGCCCCCCTTCCGCATCGAAGTCGAAGACGTTCTTCAACCAACCGCGAAAGTGGCTCGCCTCTTCCGTAAAGCCGAGCCGCATAAATGCATACAGGCTGAACGATGAATCCCGCAGCCAGGTGTACCGGTAATCCCAATTGCGGTTGCCCCCGACCTGTTCCGGTAAGCCGAAGGTCGGCGCCGCAATCAGCGATCCATATTTCCTGCTCGTCAACAGCTTGAGCATCAGCGCCGATCGGTTGATCATCTCCCGCCATCGGCCCTGGTAGCGTGACTTCGCCATCCACTCGCGCCAGTATCCCACCGTCTGGCGCAGCAATTGATCGATCTGCTCGTCTACCAGCGGATGAGCCGCGTCTCCATCCGCCTCGGCTCCAAAGACAAAGTAGGCCTTGTCGCCGGGCCGCAAAGTGAACTCCGCCACCAGCCCCGCGTCTCTCACCTGCAACGGGACTGACGACTTCAACATCATCGCCGGTGTTGTGTTCTTCGTCTCAGCCGGCTCCAGTCGCTTTGGCTGAAACACGGCAGCCTTCTCGTTCTCAAGCGCCACCGTATGCTCGGCACGGGCGTAGTCGAAACGCGGAAAGCACCCCATCAAAAACTTGATCTCACCATGGATCACATGCACCACCCGCACAATCTGGTGGCACGCTGCGGCATCGTCATCCTTCTCGGTCACCGGCATGAAATCCGCAAGTTCGGCAATCCCGTCGTCCGATAAAAATCGAGTCAATAGGATATTGCTGTCCGGAAGATAAAGCTGCTTGGTGTTCCTGCCATCCAACTGTGGCCGGATGCAGAAGTATCCGCCCTTGTCTGCATCCAGCAGCGCCGCGAACACAGTCGGCGAATCAAAGTCCGGATAACAGAGATAGTCGATCGATCCTTCCTTGCCCACCAAAGCCAGCGACAACATATTGCCAATCGCTGCATAATTCTCGATCGCCTGGTACTCCATGCACTCTCCCTCAAAATCCAAATGTCGGCGTCTGCACGAGGCAGGCCCGCGTTGGCCGGATCACTATCCGGACAGCCGCATGAATCCGGTAGCCGAAAGTTCCGGCTGCAGAACACGTTCTGCTCTGCCGGCTGCAGTCAGGACCGCCTCCGCCGCTAGATAGCCGCTGCGCGCCGCGCTCTCCATTGTTGAAGGCCAGTCCGTGGCCGTCCAGTCACCAGCCAGAAAAATACCGGGCCACCCGCACTCCGCAGCAGGCCGAGACGCATCGAGTCCCGGCGTCACTGAAAACGTCGCCCGTGCTTCCTTCAAAACACCCGACTTCACCAGCTTCGCCTTCCGCGACCCGGGAAAGAATAACGCCAGTTCATCCAGTGCCAGCTTCACCAGCTCATCCCTGCCCGCCGGCAGCAGCGTACGCGAACCGCCGATTACCAGCTCGACATAGCTTCCTTTTTCCTCCGGCCAACTGCGAATCTTGGATTTATGAAACATCCACTGATACGTACTATCCAGGAGCGCTGCGTGATGCAGTTCCGTGAAAGCCTCTTCAAACCACAAGTGGGTCGTGATGTAAGGCGAAGTTGTAAACCTGTCGAGCTTCCCATCGAGAGAATCGTTCGCAGGAAGAACCGGCATCAGCTTTTGCGTCTGGTCGATCGAAACCGCCAGTACGACTGCATCTGCAATCCACGTGCGATCGCCATCCAGCACGCGCCAGCGGCCATCCTCTCTCCGCTCAATCCCGGAAACACTTACCCTGGACTCCACCGTTCCGCCCTGTGCACAAATGGCCCGCTCCACCTTCCCGTACAACTCGCTCAGAGGTATGGTTGGTATACCCAGAAGGCTTCCTTCTACCGTCTTCATAAACAACTCGCGGAAAACTTTCGCCGCATAGCGCAAGGAGCAATTCTCGAAACTGTCATTCAGGGTCACGATCAGCACCGGCTCCCAGAAGTGCCGGATCGCCCGCTCCGTCTGGCCGGATCGCTTCATCCAACTTGCCACACTTTCTACATCATTCGCTGGAATGCCGCGCAAGAATTCACTCATGCCGCGAGCTATGGCCAGCTTATCGCCCAGGTCCAGCATCTTCGCTTTGAGAAAACTGAAGGAGGAATGCAGCGGAGCCGGCAGACCCGATGGGGTGATGTCACTTTGCCTGCCACCCTGCTCCAGGAATGTAATCGTGTTGTACCAGCGAATGGCTTCGCTCGCGTTACTCTGTGACAGCAGATCGATCAGATTCGTACAGCAGCCCAGCAGCACATGCTGACAATCCACTACCTCATGCAACGCAGGATGTTCGTACGAGAACGCGCGTCCGCCCACAAACGGTTTCCTCTCCAGCACCGTGACCCTGCAGCCCCGCTGCGAGAGCGCAGAAGCCGCAGCCAGTCCCGCCACCCCGGCCCCGACGACGATCACGTCCTGAACCCCGTTGCGACCTGCGTCACTCAAGCCGACGGTCTCCGGAACAAGCCAGCCACTTGCCCGAAGGCGCGATGCCACAATACACGCGCAATGCCTTGCACCAGCAACAAGACCTTCTCATAGGCAGGCACGCTGATCCGCGAAGAGAACACATCGAAGTCCGCGCTCTCGATTCGCAGTAGCAGCCGATGATAAATGGTCACCAGCACCCATAATGCCGGCCGGCTATCCGGTTCGATCAGCTTCAACAGACTGCCGGCGGCTCCATAAAACTCTTCTGCCGTCTGTGCAGTCTCGGCAAGCATCGCCCGATGTTTCGGCTGCATCGGCTCACCGCCCGCCAGTCTCATGATCTCGCCAGGCTGCACATCGTAACGCGCCAGTTGGTCCAGCGGCAGATAGATGCGACGCCTCTCTGCATCTTCACGAACATCGCGCAGAATATTCGTCAACTGGAATGCGATACCAGTCTGCTCCGCCAGTGACTCGGCCTGCGGATCCTCATAGCCGAAGATGCGAATGCACACGAGTCCGACCACCGACGCCACCAGGTAGCAATACTGATACAGTTCGGCAAACGTCGCATACGTATCGAAGCTGCCCTCAGCCAGCCTGGCAGCATTCAGGTCCATCGCCGTGCCGGCAATCAATTGCTCCAGTAGCTTCGACGGAATCCTGAACCGCGTCTTCGTGTCCAGCAGCGCCGGAAAAATCGGATCCTCGGCAACCGCACTGTCCATCTGCACATTATCGGCTCGATGCCACTTCGCGACCCACTCCGCCAGTTCACTGCGCCGCTGCTCAAGGCTCTTGCTCTCGTCATCGCACAGGTCGTCCGCCTTGCGCATGAACGCGTACACAGCACACATCGCATCCCGCTTGGCCTGTGGCAGCGCAACGAAGGAGTAGTAAAAATTCTTCGCTTCCCTGCGCGCCACTTCACGGCAGTACGCATAGGATCTCGCTAGGTCCGCAACCTTTACCGGCATCGTCTGCGCTGCGGCTTCCACCAGTTCCGGCGTTCGCGCGTTCATAAACGCGCTCCACCCAGGCCGAAGCCGGGTATCCACTTGCCGCTCAATGCCCGCAGCAACAGGGCCGCTTTCCTGCCCTTTGAAATCGCAGGCCGCGACCGCAACACGTCGTAATTCTGTTTCTCAATCGCCGCGCAAATCTCTAATCCACCGCGGCTGAACAGATCCAGATCCAGCGCCAGCTCCTTGTCAACCATCGTCAACAAAGGCATGCCCCCTGCAAACAACTCACGTGCCCACTTCACTTCATCGCGCAGCAGCGAACGAAACTCCGGCGTTGCCACTCCGCCCGCAATCACCGAAGTCTCCACGCCGAATCGCCGCATGTCTTCGAGAGGCAGATACACACGCCCTCTCCGCCAGTCCTCTGCAACATCCTGCCAGAAGTTCGCCAGCTGCAATGCCGTGCAGGTCGCATCAGACAGGCAAAACCTCTCCGCATCTCGATAGCCGCACGCAAACAGAACCAGCCGTCCCACCGGGTTCGCCGAATAGCGGCAGTAGCCCAGCAGCTCCTCCCGCGTCTCATAACGGAAGACCGTCTGGTCCTGCCGGAAAGCCACCAGCAAATCCGCAAACGGCTGCTTCGGTATGTCGCACACGCGAATCGTCTCAGCTAGCGCCACGAATACCGGATGCAACACATTCCCAGCATTAGGACCGGCATAGCAGTCATCCAGCTGAGTCTGCCAGAAGTCCAGCAGCAGCAGCGCCTGCGCCGGTGTTTCCACCTCGTCGCCAAGATCATCCGAAATGCGGCAATACGCGTAGATACTTTCGAAGTGCGGACGTAGTCGCTTCGGCAAAAACCACGAAGCAACATGAAAATTTTCGTAATGCGATTTCGTCAATCGCCTGCAATAGGCCTGGGCTTCGGCCAGCGTCGGCGTCTGCTGCGGCATGCGATAGTCTGCAGGCAGCGTCGCCCAGCCGGACGCCAGCGTCTGCTCATCGGTCTCGATCGTCCTGCTGGTCAAGGTCATCGCGGTCACGCCTGGTGGTAGGGTTTAGCCTCCGGCGAGCTTTCCTATTGTCTCAGGAATGCTTCTTCGCAAACCAGCAGGCTGTGCTGATCACCTGCCGGGTTCGATCATCACTTTCATCGAATCAGCCTTGGGCTTCGAAGCAAAGGCAATAGCTTCAGCCGCCTGCTCCAGCGTAAATCGATGTGAGACCAATCGCGTCAGGTCGAAGCCGTCGCGGTAGCCGTCCAGCGCCAGCCGCACTCCTTCGTCCTGCACATCGACGGATGCGCTGTAGGATCCCATCAAGGTCTTCTCGTCCACGCAGATCGATGCCGGGTCGATCGTCGCCGCGCCTCTCTGCGTTTGTGCAAATAACATCACCCGGCCCCCGCATCGCGCAGCCTCGATCGCTGTCCGGATCAGCGGATCGCCGGCGACTGCAAGGATCACAGCATCTGCGCCCCGTCCATCGGTCGCAGCCTTGACTCTCTCGATTACGTCTTCGCTACCCGCATCGATCGGGTGTCTCAGCCCAAATTTCGCGGCCAGCGTGTGCCGCTCCGGATAGAGGTCCGAGGTCAGCACGGTCGCACCCGTCCGCAGCGAAAGCGTCGCCAGCAGTATGCCGATCGGCCCCTGGCCTATGACCAGAACTGTTTCATCTGATTCGAGCTGCAGATTTCGCACGGCCTTCAGGCACGTATTCAACGGCTCGATAAACGCAGCCTGCTCAAACGGCACGCCGTCCGGAATCTTCACCACGCCGCCAAGTGCGACAATCCAGTCCATCACCCGGACATACTCGGCAAAGCCTCCGCCACTCGGCTCGAA
>CAZZVA010000131.1:0-1720 GCA_964657345.1 uncultured Acetobacteraceae bacterium | reverse complement strand
CGGCACCGGCACTGTCTCCACCCGCACATCATCCACACCGCGATACACAGCAGCACGCATGGTCTTTGGAATTCCGGATGTCGCGCCTTTCACAGATACTTCCTGCTCGCTTACTGCTCTCATGAATTGTCTCGTTTCGTCGCCAGTTGCGTAGCCAGTCGCTCGACGGCATCCGCCAGCCCGGCTGCTCCGACGACACTGTTCCTGCCCATCCGCACCAGTGCCGGCCAATACTTAGGCCGCACTAGCACGCTACTTACAAATCCGGTCATCTTCATTTGGCCGTCCCGTCCGATGAAAGCATTCATATCCGGCAATGCCTCGTCTACGCCATCCGTCACAGCCTTGTAGCAATAGAACGGGACCTCGTGCACGCGTGCAAGTCGTGCGACCGTTGCCGCCTCCATATCGACAAGCTCTGCCGCAAAATCATCGGCGACTCTCTGCTTTTCCTCGCGGAGCACGACCCGCTTCATCGTCACCAGCCGTCGCATGGATGTTCCCGGATGCGAAGAGACCTCCGCGACATAACGCTCTCCCGTGCTTCCATCGATCACTTTCTCGATGCAATACGTGCTGCCCGGCAGCACGTCTCCCGATAATCCGCCCGCCCATCCGATAGAGCTCACCGCGTCCAGCCGTCCATCCTGCATGGCTCTCAGGAACGCAGCCGCCGCAGCTTCGCGACCCATGCCGCAATACACAGCCACCGTCTCCCAGCCATCCCGCTGCCGCGTGTAAGCACTTCCGCGCTCAAATTTCCGAGACTCCCACCCGCTCACCAGTGGCTTCAACTCTCCGGCCAGCGCCGCTATCACGCCCAGTCGCTTCATTCCGCCGCAGCATACCCGTGCGCGCGAAACCACTCAATCGCACTGCGCAAAGCGTTATATACCGGCACCACGCGGAAGCCGAGATCTCTCTCTGCTTTTGCCGACGACGCATACATTTTTTTCTTGCCCATGCGCACCGACTCAACCGTCGCCCGCGGTTGTTTGCCTCGCAGTCGTCCCGTGACAAACTCATCGTAGTAAGCAAAGCCCATCGCCACAACATGTGGAACCCTCATCGTGGGCGAAGACAGACCGGTAATTGCAGACATTTTGTCGAGAATTTGCTTCAGCGTCAGGTTCTCGCCCCCCAGGATGTAAGGTTCGCCGGGCCGCCCCATCGTCACAGCAGCCACGTGCGCATCTGCCACTTCCTGTACATCCACCAGGTTCAGCCCTGTATCCATATACGCCGGAAAACGCCTATTGAGAAAGTCTACGACGATCTGTCCCGTAGGGGTCGGCTTCAAATCATTCGTGCCGATCGGCGATGTCGGGTTCAGGATCATCACCTGCTGGCCGTCCTTCGCAGCCGCCATCGCCTCCTGCTCAGCCAGGTATTTGGAACGCTTGTAGTGACCGATCATGTCCGCGATGCCTACGGGCGTGCGTTCATCGATGATGGTGCCATCACTCTTAAAGCCCATCGTCGCCACACTCGAGGTGTAGACCACGCGGCGAACACCCAGTTCGCGCGCCGTCCGCAGTAGCTCGCGTGTACCCTGCACATTCGCCTGCAACATCGTCTGGGGATCGCGTACCCAAAGCCGATAGTCTGCCGCCACATGCACCATGACCTCGCAGCTCTCGATCGCAGAGCGAAGACTCGCCACATCGCGCAGATCGCCAACGCCGCGTCACGGGTGCGGACATCACCAGGTGCGGGGAAA
>CAZZVA010000130.1:0-9522 GCA_964657345.1 uncultured Acetobacteraceae bacterium | reverse complement strand
AACCAAGACAAGCCGCCGCCCTCAAGGCAAACTCGCTCGAATCCCGAGGCCCTGACGCCGACGAATCCATCGCCGACTTCGTCCTCCGCCACTTCGGCACCGAAGTCGCCACCACCCTCGCCGGTCCGCTCCTCTCCGGCGTCTTCGGCGGAGAGATCGTCAAACTCAGCGTCCGCGCCGTTATGGCTCCCTTCGTCCGCATGGAAGCCGAACACGGCAGTCTCATCGAAGCCCTCCGCCTGTCCTCGTCCAAAGAAAAATCAGCCACCTTCACCACGCTGCGCTCCGGCGTCGGCACACTCATCGACAAACTCGTCCAAAGACTGCCCGCAGCCGCCCTCCATCTCAACAGCCCCGTCACCGCTCTCAAGCGGGATGAAGACGGCTGGCAGGTCACTGCTTCCCATCAGGCGGAATCCTTCAACTCCATCCTGCTGGCGACACCGGCCCACATCACCCGGCAATTGCTCTCATCCATGCACGAATCCGCAGCGACTTCCATTGCCTCGCTCCTGCCCTCTGAAGCCTCCTCCGCACTCGTCGTAGCTCTGGCCTTCACGCGAGAGCAAGCCGCAAGCCTCCGCATTCCGCAAGGCTTCGGCTTCCTGGTTCCACAGCCTTCGGGTCCGGAAAGCAGGCGCCTGTCCACACCCCACACGTCCCAGGACCTGATGGCCTGCACCTTCGTCGATCAAAAATTCCAGGACCGCGTCCCTCCGGGCGGCGCGCTGCTTCGCGGCTTCTTCGGTGGGTCCGCCGCAGATCAACTCAAAGACCTTCCCGCCGCCGAGCTGGTCGAGCACACCCGCAAACAACTGGCCCACTGGCTCGGGCCTCTCCCTCAACCCGTGGTTCACCACGTCCAGCATTGGCCACTCTCACTGCCGCAGTACTACGTTGGCCATGTCCAACGCATGAAAGCTGCCGAAGCACTGCTGCCCGGACTACCCGGCCTTCGCCTCATCGGCAACGCCTATCATGGAGTAGGACTGCCTGATCTCATACGCGACGCACGCAGTGCTGCCAACTCTGTGGCCGAAACAGCAGCTTTACTCGACCACCCGGCTCTTCAAACTGCAGATGTTTGAATCAACCGGAACAATCGTGCTTCAGAAGCAGCACCCTAATTTTTCTGCAATGAAAGTAAGGTTCCGTATCCTGATTCGCAGGGCTACTCTTAGCCGTCTCACTATGAAAGAGTTAGGTGTCCTGCAAAGCGAAGTCCGGGCACAATCTGATATGCCAGACGCAAGGTGGAGATGAAGCGAACTCGCAAGAAGGTCATCATCGTAGGTGCCGGACCCGGAGGTCTGGCTGCAGCAATCCTGCTCGGGCACTCTGGTCTGGACGTGACAGTCGTTGAAAGCCGCGGAACCGTCGGCGGTCGCACCTCGACCATCGAACAGCAGGGCTTCAAGTTCGACACCGGACCCACGTTTTTCCTCTATCCCCGTGTCCTTCGCGAAATCTTCGCAGTCGCCGGCCGCGATCTCGACCGCGAAATCCCCATGAAGCGGCTTGACCCGCAGTATCACCTCGTCTTCGGCTCCGGTGGCGAACTGCTCGCCACCCCCGACATCGACCGCATGGAGCGTGCCATTGCCGCTGTCAGTCCGGAAGATGCACCGCGCTTTCGCAGCTTCCTGAACGACAATCGCAACAAGCTGGATCGCTTCATCCCATTCCTTGAATCGCCTTTCGAAAGCTGGCGCGATCTCGCCAAGGTCAGCATGCTTAAGATGCTGCCGCTGCTCAAGCCCTGGCGCTCTCTTGACAGCGACCTCCGCACCTATTTCAAGGACGAACGCATCCGTCTGGGCTTCAGCTTCCAGTCGAAGTATCTCGGCATGTCGCCCTTCACGTGCCCCAGTCTCTTCAGCATCCTGTCCTTTCTTGAATACGAACACGGTGTCTTCCATCCCATCGGTGGCTGCGGGGCCGTCACCCGCGCCATGGCACGGGTAGCCCGCGACATGGGCGTCAAAATCCTGCTTGACGAACCCGTCCAGCAGGTCTACTTCGATGGACAGAAGGCCACCGGCATCCGTACCAGTCACCGCACCATGGAAGCCGACGCTGTCGTCATCAACGCCGACTTCGCCCAGGCCATGCAGCGCATGCTGCCCGCCAGTGTCCGTCGCCGCTGGAGCGATCGCAACATCGAAAGCAAAAAATTCTCCTGCTCCACCTTCATGCTCTACCTCGGCATCGATGGCGGCTACGATGATGTACAGCACCACACCATCTACCTCGCCAAGGATTACCAGCAAAATCTTAAGGACATCGAGCAGGCTCACGTCCTCTCCAAAGATCCTTCGTTTTACGTTCAAAATGCCTGTGTCACCGACCGCACTCTGGCCCCGGGCGGCATGAGCACCCTGTACGTGCTTGTTCCTGTTACCCATGAAACACCGAATGTCGATTGGAAGCAGGAGAAGGATCGCTTCCGTGCGCTCACCATCCGGCAGCTCGAGAAGATCGGCATCACCGACCTCGAACGCCGCATCCGCGTAGAGAAGGTCCTCACACCCGCAAGCTGGAACAGCGAATTCGCTCTCCACCGCGGCGCCACCTTCAGCATGTCGCACAACCTCATGCAGATGCTGCACAAGCGCCCCCACAACCGCTTCGAAGACGCGGAAGGCGTGTACCTCGTCGGCGGCGGAACCCATCCCGGCAGCGGCCTTCCCGTCATCTTCGAGTCGGCCCGGATCACCTCGCGCCTGCTACTCGAAGACATGCAGATTCAGCCGGACTGGAGCTTCGAATCGCCGCTTGCTGAAGCCGTGTGCGAAGCAGCATCCTAGTGAGTATGCCCGCCCCGGAATGGCTGCACACGCGCGACGCCGATGCCATCCACGCAATCCTGGACCAGGCGCGCGCCGCTCAGCACGCGTGGGGGCAGACATCTGTCGCAGACAGGCTTGCCATTCTCCGCCAGGCACGTCACCTCATCGCAGAAAATTGCCGCAGCCTCGCCGCCAGTGTTCCTGGCCGCGATCCCTCTCAGACCTCAGCACGCTCCTCATCCCAGCCGGAAAGCGTGCAACCCATTGCCTCAGCGCCGCCGCGTTCCGGTAGCCTGCCCCGCAATCCGGCCGACACTCTCATCGCAGAAGTTCTCCCACTCGCAGAAGCCGTCCGCTTTCTCGAGCGCGAAGCGTCCTCTCTCCTCGCGCCGAAGCACCTCGGCCGCCATAACCGTCCCTACTGGCTGGGAGGTCTGCAGACCCGCATCGATCGCGTACCCTTCGGGGTCGTCCTTATCATTGCGCCCTCGAACTACCCGCTCTTTCTGCCCGGCGTTCAGACCATTCAGGCACTCGCGGCGGGAAATGCTGTTCTCTGGAAACCCGCCGCAGGCTGCAGCCTGGTAGCAAAATCGCTTGCCCGCCTTCTCACCCAGGCCGGTCTGCCAGATGGCCTGCTGCACATTTTGGAAGAAACCCCGAAGGCCGGCATCGAAGCCATGCGTGCCGGTGTCGACAAGGTCTTCGTCACCGGCCATGCCGACACCGGCCGATCCGTGATGCAGGAACTATCGATCACCCGCACCCCATCGGTGATGGAATTGTCCGGCTGTGACGCCGTCTTCCTCCTGCCCGGTGCAGACCTCCATCGAGCAGCCCATGCACTTGCCTTCGGTCTCCGCCTCAATGGCTCCGCCACCTGCATGGCTCCGCGGCGTATCTTCGCCTCCCCGTCTGATATTCAGAAAACGATTGCACTGATGCTGCCCATGCTTTCCAGCATTCCGCCCGTTCCGGTGGCAGCGCATATCCGTGCCATTCTCGATGGCCTCCTGCAGGAAGCCACCAGGCTCGGCGCCACCATCGCGAGTGACGGAAGGTCCGCGGATTCGGATCGACTCTCACCCACACTCGTCACCAGCGTCCCCGCGGACGCCGCCCTCCTCCGCACCGATATCTTCGCGCCAGTTCTATCTTTCTGCCCCGTCGAAAACCAGGAAGAAGCACTCAACGCCAATGCCGTCTGCCCCTACGCACTCACGGCGGCCATCTTCGGGCCGCCCGATGCCGCCAGAATTCTCGCCGCAGAACTGCGCGTCGGCACTGTCCTCATCAACGACCTCATCGTCTCCACGGCAGACCCGCGCATCTCCTTTGGAGGCCGCGGCGCCAGCGGCTTCGGCGTCACCCGGGGCCACGAGGGCCTGCTCGAAATGACCGCCGTCAAAACAACGCTGCATCAGAAAAGCCGCAGCCTGCGCCCCTATGCCGCCACCGGTACCCGGCATGAACCATTCTTCGCGAGCTATATCCAGGCCGTGCATTCCGGCACCCTCGCAAAAAGATTTCGCGCCTTCCGGCAGCTGCTGTCTGCCGCAAAGCACGTCGAAAAGAATTGAACGTTTCGCACCCCAAGGAGTAAGCATGCGAGTAGCAGTCATCGGTTCCGGGCTCGGCGGTCTCTCCGCCGCCTGTGTTCTGGCAGCACGCGGATACGACGTCGAAGTCTTCGAAAAAAATGAGTGGCTCGGTGGCAAGGCAGCCGTCCTTCACCAGGATGGCTTCCGCTTTGACATGGGACCCACCATCCTCATCATGCCCTCCGTCCTGCAGCGCGTCTTTGCCGAATCCAAACGCAACATGCACGACTATCTCGACCTCGTCCGCCTCGATCCGCAATGGCGCTGCTTCTTCGAAGACGGCAACGTCATCGATCTGAAAGATGACCAGCAGGAAATGGCTACCTCCCTCAACGCAAACGAGCCAGGCATGGGTCAGCGCTACACCGACTTCATGAACCTGTCGCAGCAGCTGCACGGCATTTCCGACCGGTTCTTCTTCTGGCGCTCCATCGGCGGCATCGGAGACACCTTCAACTTCTCCGGCAGCTTCAACACCGCCGTCCTCAAGGACGTCATGCGCATGCGCATGGGCAGCACCGTCGGCGGCACCATCCGCAGTTTCATCAATGATCCCAACATCGCACAGATGCTCGATCACATGGTGCAATACGTCGGCTCCTCTCCCGACGCATCGCCCGCTATCCTCTGCTCCATCGGCAACATGCAGGCCCAGGAGGGAATCTGGTACCCCATCGGCGGCACCCGTGCCGTCCCCGAAGCCCTCGTCAAACTCGGCAGGGAACTGGGTGTCCAGTACCACACCTCCACCTCCATCGACCGCATCCTGATGGAGGCGAAAAAGGTAACCGGCATAGTTGCCAATGGCGAGCCCCTGCCGTTCGATGCCGTCGTGTCCAATGAAGACGCCGTTCGCACCCATCGCGAACTGCTCGGCGGCGAAGTGGCAGAGGCCTTCGACAGCAAGCGCCACTACGAGCCTGCCTGCTCCGGCGTCGTCCTCTATCTCGGCCTCAACAAGCGCTACGACCATCTCGCGCATCATGACTTCGTCTTCTCGCGCGACCCCCACGAAGAGTTCCACCACATCTACGACCTCGGCCAGCCCGCACCCGACCCCACCTGTTACCTCGCTTCCACCACCCGCACCGATCCCGCCACCGCCCCCGCAGGTGGAGACGCTCTCTACGTTCTCGTTCACACGCCCTACCTGCGCCGCGGGCACGATTGGACGAAGATGTTCCCCGAATATCGACAGGTCATCCTCGACAAGCTCAAGCGCACCGCCGGCCTCACCGACATCGAAGACCGCATCGTTTTCGAACGCGCTCTCACCCCCGTCGACATCCACGAACGCTACAAAGTTCTCAACGGAGCCATCTACGGTATCTCGAGCCACGGTCGATTCACCGGGGCCTTCAAGCCCGCCAACGCCAGCAAGGAAATCGACGGCCTCTTCCTCGCCGGCGGCGCCGCCCATCCCGGTCCCGGTATGCCCATGGTCCTCATGAGCGGATGGATCGCTGCCGACGCTCTCGACCAGCACTATCGCGGTATCGAGCAGGCTGGCTCGTCAAGAAAAGAAGCCGAGGAGTTAATTACCGCCGCACGTTAGACGAAGCGAAAATAAAATGAGCGCAACAGCACAGGACGCAGCAATTCCCATGGCTGCTCATCACAGGCACGCCGCATCGGCGCCACCGCAGATCTCCCGGCGCTCGCTCGCGCTCTTCCGCCTCTATCTTTCCTGGTTCGTGCCACGGCACTTTCATGCGCTCCGTATCGCCAATGCGAAGCGCTTTCCTTTAACTGCACATCCGCTCATCGTCTGCATCAACCATGCTTCCTGGTGGGATCCCATCCTCATCCTGCTCCTCACCCATCACCTCGCGCCCGGCCGCTTCGCCTTCGCCCCCATGGAAGCTCAAGCCCTCGAACATTACGGCTTCTTCCGCAAACTCGGCGCTTTTCCCGTAGACAACACATCCAGCCGCGCCGGCGCGCATTTCCTGCGCCAGGCCGCCGCCGTCCTCTCCAGCCGCAGCTCCATTCTCTGGATGACGCCCGAAGGCCACTTCACAGACGTTCGGCAGCGTCCGCTCGCATGGAAGCCCGGCACCGCGGCACTCACGCGTCATCTAGGAACCTGCACCGTCGTTCCACTCGCCATCGAGTACACCTTCTGGGACGAACGTCTCCCCGAGGTACTCTGCAACATCGGTGAACCGATACACTTCACCGCATCCGACACCTCCAGCACCGAGAAGCGAACCGCACAACTGCAGCTGGCCATGACACTCCAGCAGGATGAACTCGCCAGCCTCGCCGCTCAACGCGACGCCTCCCTCTTCGGTCCCGTCTTCGCAGGCCGCGCCGGCGTCAGTCTCCTGTACGATCTATGGCTCCGCGCCAGGTCCCTCCTCGCTGGAACACCCTACGTCGCCGATCACACGTCCATCGCGCCAAAATGATGCCTTCCTTTCTGGCTCACGCGACCACGTTCGATCAAATTGCATTCTGGTGCGCCCTCATCCCGGCAGCCCTCTTCTGCTGGAACCTCTGTTTCTTCCGCCGGCCGCCAGCCCGCACAGTTTCCAGCCAGCCGCCATCCGTCTCCGTACTGATCCCCGCCCGCAACGAAGAAAACAATATCGGTGACGCAGTCCAGGCAGTCCTTGCCTCCCGCGGTGTCAATCTCGAACTCATCGTCCTTGACGACGCCTCCACCGACCGCACCGCCGCCATCGTGCAGGCCATCGCTTCCGCGGACCCGCGCGTCCACTGCGTCGCCGCGCCACCACTCGCACGCGGCTGGGCCGGCAAAGCCCATGCAGCCCACGCCCTCGCCGGCCTCGCGACCTGTGACACCTTCTGCTTTCTGGATGCCGACGTCCGCATCGCTCCCGACGCCATCGCCCGCATGACCGCCTATATGCAACAGACACAGTCCGCAATGGTCAGCGGATTCCCTGAAGAGATCACCATCACCCCTCTGGAATGGCTCCTGCTTCCCCTCATTCACTTTCTACTGCTCAGCTACCTGCCCTTCGCCGGAATGCGCTATACACGCATGGCCGCCTTCGGCGCAGGCTGCGGTCAATTCATCATGACTACCCGCCGCGGTTATCAGCAGACCGGCGGCTACGCCAGTGTCCGCACCACCATGCACGATGGCATCGTGCTGTCCAAGCTCTTCCGCCAGCACCACCTGCATAGCGACGTCGCCGATCTCACCGGCCTTGCCACCTGTCGCATGTATAACAGTGGCAGCGACGTATGGCAGGGACTCACCAGGAATGCCACCGAAGGCATCGCCGCTCCCGGCCGCATCGTACCCTTCACGTTGCTCTTATTCTGCGGACACGTGCTGCCCTGGCTCTTGCTGCCTTACGCGCTCTACGCGCATTCCGGCGTCAGCGTGCTCCTGCTCGCATGCACAGCCTCGCTCCTGCCGCGCGTCCTCTCCATCTTTCGCTTCCGTCAGAAAGCCATCGGCGCCGTCCTGCATCCAGTCGGCATCCTCATCTTCCTCGTGCTGCAATGGACCGCTCTGCTGCGCAAGCTCCGCGGCACACCAGCCACCTGGAAGGGAAGAGCCTTTGAAGTAGGCTAGCTATTCCTCGGCCACGATCCGCATACTCAAATCGACAGCAATTGCGGAATGCGTCAACGCTCCCGAAGAAATAAAATCCGGACCTGCCAGCGCATACTCGCGAATCGTCTCCAGCGTGATCCCGCCGGAGGCTTCGATCGGTATCGTCAACCCGCGCTCCCGCACCCGCGCAATGGCCTGCTTCACCTGCTCCGGCGTCATATTGTCCAGCAGCAGCGCCTCTGCTCCACCATCCAGCGCCTGCGTTAATTCAAGGTCCGTCCGCACTTCCACCTGGATGCGCTGGCCCGCCTTGCGCAGCTGAAAAGCCCGCTCCAGCACCTTCGGAATGCCGCCGCCCAACGAGATGTGATTGTTCTTGATCAAAATGCCATCCGACAGATCCAGCCGGTGATTCTGGCCGCCGCCGCACAACACCGCATACTTGTCGAAGAGTCGCAGACCCGGCACCGTCTTCCGTGTATCCAGCAGCTTCGCCTGCGTGCCCTGCAGCTTGTCGGCATACTGGCGCGTAATCGTCGCAATGCCACTCATGCGCTGCATCAGGTTCAGGATCACCCGCTCACATGCCAGGATGACCCGCGCATTGTGTCGAATGACCGCAAGCGATTGACCTTTCTTCACGCGAACACCATCGAAAATTTCCGGATGATGAATCACCTCGAACCGTCCCGACTGCTGCTTGTCGAGCCGAGCGAATATTTCCAGGAAGCGTGGAATCGCTCCCAGCCCGGAGACGATGCAGTCCTGTTTGGCAAGAATCGTCGCGGATGCCCGTAGCGATGGCTCAATCGTAACAGCAGTCGTTACATCTGTCATCGCGTGGTCTTCGATGAGCGCCTGCTCCAGTACAGTCTCTATGCGCTTGCTTTTCCAATCCATGTCGTTATCCAGTCCGCCGTATCAATTCAGTCCGTCAAGCGCCGCACGCGTTTTTGGAATGAGTTGCGCAAGTTCGGCAGCACGCTTGCGCAGACCTTCCACCACGGCAGCAGGTGCCTTGCCCAGAAATGCTTCATTGCCAAGCTGTCGCGAAGCATTGCCTTCTTCCTTTTCAAGCCGCGCCAGTTCCTTCGTCAGCCGCTCCCGCTCCGCCACCGCATCGATCTGCTTCTCATACACAATCGCAACATCAAATGAAGGATCCGTCCGGACTGTCAATCCTTGATCTATCTGGCTAACCATCTGTATAGAACTAATGCGAGCCATTCGTTCGATGATGGATTTGTTGGACAAGAAAGTGCTTGCGACTTCTTCATTCGGTCTTACTAGTAGCGGGACCATCTCTTTTTCAGGGACACCGGTGGCGCGCCGTAGATCTCGCGCGGCCACAATCAGGCGTTGCAAATGGCCCATGTTCCGGATGCTTTGAGAATATGCATCAATTTCAGTATGCGATGGATAAGTTGTCAACGCGATCGACTTGGTTGGAGGCTGCCCGTCGTAGAGCGCATGCCACAGTTCTTCTGTCAGGAAGGGCATGAATGGCGACAGCATCCGTAATGATGTTTCAAAGACACTGAGCAACGTCTTCAGGACGATCCGTTTTTGTCCTCGGAGAGCTGCGTCAAGTTGGTCT
>CAZZVA010000129.1:0-9540 GCA_964657345.1 uncultured Acetobacteraceae bacterium | reverse complement strand
TCTGGAGGCAGGCAAGCGGTCCAGCAGACGGTAGTGGGCGAGGATTTCGCGACACTCGGCGGTGGTGGATCGATCCGGAATGGTGGGGCCGGAGGCGAGGGCATCGAGGTAGCGAAGGGGCACATCGGCGATTTGCAGGGTGAGCTTGGTCGCTGCGGGGGCTGCGAGCGCGAGGCGACCGCCCTTGACGGCAGAGAAGTGTTTGCGGACGACATTGATTTCGTGGATGGTGGCGCCGGAGGTCACCAGTGCCTCGTGGAAGGCGATGGTGTCTTCGAGCGGGATCGAATCGTCAAGAGGAAGCTCGAGCAGGGTACTGCCACCGCCGCTGATGAGAAAGAAGACAAAGGTGCCGGCGTCGGCACGATGCAGCATGCGCAGGGCAGCGCGAGCGGCGTGGAAGGAATCCAGGTTGGGCCGGGGATGGCCTGCCTGAAAGTAGCGGACGCGCCAGTTGCGGTGGGTCTGCTTCTGCGGGCTGGCGCAGATGGCGCGGTAGGCGAGGCCTTTCGGCAGGCGGGCAAGAATAGCGTCCAGCATGGGAGACGCTGCCTTTCCGAAGGCGACGATACGGATGTGCCGGAAGTTTTCGAGCGGAATGCGGACGGCCGGAAGAAGATGCTGCAGACCGGGGTAGGGGTGATGGACGAGGGTGGTGTCTTCAAAATGCAGGTGGCGATCCAGTGCTTCACCGATGTTGCAATGCTCCAGGGCATAGGCGAAGATGTCACGCGCGTTCGCGTGCAGGTGGTCGAGGGTTGATTCTGATGAAAAGTCTGCCGGAGGTTCGGTCATCGAGTCTGGAACGCTCCCTGCATCCGGGTGCCTGGATGAATCTTGATGGATGGATGCGCGAGCCCTAAAGGTTGGCAGGCATGGCAATCCGGGTGTTCACCGGGAAGGTGGTTCCGGTCCAGGATGTGACGGCATCTCGCATCTGATCGAGTTTGCCGAGGAAGAAGTGGTCGGCGCCGGGGATCCAGGCCAGCGTGCTGGATGGCGCGGAGGCGACCAGGGCGTCGATACTTTCAACGGTGGCGAATTCGTCGTTGGTGCCGCTGATGAAGAGCTTGGGCTGCGGACAGCCGGGGAGGAACTTGTAAGTGTAGTCGCGGCCGGCGGCGTGCATCGGTGTGCCGAGTGAGATGATGCCGGCGACGCGGGGATCACCACAACAGGCACGCAGGCCGACGTTGGCGCCAAAAGAGAAGCCGGCGAAGAGGACGGGCGTGGCGAATTCCTGCTGCAGCCAGGCGAGTGCTGCGTGGACGTCGGCGACTTCGCCCTTGCCGAAATCGTGGATGCCTTCACTGCGCCCGGTGCCGCGGAAATTGAAGCGCAGCACGGGGATGCCGAGACTGGTGAGTGCCTTCATGGCGTGGTACACGACCTTGTTATGCATGGTGCCGCCGCTGGGTGGATGCGGATGGCAGACCAGGGCGCAGAGAGGAACGCTTCCCGCGGACGTAGTGCCGGAGTCCGGCGCGTTGACGAGTCCTTCGAGCATGCCGGCGGGCCCCGGAATTTCTACGGCGCGTAAGCGAAGTGCGGCAGCAGGCTGGTCAGGGGATGCAACTGAGTCGGGATGGTCCATGATTCTCCCTGGTGTCGTTCTTCGGATTGTAAAGAAGACGGTCGGGTATGCTGAAGGCCATGGGGCTTGAGACACAGAACAGGCACGAAAAACCTTCTGCAGGGCGAGTGGATTTGGATCCGGTCAAGTTGACGCGTGAGCTCGTGGATATCGAATCGACAACTTACCACGAGGGGGATGTCGGCCACTTTCTCGCCGAGTTTCTCGAGGGGCGGAACTTTGCGGTGGAGACCACGGCGGTGGATCAGCCGGAGAACAGCAAGTCTTCTGCCGAGCGCTTCAACGTGTATGCCGGGACAGAGGGTGAACGCCCGGACGTGGTGCTGTCGACGCACATGGACACGGTGCCACCATACTTCGGCAGCCGCGAGGATGACGAGTTTATTTACGGGCGCGGGGCCTGTGATGCTAAGGGCATTATCGCGGCGCAGGTTGCGGCTGCTGAGCGGCTGCGAGCTTCGGGCGTCAAGGTGGGACTTTTGTTCGTGGTGGGTGAGGAACGTGACTCGGCGGGTGCGAAGGTGGCGAACCTTTCGCCGAGGGGCAGCCGATTCCTGATCAACGGCGAGCCAACGGACAATCGTCTGGCGACGGCTTCCAAGGGGACGCTGCGGGCTGCGATTCAGGCACATGGGAAGATGGCGCATTCGGCATATCCGGAGCTGGGCGAGAGTGCAGTGACGAAGCTGGTGCACGCGCTGGGACGGGTGCTCGATGTGAAGCTGCCAGTAACTGAAGATGTAGGTCCGAGCACACTGAATATCGGATTAATCCAGGGGGGACGGGCGCCGAACGTGATCGCGGATTATGCAGAGGCGCAGTTGCTGGTGAGGCTGGTGGGCGATTCGGCGGAGATCCGCCGAAATCTGCAGGATGCGGTGGCTGGGCTTGCGGAGATCGACTTCACGCTGGAGATTCCATTTGTGCGGTTGAAGAAGGTGGAGGGATTGCGGCACACGATCGACACGATGGTTGCCGCCTTCACGACGGATGTACCTGCGCTGACCGCGTGGGGCGAGCCGCTGCTGCTGGGGCCGGGTTCGATCCATGTGGCGCACACGCCGGATGAAAAGTTGAGCAAGCGCGAGTTGTGGGAGGCGATCGATCTGTATACGGAGGTCGCGACCAGGCTGGTGGCTTGACGATGTTGTGGCTCAGGTGCTGATGTGAGCGCACTGCAGATCGGCTTCGGTAGAAGGATCAGACTGGCTGCCGTGGCGGGCCTGGCGGGATGGTTCGCCGGGTTTGTTGCATCGCTGCCGGCGCAGATACTGGTGGGCTGGCGCGACACGGCCGGGGTGCTGCATCCATTTGCGATTACGCTGCTGGAAGGGCTGACGGTCTGGGCCGGCTGGACACTGCTGCTGACTGTGTTGGCATGGTGCCTGGTCGTGGTGCCATGTGTGCTGGTGCTCCCGCCGGGCCTGCTGATCCGCTTTCGCTTGCGGGTGATGCTGGCAGCGCTGCTGCTTGCGATCCTCCTGGTCTTCTGGCGTATGTACTGGTTTCAGGATCATGGAGCTTCGCGCCCGGCACTGCGGTTCATTCTGTACATGCCCTACGGCGCGCTGGCCCTGGGATTTGCGGTGGTCACGGCAGGCTGGTACATCCGCAGTGTCGCTATTGCGGCCGGCCGCGCATCCCAGGGAACCGAGTAGAAGCTCTGCGCTTGCTCTAGACTTGAGTGTGATGACGACGACTACAACCAATGCCCTCAGCCGCGCCCGCTCTGCCTATCTTCGTTCGGCACTCCACCAGCCAGTGCAATGGAATGAATGGGGTGAAGAAGCTTTTGGGCTGGCTGCCCGCGAGGACAAGCCGATCCTGCTCGATATAGGAGCTGTGTGGTGCCACTGGTGCCATGTGATGGATCGCGAAAGCTATGAAGACGCAACACTGGCGGACGTAATCAATTCACATTTCGTGGCGATCAAGGTCGACCGCGATGAACGGCCGGATGTGGACGCGCGCTACCAGGCGGCAGTGCAGGCGATCAGCGGGCAGGGTGGATGGCCGCTGACAGCGATCCTGACGCCGGATGGACGTCCGTTTTTTGGCGGAACCTATTTTCCGCGGGATGATCGCTATGGGCGTCCAGGTTTTGAACGGGTGCTATTAACGATGGCCCACGCATGGCACGAAAAGCGGGAAGAGGTACTGGAGTCAGCAGGCAGTGTGATTGCTGCGATTGAACATGGGGAGTCGTTTGCGGGCAAGAGCGGCAGCCTGAGCGACGGCCTGGCGGCAAAGCTGGTGGCTTCCGCGGTGCAGCAGTTCGACCAGCGATTCGGCGGGTTTGGAACACAGCCGAAGTTTCCTCATCCCGCGGCGCTGGACATGCTGATGGATACGGCGACGCGCACGGGCGAGGATCAAGCTGAACGCGCTGCGGTGGTGACGCTGAAGCAGATGGCGCTGGGTGGTGTGTACGACCAGCTGGCGGGAGGGTTCCATCGCTACTCGGTGGATGAGCGCTGGGTGGTGCCGCATTTCGAAAAGATGCTGTACGACAATGCGGGCCTGCTGAAGAACTATGTGCACGCATTTCAGAGTTACGTGCAGCCGGAGTTCGCTGCAGTCGCACGCGATGTGATTCGCTGGATGGATGAGTGGTTGAGTGATCGCGAGCAGGGTGGGTTTTATGCTTCGCAGGATGCGGATATGACGCTCGACGATGATGGCGACTATTTCACTTGGACGCGCGATGAGGCGGCAGCAGTGCTGAGTGAGCAGGAGCTTGCGGTGGCCGCGGAGTATTACGACATAGGGCCGGTCGGCGACATGCATCACAATCCGGCAAAGAATGTGCTGCATGTGCGGCATACGCTGGACGCGGTTGCGTTGAAGTTGAAGATCGAGCCCGGAGATGCTCGCGTTCTCCTGGAGAGTGCAAAGACCAAGTTGTATGCGTCGCGACTGGAGCGGCAGCCAGTGCCGTTTGTCGATAAGACGATTTACACCAACTGGAATGCGATGGCGGTTTCGGCTTACCTGGAGGCGGGGCAGGCACTGCGATTACAGGGAGCGAAAGCCTTTGGTCTGAAGACGCTGGATCGGATTTTGTCGGTTGCTTGGAATGAAGACCGGGGGCTGGACCATGTTGTGGCGTATGCCGATTCGGATGGAGCAGGCGGCCGTGTTGCCGGAATGCTGGATGACTATGCGTTCCTGGGGCACGCGTGTATCGATGCGTGGGAGCGGACGGGAGAGATGCGGTACTTCAAGGCAGCCGACGGGATCACGCAGCAGATGGTGACGCGCTTTTACGATCGGGTCGGGCTGGGGTTTTTCGATACGGAAGATGGCGATGGTATTGCCAAACTGGGGGCGCTGCAGGCGAGACGCAAGCCGCTGCAGGATTCACCGACGCCTGCGGCTGATCCTGCAGCCGCGTGGCTTTTGCTGCGGGTGCATGATCTGACCGGAGATTCGTCTCTACGCGACATGGCCGAAGATACGCTGGAGAGTTTTGCCGGCATTGTCGAACATTTTGGTTTATATGCGGGCACGTATCAGCTGGCGTTACAGAAGTTCCTGCTGCCGGCGGTGCAGGTAGTAGTGATCGGTGATGGCGCGGCGGATGAGCTGGAGGCGGCGGCGACTGCACGGTATGCGGTCAACAAGAGCGTGATTCGTCTGGGCTATGCGCAGGCTGCAGCAGAATTGCTGCCTCCGGCGCTCGCGGAGACGATCCCCAATCTGCCTCAGTTGCGTGAAGGCAAGCCGGTCGTAGTGATCTGCCGGGGCATGCAGTGTCTGCCGCCGGTACATACAGCGGAGGAACTGCTGACTGCACTCGGAGAGTATTGAAGCGGTTTACAGGCCTTCGCCGGTGAATGGGTTGATTTCCTGCGGCTTGATCGACGTGGGGTCGATGGTGGCGGTTGCCTTCGGTTCGTTGGCCAGCTGAGCGGCAGCGCCGCCAAAGACGCGCAGCGGACTGCCGGGCAGCATGTTGTTTTCCTGGAGAGCGATGCGGATGCGCTTCTGCATCTCGCGCAGCGCGTCGTACTGGGTGCGGGCAAGTGTCTTGACGACGATCGGGTAGATGACTTCCGAACCCTTGATGGCGTCGACGCCTACGACGGCTGGATCCTGCAGGAAAATGTCTTTGTACGCCGGCTCGTTGCGCACTTCGAGTGCAACTTTTTTCAGCAGCGGGATGACTTTGTCAGGATCGGCAGAGAAGTCGACGGAGATGTTGAGGGTGGTCTGCGAAAAATCGCGGCTCTGGTTGGCGACGGTGGTGATCTGGCTGTTGGGGACGACGTAGAGGGTACCGTCGAAGCCGCGGACACTGGTCTTGCGCAGGGTCATGGCTTCGACAAAGCCGGAGACGCTCGCAATTGTAACGGCATCGCCTACGTTATATTGATCTTCGATCAGCAGCAGGGTTCCATTGAGGACGTCTTTGACGATGGTTTGTGCGGCGAGACCGATGGCGACGCCAGCAATTCCGGCGGATGTGAGCAGCGGCGCGAGGTTGAAGTCGAGGACATCGCGCAGCAGCTGGATGGCGATGAGGAAGCTGACGATACTGATACTGGTAGCGCGGAAGACCGAGGCCAGGGTGCGGATCTGCGAGGCGCGTGCGAGCCGGGTCGTGGCATGGCTCTCGGCGACTCGCCGCATGCGATGGGTGATGGCGTTGATGACGACAATGCAGATCCAGAGGAAGAGGACGAGCCCGATGATTTCCGGGAGATGCGCCAGGAACTGGAAGAATTGCTCGAGCAGGCGGTCTTTCGTTTCGAGGAGGAGCTCGTGTGGCGATCGGGGTGTCTTACTCAGTTGAATTATCAAAGCGGGGTTGAGATGGTTCATCAGGATCCTTTGAAGGCGTGATGCAGGGCCAGGGCCAGCTTGCAGTATGACGATTCCACTTCCTATGATGGTCGCACGGAGAATGGGGTGGTCACGATGCTGTGCAGGGAACGGTCGGGTTGGATCTCAAATGCGTTGTGTTTATCGGTGGCATGGCTGTTGCTTGTTATGACTGCACCCGCGCAGATGATGCCGCATCAAAATCCGGCCATTCCGGAGAATGGCAGCAGCTCTGCTGACGCAGACTCCGGACGACGCGAGATGATGGAGAAGCTGGAGAAGCGTCGCAACGACCTAAGGCAGGAGCAGCTGGTGAAAGACACGAACAAGCTGCTGGCCCTGGCGACCGAGTTGAAGAGCCAGGTGGACAAAACAAACAAGAATATGTTGTCGGTGGACGTGGTGAAGAAGGCGGAAGAAATCGAGAAGCTGGCGAAGAATGTGAAAGACCGGATGCGCGACTAGGCCACAGTCAGGCGACGGCGGTTTGCTGCCGGCTCTCCTGGGACGCGATGAGGGAGGCGTGCTGCTGACGCCGGATGATGAGCAGGGTTTGATCGTCGGCTTGTTTGCCGAAGGATTGCACAGCCGTGGTCACGGTGCTGCTGAAGCCTTCAAGGGAACTGCCGGATGCGAAGAAGTTTGTCGTGATGGCTGCAAGACGAGCCTCGCCGAACTCTTCATCGGTGGCGTTGCAGGCTTCGAGAATGCCGTCGGTGGTGATGATCAGGATGTCTCCTGCTGCAAGCTTTGCCTGCTGCGTCAGATAGGTGCTGACGGGCAGCAGGCCGACCGGGAATTGCTCGCAGGCTAATTCGGTGGTGCTGCTGGTCGTTGCGGCGTAGTGCAGGATTGCCGGGTGGCCGGCGAGCGCGTAGTGCACAACGCCGTCCTGGCTGAGGTGCAGGACAGCGAGCGTTGCATACATGTGGGTTTCTTTCACGCCGGGCAGTGCGCGGTTCAGCCGGTCGCAAAAGGTGCGGAGCAGGACTTCCGGACTCGCGAAATCCTCCAGCAGGATGGTGCGCGCGGCAGTCTTGACCATGCCCATGAGGATGCCGGCCTGCAGGCCGTGGCCGGAGACGTCGGCTACGTAGGCGACGATGGTGCCGTCTGGAAGCTGCACGACGTCGACGAGATCGCCTCCTACTTTTTCGCTCGGCAGGGAGATGCCGTGGAGATCGTAGCCTTCGGCGGAGAGGGCGATCGGCGGCACGAGGGTGCGCTGGATGCCGTGGGCGAGGTCGAGTTCATTCTGCAGTCGGAACGCAGAACTTGCCTGGTAACGGGTGAAGCGGATGAAGCAGCTGTAGGAGAGGATGACACCGAGCATGACGCCCTGCGCGTCGAAGACCATCCCGGCCTGCGGGGTGCTGTGACGGGGCAGCAGGTTGGCGAGCCATATGTTGATGACTGGTCCGAGAATGATGCTGCCTAAGATGACGGGATAAATAAATATTTTGGGCTTGTGTATCAGGACCCAGGGATAAAGCATGGCATAAAGGCCATTGATGAGGGCGGTGATGATGACTGCCCAGGCAGGGGCTCGCCCTTTGCAGTAGGCGAGATCGCTGTAGAAGCCGAAGATGCTGAAGAGGGCAAAGATGGCGATGTAGAGGTTGAGCTTGGATCGGAATGGCACAGGTGCGAGATAGGACATGCCCTTGGCGCGTTCGCGGTACCAGGGGATGCCCATCAACGGGGTGGAGGTTCCAGCCATGAGAGATCACGATAACAAAGACTTGACGCAGAAGGCACATGGGAATGCACATGGGCTCCTGAAGTCGTCGCATGAATTTGAGTCGTTGGGGACAAGAAGAGGCGGGGCACGCATGCGGCGTGCCCGCAAGGGTTTGTGAATCGTGTTAGACGAAGAGCGGTGCCAGCACCAGGGTCACCGTTGCAAGCAGCTTGATGAGGACGTGCAGAGACGGACCGGCGGTGTCCTTGAAGGGATCGCCGACGGTGTCACCCACCACAGCTGCCTTGTGGGGTTCGGAGCGTTTGCCCCCATGGGCGCCGGTCTCGATGTATTTCTTGGCGTTGTCCCAGGCGCCGCCTGCGTTGTTCATCAGCATGGCGAGCAGGATGCCGGAGATGGTGCCGACCATGAGCAGGCCTGCGACCGATTCAGCGCCGCCGAGGTTGACGGCGACTCCGTTGATGGTGGGAACGTAGGCTTCACCCGTGCCGATGTGGAAGCTTGGGCTGAGATGGCG
Source organism: uncultured Acetobacteraceae bacterium (assembly GCA_964657345.1). Classification (GTDB taxonomy): domain Bacteria; phylum Acidobacteriota; class Terriglobia; order Terriglobales; family Acidobacteriaceae. Next base: position 903 of record CAZZVA010000129.1, on the reverse strand, counting down.
GAAGGTGAGTCCGACGACCAGCGGCATCAGGATGGCGAGGGCGCCAGGGAGGACCATTTCCTTGAGTGCGGCGCCGGTGACGATGCGGACGCAACGGCCGTAGTCGGGCTTGGAGGTGCCGGCCATAATGCCGGGGTTCTCCTTGAACTGCGAGCGCACATCCTTGATCACGTATTGCGCGGTGCGGCCGACGGCTTTGATGGCGAGCGAGGAGAACAGGTAGGTGAGCATGGCGCCGAGCAGGGCTCCGACGAAGACCGGCACGCTGGCAAGATTGATGTTGGTGAAGCTCCAGCTGGCGGGGAGGACCTGGCCGGCCATTTCAAGACGATGATGGACGATGTCGCGAATGGTTTCGAGGTAAGCAGAGAAGAGCAGGAAGGCAGCCAGTGCTGCCGAACCGATGGCGTAGCCCTTGGTGAGGGCCTTGGTGGTGTTGCCTGCTGCGTCGAGCTTGTCGGTGCGTTCGCGAACGTTGTCAGGCTGCTCGGACATTTCGATAATGCCACCGGCGTTGTCGGTGATGGGCCCGAAGGTGTCCATGGCGAGGATGTAAGCCGAAGACGAGAGCATGCCCATGGTGGCGATGGCGGTGCCGTAGATACCTTTGGCGTAGTCGGGCAATGAGACGTCTTCGAGGCCGCGCACGCCGAAGTAGTAGGCCAGCAGCAGGGCTGCGCCGATGACGAGGACGGGCATGGCAGGTGTTTCCATGCCGACGGCGAGTCCGCTGATGATGTTGGTAGCCGGGCCGGTGAGCGAGGCTTCAGCGATGGAACGGACGGGGCGGAAGCGCGTCTCGGTGTAGTACTCGGTGATGCGGACAAAGAGGAACGAGGTGATGATGCCGACGATGCCGGAGCCGAGGAGCCACCAGCGATCGCCGAGCATGAAGTGAACGCC
>CAZZVA010000128.1:0-9546 GCA_964657345.1 uncultured Acetobacteraceae bacterium | reverse complement strand
CAGCGGTCTGCATGGTCGGGACGGCCGACGGGACGGCTTACGCTCATCGTAGATGAGGCCGGCGCACCGAGGTTCTTAAGAGCAGCAGAGCGGCTTTCAGCGCGTGATGGTTCGCTGGGCGGAGCTGCCGATGCTGACCTGGGTGAGGCTGAGGAAGGGAATGCTGATTGGATAAGTCATTTTTACGGTGACATTTACGGAGCTGCCGATGGTGTTGCCGGCGGTCCAGGAGGTGGTAACGGTGACACCGGAGGGCGGGGCGTAGAGGTAGGAGGCGACGAGAGCCTGAACCGTGGTGGCGCTGCAGGGCAACAGGCTGGACGTACTGTTGACACTGGCGAAACGCGCGCCTGCCTCTGCCGCATAGGTGGCGTTGCCGTAGCCGAAAAGCACGATGCCGAACTGGAAGAAGCCGATCAGCAGCAGGCAAAAGGTTGGCAGCGCGACAGCCATCTCGATCATGGTGCCGCCATCCTGTCGCCTCCAGAAGTCTGCAAACGGGTTGTGGCGGGTTGGTTGTGGCGGGATGGACGTCGTAAGGATCATGGAGTCCAGGGCACGCGGTAGGTTACGGTCTGCTGGACGGTCATGGCGGAGGAAAGGCCTGGCCATGCAAAGAGCGCCGGTACGCTGGCGCTGGTATGGACCTGGACATACTGGATGGGTGTGCCATAGCTGCTGCAAGTGGAAGAGCTGAGAACCGAACTGCCGCCTGGCGCGCAGGTCCAGAGCTGGCTGGCGGTAACGGTCATATTGGCGACGCCGGAGGCAGCACTGGTGGCGGCATTCTGCATGCCGGTCAGGTCGGCCTGGTTGCCGGGGATGAGGCCGTAGGCGGCGCCGGCGGTGGCAGCTGCGGTGACCTGCATGGCCTGCTGGATGCGCAGCGAATAGTTGACTGTTCCCAGCAGGATGAGACAGAAGAGTGGCAGGATCAGGGCAAGTTCTATCAGGGCATTGCCGTGGTCGTCGTGGAGGAAGGTCATTGCACCAGTCCCCCCAGGGGACGGAAGGGATTGCCGGTAGGAATGTTGGAGAAGTTGCCGGATGGGTGCAGGCTGGTTGCGTAAACGTAGCTGTCGTCGGTATCAAAGGCGAGATAGTGGGGTGCGTTCACATTGCCGCAGCTCTGCAGGGAAATACCGGTTCCGGTGGTGTACCAGATTCCGTCTCCGTAGAAGCTCGACGCATGGAGCTGGAAGTCAGTGGCTGCGGTTTTTATCCAGTTGCGGTCGCTGAAAATGAGCACTGCGGGGACGCCGCCGCCGCTTGCGTCCGGTGGGGCCGAGAGGGTGAGTGTTGAATTTGAAACTTCGAACTGGCCGTAGGCTGCGCCGCCGCCGGTCGTGAAAAAGAGAGTGACGCCAGTGCCCGAGACGGTGGAGGTGTTCCAGGTGGCTCCGCCGGTGATGACGTAGAGACCGGGATTGAGGGTGACAGTACTGTTGGTGAGGGTGATTCCCTTGCAGTAGGTGCCGGGTTGGAGGGTTGCGGTGGATGAACTCAGGGTATAGCTGGTGTGGTTGCAGATTCCGGAAAACACCGGGGAGGCAAGCGATGCGAGCGGGTCGGTTTCGGCTGCGGCGTTGAAGTAGGGGGCGTTCCACACCGAACCCGAGATTGTGGATGCGCCGGCAGCGCCGGCGACGATGATGCCGAACGAGCCCAGGGTGCCGAAACCATCGACACCGATGGCGGTGTTGGCGTAGACCGGGCAGTAGGAGCTGGTGATCGACGCACTTGCGACCCAGACCGAGGTGGTGTTGGTACCAGTCTTGTTTGTGAAATAGGCGCAGGGTGGCACCAGGGCAACGGCGTTCGCAGACACGGTGGCGAGTCCATTGTTGAGCGAGCCCAGGAAGAGTGTTTTGGTCTGCTGGGTGATCGTGGCCTGCAGAGTGTCGTGCAGGCCAAGATAGGGCCCATAGGCAGGCGGAGTGGAGATCGTGACGGTGACGCCGTTGCTGCCATTGGTAAAGCCGGCGGCGGCGGCTTCCAGTCTGCCCATGTTCACCCAGTTGCCTGTTCCCCGCTCTACCTCCAGCTCTGCTCCGAGGGCGGCAGCATCGGCAGCACTCTGCATCTGCAGCTTCTTCAATTGCAGCATGCCGATGTCGATCGACAGGCCGCAGAAGAGGATGATGACGGGCAGGGCGGCGGCAAAAAAGACCAGCATGACTGCGTTGTTCCTTCGGAGCGATCCTGGAGTGGGCGAATGGTCGCCTCAGGTTTGGTCATCGGCGCCGAATTGCAGAACTTGAAAAGATTACGGTTCCTGGAGTTGTGAGGGTGGCTGTAGCACAAGAGAACGTTGCGCTGGAGTATTTGGATCGCGAAAGCTCTGAGTTCCATGGAGGTCCGCAGTTTTCAGGAGGGCTGACGGCTGGCCGTGGGTCGGCCTGCTTTCGCAGTGATTTCGATCGTTATATGATCGGAGGCGACGCGGACCTCTTTCTTCCGCGGGACAGCTTCTACTCCGCCGGCGATTGGAAGGCGTGAAGGCCAAACCTAACCAGCACAACGGAAAACTCTAAAAAACTGATGCGAGCAAAGACTGCTGTAGTTCTGGGCGCCCAATGGGGCGATGAGGGTAAGGGCAAGATTGTCGATGTGCTTTCCGGGAATTTCGCGGTGGTTGCGCGTTATGCCGGCGGCCATAATGCGGGGCACACGGTCATTATTCATGGGCAGAAGTTCATTCTGCAGCTGGTGCCCTGCGGGGTGCTGCGCCCGGATTGCCAGGCGGTGATCGGCAATGGCGTGGTGCTGGATCCGATGGCGTTTCTGAGCGAAGTGGACAAGCTCGAGAAGCTCGGTGTGGACGTGCGCGGGCAGTTGTTTGTCTCGAACCGGGCACAGGTCATTCTGCCGTATCACCGGATGATCGAGCTGGCGTCAGAGAGCGCGCCTGGACGACAGAAGATCGGGACGACCAGTCGCGGGATCGGTCCGGCGTATGAGGACAAGATGCACCGCAGTGGTTTGCGCGTGGTGGATCTGCTGAATACGAAGATCCTCAAGAGCCACATCGAGAATGCCTGCCACGAGAAGAATGCAATCGCTCATGCTCTGTTCGGGAGCGAGCCGATCGACCCGGCGAAGATGTATGAGGACTATGCGGCGGCTGCGGAACGGATCCGGCCCTTTGTGACGGATACGGCGGTACTGCTGAATGATGCGATCCGCGCAGGCAAGAGTGTGATGTTCGAGGGCGCGCAGGGCACCATGCTGGATATCGACCACGGCACCTATCCGTTTGTGACGTCGTCATCGGCGACGGCGGGCGGGGCGGTGATCGGGACGGGTGTGGGACCGACCAATATCGGTACAGTGATCGGCGTGACCAAGGCGTATGTGACGCGGGTGGGGGAAGGGCCGTTTCCGACGGAGCTAAATAACGAAGCCGGTGAAGTGTTGCGCAAACGCGGAGCCGAGTTTGGTGCGGTGACGGGCCGGCCGCGGCGGTGTGGATGGCTGGATCTCCCGCTGCTGCGCTACTCCAACCGCATCAACGGGACGGAGTGGCTGGTGGTGACGAAGATGGATGTGCTGGATGCGTTTGATGAAATTCCGGTCTGTACCAGCTACAGGATCGACGGGAAGACGACGGATGTGATTCCGGCGGATGTGCAGGGGCTGGAGTTGATCGAGCCGCAATACACCACGCTCAAGGGTTGGAAGACGTCGACCGAAGGCATCCAGACGTTTGATGAGCTGCCGCAGGCGGCGAAGGAGTACCTGCATTTTCTCGAGAAGGAATCGGGTGCGAAGATCGGCATGGTTTCGACCGGGCCGGACCGGACGCAGACGATGGAGCTGCCGGCGTTTACCGAAGCGCTGCGGGAGCTGCACGGCTGACGCGGGTTCAGGGCACGGGACGGAGGGTCGATGATCAGTTTCACAGTTCGCATGCGCTTTGATCCGGATGACCGCAATCGCGTGGTCGCCCATTTGAGGGCGCTGGCCCTGGCATCGCGGCAGGAGCCGGGCTGCTTGAATTATGTGCCGCACTTTGTCGAGGGCGAACCTGACACGATTGTCATTTACGAGCAGTACGAAGACGAGGCTGGTCGGGAAGCGCACCGGGCGAGCGAGCACTTTCGTCTTCATGCGATCGGCGGACTTTACCAGATGATGAAAGAGCGCGAGAGCGAGAACCTGATCGCGATCATCTGATAGACAGGTGCAGTTGGAGACATCGGGCGCACCGTTCGCTGCGTTATTCTGCACTAGCACGTTAGTTTTTTGACCGGGAAGCCGGATGCAGACTAGTATCCAGACGCCGATGGAAACCACAAGGCAGCATGCGAACTGCACGATGTTCACAGCCGCGTCGCAAGCGGCGCGGTGGATGCTGCTAGGTTGCATGTTGTCCGGCGCGGGAATGCATGCACATGCCCTGGTGCTTCCGTTTACGCACCGCGAGGGCGGCTCCCAGCACAAGGAAATCGAGGGCCTGGAGCAGGACTGGCGACAGGCGCTGATTTCGTCGAATGTTACTGCCCTGGATCGTCTACTCGCAGATGATTATCTTGGCGTGACTGCCAATGGCACGCTGGAGACCAAGGCAGACCTGCTGGCGCTGCGGCGGGGCGGCACGGTGCGGATTTCCGAGTTGAACCTGAGTGACCTGAAAATACGGGTATACGGGGATACTGCGGTGGTGACGAGTCGCGCGGAGTTGACAGGAACGAATGGCGGCACGGACATCAGCGGCCATTATCGCTACACGCGCGTGTACAACCGGCGCGAAGGACAATGGCGCATTGTGAGTTTCGAAGCCAGTCGCATTGCCGATAGCGGACGTGACAAGAAGTAGCGGTTCAGGCGAGCGAAGTGGCTGCAGACCGGATAGCGTCGGCCACTTTTGCGGCTTCGAAAGATTCCTTCACATCATGCACGCGGACAACGGCGGCGCCCTTGAGGATGGCAGCGGTCATCGCGGCCAGGCTGGCATTACCGCGCCTCAGTGCAGGTAGATCCTTCGCCAGGAAGCCTTTGCGCGATACGCCGGCGAGAACGGGTCTGCCGAGTGCATGGAGCTGGTCGAGGCCGGCGAGCAGTGCGTAGTTTTCGTCGAAAGCCTTGCCGAAGCCGAAGCCTGGATCGATGACGATGCGGTTGAGATCGATGCCGGCAGAAGCTGCCGCGGCAAGACGCCTGCCGAGTTCACCGATGACGAGTGGCATGACCTGACCGGCAGCGAGCGGTGGAAGAGTGTGCCAGTCAGACGGGCGCCCGCGGGTGTGCATCAGGACCAGGCCGCAGGAGAGGGCCGCACAGGTTTCCGCCATGGCGGGATCCCAGAGGAGGCCGCTGACGTCATTGACGATCTGCACACCGGCCTGGACGGCAAGCTTCGCGGTGTTCGCGCGGTAGGTGTCGATGGACAGGAGGGCGCGCGGTTGTTGTTGCAGGATGCCTTCGATGACAGGGAGGACGCGATCGGCTTCCTGCTGGTCGGAGATGGCCTCGCAGGCGCCGGGACGGGTGGATTCGCCGCCGATGTCGATGATCCATGCGCCATCGTCCAGCATGCGGAGAGCGGCAGCGACGGCGGCTTCGGTGCTGCTGTATTGACCGCCGTCGGAGAAGGAGTCGGGTGTGACATTGAGGATGCCCATGACGATGGTGGACTGGCCGAGGGTGAGGACGCGGTCGGGGAGGGTCCATCCGGGATGGGATTGCGGCAGTGGGGGCACCTGCCGATTGTAAGGGTCGCGATACACTCGCGGCATATGCCAAGACTGCGAAGCTGCCTGCAGTTCTTCCTGCTGCTGGCGATGTTCGGCTGTGTTGTCGTTCTGCACGCGCAACGCTCGCATCATCCGCGTTCTCACCCGGCGGCCCCGGCAAAGGGCGCCACGCTGGCGGATGCGATCAACACGCTGATCGCCAACCCTGCGGTGAGCCGTGCGCACTGGGGCATTTCTGTGCGGACGCTCGATGGGCAGACAGTGTATGCGATGAACGATGCGCAATTCTTTCAACCGGCGTCGAACGCGAAGATTTTTACGACAGCCGCGGCGTTTGCACTGCTGCCGGGCAATGCTGTCTACACGACCAATGTTGTGGCGGAAGGCACGGTGGACGGAGCCGGTACGCTGCATGGAGCACTGGCGATCCTGGGATCGGGCGATCCGACGATGTCGGGCAGGGCGTATCCGTATGGGCTGCATAGTGAGCGGCCGAACTCGCCGCTGGCCGCGTTTGAGGATATGGCGGACCAGATTGTGCGGGCCGGGGTGCATGTGGTGGATGGCGGCGTGATTGGCGATGACTCGTGGTATCCGCTGGAACGCTATGGCACGGGTTGGGCTTCGGATGATTTGCTGTGGCTGTATGGCGCGCCGGTGTCGGCGCTGACGGTGAATGACAATGCGGTGTTTTTGAATGTGCTGCCGAATGCTGCGCCGGCGGCACCGCCGGCCATGATGACAGCGCCGGAAGCGACGACGGCGGCCAGCTGGAATCCGGCGACCGGGTATTACACGCTGGCCAATACAGCGGCCTTTGCGCCTGCGGGGGTGCCGGCGCATCCGGGGCTGGATCGGCCAATAGGGTCGCTGGCGGTGCGATTGTTCGGGACGCTGCCGGCGGACGGGTATCATGCCGGGATTGCGATTGAGGATCCGGCAGAGTATGCGGCCAAGGCACTGACAGAGTTGCTGAAGGCGCGGGGCGTGGTGGTGAATGGGCAGCCGAGTGCGCGGCATCGACTCTCCAACAATACGCAGAGTTTTGTGCTGGAGCGCGGCCAGCCGCTGAGCCTGCCGCGTACTCCGATGCATCCGGGTACGCCGAATTTCGGAGCGTTCCATGTGCTGGCGACCCACAACTCTCCGCCGATGGCCCAGGACTGGACGGTGACCAACAAGGCCAGCCAGAACCTGCATGCGGAACTGGCGCTGCGGACCCTGGGCAAGCTGTACGGAACCGACGGAACCTTTGCGCAGGGAACGCGGGTGGTCCGGCAGTTTCTCGAGAATGCCGGGATTGATCCGGGAGACTTCTTCTTCTATGACGGTTGCGGATTGTCGACTGGCGACCTGGTAACGCCGCGGGCTGCGACCCAGCTGCTGCTGTATGCGTCGCGGCAGAGCTGGGCGGAGGCGTTCCGGGCGACGCTGCCAGTGGGCGGGACGGATGGCAGCCTGGCTTCCCGCTTTACTGGAGCGGCGGTGAAAGGCCGCGTGTTCGCGAAGACGGGCACGCTGAACGAGACGAATGCTTTGTCGGGCTATGTGCAGGCGGCTTCGGGCAAGATGCTGGTGTTTTCGATCCTGGTGAATGACCATTCGCCGGACAGCGGGGCGTCATTGCCGGCGATGGACGCGATTGTCGAAGCGATTGCAGCAAGGGACTAGCGGCCGAAGGCGAAGGTGAGCTGAAGCATGCCATTGTCGACGCCGGGATTGTCGGTGGCGGTGTTGTGGTTGGAGAAGTGGTGGTAGCGATATTCGGCGCGGATGGAGCGCTTTGGAAGTCGGCTGCCGGGCCGTTCGGCTCGCTGATAGAGTTCGAAGCCGGCGCCGAATTCGAAGGTGAAGTTAAAGGAGCCGGCGGTGGCAATGGGGATCGGCTGAGTGGAGAACATGTAGCCGCCAAGGCCGGTGAAGACGGGCTGCAGTCGATGATGCGGGCGGAAGTTCAGCTTGATGCCGACGGGACTCAGACCCTCGGCGAAGGTCCATTGGCGGCCGCCGCATGTCTGTGTGCTGACGGTGCTGAAGGTGGTTCCATCCGAATCGCTGCCACTGGTGGTAGTGGAAAACGGCTGGCATCGGTAAATCGGGGCATAGCTGCCACTGGTACTGCTGACGCTTGGAGGCGAATTCGGGAATGTGACGGTGCTGCTGAAGGTGTAGTGGGCAAGTGGATCGCTTTCGAGGATGACAGGCCGCAGTTCAACAAGGTACTGGAAGTCGACGACTCGGCCGCGGACCAGGCTGCGGCTGTAGAAAGCGCCGAAGTTGAGGAGTTTGCGCTGTTCGGCAGAACCCAGGAAGATGTGGCTGGAGTCATTGGAATATTCGGTGAAGAGGCCGAAGCTGTTGCGGCGGCTGAAGGCATTGGCGGCTGGATCAGCCTGTCCATGAAGGTTGTGAGGAAAGAAGACGAAGAACAACATCCATGCAAGCAGAGCAGTAATACCGGGGGAAGGCATGCTAGCTGACGGTAGCACGGCGTGGGAGTGGACCCGGGAGAATTGTGGCGAGCCGGGTACGATGCAAACGGAAGTGCGACCTCCAGTCGCATGCGGCTGAGGTGTCGCTGTTTTAAACACGCTGGTTGCGGCGGCAGCAGGCTGTAGACTGGGGCCGCAATCCGGCGTGGCTGTCAGGCAGGTTCGACGGCGAGCCGGGAAGGAACGGGTACTCTACGCGATGGCAGAGAAAGAACAGAGCTTCAAGAATCATGGCCGCATCGATCCCTGGTACCACATCGTCCTGGGACTGCTGCTGCTGATCACGCTGGTGCATTCGGTGATGCTGGTGGTTCATCGTCCTGACGCGCTGTCCTGGACGATGCTGACGATGATCCTGGCGCTGATTCTGACGGCGATGAAGGTGCGGAGCTATTCGCTGAAGGTGCAGGACCGGGTGATTCGGCTGGAGGAGCGGCTGCGGCTGATGACAATACTGCCACCACTGCTGCATCACAAGATTGCAGAGTTGAGTGTGTCGCAGTTGATAGCTCTTCGTTTTGCGAGCGACAAGGAATTGATGGCGCTGACAGCACGGACGCTGGAAGAGAAGCTGGAGCCGAAGGCGATCAAGGCGGCGATTGTCGAGTGGCGGGCAGACAACTTCCGGGTCTGAGTCCTGTTTGCCGGGCAACAACGCCGGCTCGGCGAGCGGTGAGCGTCGGCTACGATAGAAGTACATGGCCCAGGCTGAACCGAAACAAGCTCATCCGATAGAACTGGTTATTTTTGATTGTGACGGCACCCTGGTCGACAGCGAGACCGTGGTGGCGGAGGTGCTTGCAGAATGCGCGCGCGAACAGGGAGTCGCGCTGACGGCCCGGGAGGCGCTGCGACGCTTCAAGGGCGGCCGGATGGCGGATGTGGTGAGCGTGTTCGAGGCAGAACGCGGGGTGGTGCTGCCGGAGACATTTGTTGCGGAATTCCGGGACCGATCGAATCGCGCATTGCGGGAGCGGTTGCAGCCGATGGAAGGTGCGGTGGAGTTGTTGCAGGCGATGCATCTGCCCTACTGCCTGGCTTCGAACGGGATGCGGTCCAAGATGGAGGTCACGCTGGGAACGACCGGACTGGACTGCTTCTTTCCTGCGGAGCGGATCTTCAGTGCGTACGAGATCAGTTCGTGGAAGCCGGCGCCGGAGTTGTTTCTGCATGCTGCCCGGCAGCTTGGGGTGGAGCCGTCGCGGTGTGCAGTGATCGAGGACAGTCTGCCGGGCATCCAGGCTGGGCTGGCGGCCGGGATGAGAGTGTTTGCGCTGGCAGAGGTGGACGAAGAGATTGCAGACTCCTGGCCTGAGGGTGTGACGATCATCCGCAGCCTGCGGGAATTGCATGCGCAC
>CAZZVA010000127.1:0-9570 GCA_964657345.1 uncultured Acetobacteraceae bacterium | reverse complement strand
GACTACCTTCTGGTTTTCGTCAGCAAGCCTGACCAGGCTCTCGGCGAAAACTTCCGAGTAGGTGCGCCCGCTCGGCTTGGTGTCGCCGGTCTCTGGATCGTACGGCCCCAGGCCATGAAACTTCTTCTGCTTGTCGAGCGCCGGTTGAAACCCGCGGCCCTTCTGCGTGATGGCATGCAGCAGAACCGGCGTGTCCTGCTTCTTGAGAAACTTGAAGCTGTCGATCAGCAGACCTAGATTGTGGCCATCGAGCGGACCGTAATAGGTGAGTCCGAATTCTTCGAACAGCAGCGACGGCCACAGCAGGCCCTTCGCTGCTTCCTCTGCCTTCTTGGCCATGTTCTTCGCGGTCTTGCCGGCGAATTTTTCAATCAGGCGCGATGCAGACTCGTGCAGGTGGGTGTATCGATCGTTGGTGACAATCTTGTGCAGGTACTTGGCAATCGCGCCTACATTGCGATCGATCGACCACTCGTTGTCATTGAGCACCACGATGAGGCGCTTGGTTTGCTCGGCAACGTTGTTCAGTGCTTCGAAGATGATGCCGTTGGTGAAGGCTGCATCGCCAGCGAAGGCGATGACATGTTCATTGGTGCCGGCGAGGTCGCGTGCTACAGCCATGCCCAATGCTGCCGAAAGTGATGTGCCGGCATGTCCCGCGCCGTAGCAATCGTGATCACATTCGGTGCGCAGCATAAAGCCGTTCAGCCCGCCGGGCTGGCGGATGGTATCGAACTTGTCGCGCCGTCCCGTCAGCAGCTTATGGATGTAGCTCTGATGACTTACGTCAAAGACAAACTTGTCTTCCGGTGTATCGAAGACATAATGCATGGCCAGGGTGAGTTCGACCACGCCAAGATTCGGCCCCAGGTGGCCACCTGTCTTTGAAAGCGTCTGGATAAGCTTGACGCGGATCTCACCAGCCAGAGTCTCGAGCTGGGGAATGGTCAGATGCTTGATGTCTGCCGGGCTGTGAATCGATTCGAGTATGGTACCCATGCACGCGACCTGCTATCGCTTTCCGGAAATTGACGATGCCCCGAGCTCTCTACGGCCCGCGTTCCTGGCTGCCTATGGCTCGGATCAGTTGCCGAGACCATGTTCCTCCTTCGTAGCGAAAGAGAGACGGGAAAGCGCTTCCTGCACGGCGGTCTAACCCCGCTAGTATACCAACTACGCGGACCCGGTCTTCTATCAACGTGACCTTGTTGGTGCCATGGATGACACGGTCGTCATTTATGAAAGAGGGCGAGTTCGTTTTGCGTTGCATGCAGGTGCTGATGGGCAGGTACCAGTGACACGGCCTAGATTGGCCCGCGGTAGGGCCGGAGCTTGACCGCCACTGCAAGGAACAGTGCGGTGAGCACCAGTCCGATCCACAAACCGGGACTGGCGAAGAACGAGCCGGGCGACAATTGCGAAAGCATGTCCATGGACATCGCGGTATCAGCGAAGGGAACTCCTGAAGCGCCGCCCAGCCGATCTCCCAGCATCGAGGCAAAGTGCGTGGTGTTGAAGGCAATCTTCTCGCCCAGGCCGAGAATCAGCAGCGGCAGGAGCGCCCACAAGAGCGGAACCCTGCGGGCCCAGCCGGAAACCAGCAGCAGCCAGCCGAAGATCGGCGCGTACCAGAGCGAGTGAATCGCAAAAAGATGGAAAAACAGCATCAGCCACATCGGCAAAGGCGCCGCGAGCGACCAGTACAACCCGGGACCCTGGCCATGAGCCAGCAGCACAGCTGAGCCGGTAAGCAACATCAGCCATTGCGTCACAAGCGTCACAGCAAAGGTCACCGCCGGCAAAACCAGGAGCGGGATCGCGCCTTTCGCCAGGACCGTCGTCAGGTCGGAGACCGGCAGCGACTTCCAGAAAAGGATGCTGCGATCTTTACGCTCGCCGTGCAGCGCTTCAAGACAGTAGAAGATCGCAACGATCAGGGTTGACAGCATGATGAGCAACGCCGCGAAGTTGAATGGCTGTTGCACAGCTTCCTGCTGCTGCATCGCGGAAAGCGTCGAAAGAGAGCGCATTGTCGATGGCAGGTGGACCGTACTGATGAGATAAGCGACAACGATCAGTGCTGCCGCTGCCAGAGGCACGACATAGATCGAACGAACCTCCCAGAGTTCGCGGCGCACCGCCCAGTAGAAGGTCCGCAACGGGGCAATCGTCATCGCCGCTTGCAGTCGCGGCTGAGCCTGCGGTGCGTCCATGGCTTCCATTGGAGTATTCATCGTGCTGCTCCTTGCGGCTCGATCCTGGTGTAGGACGGGCCCGTGGCATTCCATCCATGTTGTTGTCCCATTACGCAGACAAACAGATCACTGATACTGGGTGTCCGCACCTCTCCATAGGCCGACAGGCGCTGCCGGTCGACTCGATCGAAGATCAGGATGCTGCGACCGAAGACCTGCCGTTCGTGAATAGGGAGCAGTGTCCGCGCGGCTTCGACCTGCTCCGGAACCACCGCGACCTCCATGTATCGCTGCTCAAACTCTTCCATGCTGCAGCTCAGCACCACCCGTCCGCGATCGATGAAGACCACATCCGTCAGCACGTGCTGCACTTCTTCCACCTGGTGTGTGGTCACCACGATGGTGCGGTCTTTGTCGAAGTAGTCGTTGAGCAGGGTGTCGTAAAACTGCTTGCGATACAGGATGTCGAGGCCAAGCGTCGGCTCATCCAGCACCAGTAGTTTCGCGTCAATCGCCATCACCAGGGCGAGATGCAGCTGCGTCACCATGCCCTTGGACAATTGCCTGACTTTGTTGCCGAGGCGGATGGAGGTCTTCGCCAGGAAGGCTCCGGCACGCGCACGATCAAAGCGCGGATGAACCCCGGCGGTGTAATCCAGCAGTTGCGAGACGCGGATCCATCGCGGCAGTACCGCGACGTCGGCGATGAAGCTGACATCGCGCATCAGCTGATCGCGTTCGGTCCAAGGGTCCCGTCCCAGAACCCGCAGTTGTCCTTCATAGGGAGTGAGCCCGAGCATTGCATTCAGAGCCGTGCTCTTCCCTGCTCCGTTGGGACCAATGAGGCCGACAATGCGGCCTTCGCCCACGTGCAGGTTGAAGTTGTCCAGCGCGAGCGTCGGACCGAAGGCCTTGTGCAGACCGCGTGCATCGATCACTGTCATGACTTCGGCTCCTTCGTTTTACTTTCTGGTTCTGCTTGCTCCAGCGAGCTCTGCAGCAGTTCGTTCGCATGCAGACCGAGCCGAGCGATTGTCGCTTTCACCCGCGGCCATTCTTCGGCAAGAAACTTCTGACGCTCGCCCTGCAGCAGCAATGTATGGGCACCTGCGTTCACAAACATGCCGCGTCCTCTCCGGCTCTCGATCAGTTGTTCGTCCACCAGTTGCTGATAGCCCTTCAGCACGGTCAGGGGATTCACCCGGTACTCTGCCGCCAGTACGCGGACGGAGGGTAGCGGATCGCCTTCCTTGAGCACGCCGTCGAGAATCATCGCGACGACGCGGTCCCGCAGCTGACGGTAGATCGGCTGACTGTTGTTCCACTCAGAATCCATCATGTATTCCAGTAACGCAGCCGGGGCAGGTGCAGGTATACCGAGCTGTTCGGTATCTGCACCTTACCGGGTTCGTGAAAAGTTCGACCAAAAAAGCGCAGTCACCGACTTCGTTTCAGGTCGAGCAAGCCACCCATGGACTTGCCATCAGCCATGGCGAATTGCCACTGCTCGGTGTGATGATTGGCATCGATAATCGTAAAGACCACGTGCTGCATATGGCCCTCCTGCGAAGGAAGCAGGTTGCTGGCGCCCTGGTAGTTGAAGGTGTAGGTTTTGCCGTCGGGTGAGACCGTCGCTATGAAGTGCGGCTGGTTGCCGGCGTCACAATAATGGGTCATCACCAGGTGGTCGCCGTCGAGAGTGAACATCGAGATAGGGTTGTCGGGGGTCACCGTAGACTTCATCTCGTGCATGAGCGTATTGCCCATTGAGGTGACGCGCAGGGTGACATCTCCCGGCATAGGCTTACCGTCGAGAGTGCCCTGCCACGAGCCGGCCAGGGCCTTCAGTTGTTCGAAGGACTGTTGCGCAGGGTTCTGCGCAAGAGCCATGGAGGTGAGCGACATCAGGAACGCGGTGAAGAGCATGAGTCGTTTGAGCTGCATGGTTATTCTCCTTTAAGGTGCAAAGTCTGCTTACGGGCCCGAAAACCCTGGTGCGGTAGCCTTCGCCTTTCGCGACAACTTCACCGCGTCATTGTGTTGTAGTTAAGTACAACACCATATCTCTTGTCAATGAGAAATCGCGGCACGGCCACGCCTGTTGTACCCCTGGTAACCATCTGTCCTTCATGGATAATCGTGACGATGCCCTTACCCTCAGCTATCGCCCAACGCCTCCTAATCGTGTCTGGCTTGCTGCTCGGCGTGGTGCCTGCCATGCATGGTCAACTGGGCCTCGGCATTCCTTCGCAGCCTGCGCCGAATTCATCCACCCTTCTGTCTGACCCTGCGATGACCCCGGGACTGCGATTTCTGTATGACCTCGAAGCGCAGTTCGCACGCGCAACCGCCGAGGGCGGCGGCAAGGCGTTCGCATCCTGGTTCGCAAGCGACGCTGTTTCAATTGCCAATGGAAAGCCTCCAGTACAAGGGCATGACGCTATCGCAGCGCAGGCTACGTGGTTGCCGGGCGCATATCAATTGACGTGGACACCGGATGGCGGACAGATGGGACCAAGCGGTGACATGGGGTACACCTGGGGACATTACTCAGGGCATGCGAAAGACGCGGCTGGTAACGACATCACTACCACCGGCCGCTACATCACAATGTGGAAAAAACAGACTGACGGCACCTGGAAGGTAGTCCTGGACGCTTCGAATGAAGGACCTGCATTGGAATGCTGCAAGTTGCCATAAGACCCATCCGAAAAGCCCCGTGGATAACTCTGGACCTGTGTGGATATCGAGGACGCTACCTCTCGAATCTCAGTAGTAACTAACCGAATCTACTATTGGTGTGAGATCACCTGAAGGTTGCACTTGCTACCTACCCTTCGTTTGCCACAATACTGGGTAGGCGATTCTTCCTTCCCCTCATGCAAGCAGCCATCCCGACGATGATGCAAAAAGACGAAGCCGACAGGCTCAAGTCTCTCTCGCAGTACGAGATTCTTGACACCTTGCCCGACCCCGCCCTGGACGAGATTACGCGTCTTGCGGCGGCCTTCTGTCGTGCTCCGTATGCGTACATCTCTTTCATCGATGCAAACCGTGTGTGGTTCAAATCGCGTATCGGCTTCTTAAGTCGTCAGCAGCCTAAAGCTGTCTCGGCATGCCAGTACGCGATTCTCGAACCGAATGCCTTGCTGATTGAAGATGCACTTGAGGACTACCGTTTCGCGCCGTCCGGCATTCCGCTGGCGGCCACAACCCACTGCCGCTCCTATATTGGGGCACCTCTCATTTCTCCTTCGGGTGCAGTGCTGGGCACGCTGACCGTCTGTTCACCGGATCCCCACGTATTCACCCGCGATCACGCGCGGACGCTGGAAGTCCTGGCACGGCAGATTGTCACCAGGCTTGAGCTCTATTCCAAACAGAACCAGCAGGAGCGGGTCATCCGTTCGCGGCAGAGGATTGAGCGGGCCCTCACCGTCGAACGCAACTTCGTCACTGCTGTGCTCGATACCATCAGCGCCCTGGTGCTGGTGCTTGACACTGCCGGCCGCATCGTTCGTTTCAACCGCGCCTGCGAGACCATCTCCGGCTACAGCTTTGCCGAACTGGTGGGCCGCTCGTTTCCGGAAGAACTGTTCCCGCCGGAAGAGCGCGACCATGCTGTCCGCATGTTCGAGCAGGCCCGTGCCGGCGAACTGGACGGCGGCTACGAAATGAGCTGGCGTACCAAGGATCGAGGCCTGCGCAAGATTGCGTGGACAGCCACCTCGCTGACCGACACGCAGGGCGAAGTCAACTTTGTCATCACCACCGGCGTCGACGTCACCGAACAGCGGACCGCGGAAGAGATGCTGCGCACCAGTGAAGCCCGCTATCGCCAGCTGGTCGAAGGTTCACTCGGCATTATCTGCACCCATGACCTGGATGGGGTGGTGCTATCGATCAATGCGCATGCCGCGGAGATCCTCGGCTATACCCCCGATCAGATCGTCGGCACACCGCTCTTCAATTACATCGACCCGGAACACAAGCAGGACTACGAAGACTACGTCGCCGCGCTGAACGAGCATCACGAGCACCAGGGATTGTTCTATCTGAAGCGGCGCAACGGCCGGCTGGCCGTGGTGGCGTATCGCAACAAGCTGCTGCAGCTGCCAGGCACCGAGCCGTTTGTGCTCAGTCACGGTATCGATATAACGGAACAGACCGACGCTGAAGAGAAGCTGCATGCCCTCACGCGTCAGCGCGAATCGATTCTCGAGTCCGTAGGCGAAGGCATCTGGGGTCTGGACATGGAAGGCAAGCTGATCTTCTGCAATCGGATCGCCGCAACCATGTTCGGTTATGACACCAGCGAAATGCTTGGCCGCGACATGCATGCGCTGGTCCACCATACCCGCGCCGATGGCACGCCCTATCCTGCAGACGATTGCCCGATCTACAACTGCCTGCGCAACAATGAGCCTGTGCGCGTGAATGAAGAGGTCTTCTGGCGCAAGGACGGTACATCGTTCCCGGTGGAGTACGTCTCGCATCCACTGGTACACGATGGCCGCATCACCGGCATCGTCGTCGCCTTTGAAGACATCACCGAACGTCGTCGTCTCGACCGCATGAAGGACGAGTTCATCTCGACTGTCAGCCATGAACTGCGGACGCCGCTCACCTCGCTGAGTGCCGCCCTCAACCTGATCGCTGGAGGCGTGCTCGAGAAGCGGCCGGAGAAGCGGACCCAGATGATGCAGGTAGCTGTCGGCAACTGCGATCGCCTGGTGCGCCTGGTAAATGACATTCTCGACTTTGAACGCATCGGCTCCAGCCGCCTGCCGCTCTACCGAGACAGGTTCGATGCCATTGACCTGTTGCGCAAGGCCGCAGATCTGCAGCAATCGACAGCAGGCCGCAATGGGATCCAGTTCCGGATCGATGCGCAGCCGCTGCAGGTCTGGGTCGATGCGGATCGGATTCAGCAGACCATCACCAACCTGATCAGCAATGCGATCAAGTTCTCCCAGCCGGGCAGCGAGATACGACTCGGAGCCAGGCTGGTGCCGGCCGGCTCCAGAGTTATCCCTGGAAGCAGTCCCAGCAGCACCGACCAGGTGATGTTCGAGGTCGAAGACCATGGACGCGGCATTCCCGAAGACAAGCTGCAGGTCATCTTCGAGCGCTTCCAGCAGGTGGATGCCTCGGACTCGCGGCTGATGGGCGGAACCGGCCTGGGACTGGCAATCTGCCGGGCTATTGTGCAACAGCATGGCGGCCGCATCTGGGCAGAAAGCACCTTCGGCAAAGGCAGCACCTTCTTCTTTACCGTGCCACTCAGCAGGCCGGAAACGCCAAGGACGGAAACACCGAGGCTGGAAGCCACCCGGAGCTGAAGATGAGGGAGCAGTCGCCCGACCGCTGCTCCCGGCCATCCTGCCGTCTGATTTACTTGCTTACGCGTTCGAGGCATTGCCTGGAAAATGCCTTGGCTTCGAAACTTGACCCTGCATTCCGTGTTCTCTTGAGTGAAGTAGCTCGGGAATGAGCAGCTGGCCGACTAGACCTTTATGCCGTCAGCCTCATCCATTTCAGAAAGTGCCGGTGGTTTCAGGAACCCGGTGCCAAGGTGACATATGGCAGGTCAGACAGGATGGATCAAGCAGGGCATGTTGACGCAGGCATTGCGCCGCGGAGTGGCTCTTGGCTTGTGCACTACGCTTTTACCGTTCACGCAGCTGGATCTCCTGGCGCAGCAGGCGGCGCCACAGCAGTCACAGTATCCCTACCAGGATCCCGCTGAACAGCCGTCGGCTCAGCCTCAGTATCCCCAGCAACAATATCCGCAGCAGGCGCCTCCCTATGCCGGCCAGGGTCAGCCGGCGGATGGCAACGGCCCCGCAGGCCCACCGCCTGGCTATGGCCAGGGTGAGGGTGCCTATGGTCAGCCAGGGGGAGCGCCTCCTCCACAGGGAGGCACAAGCTACGGCCCGACCTACACCCCGCAGGGTCCGCAGGACCTGGAGCGCCTGGTAGCGCCAATCGCACTCTACCCGGATTCACTGGTGGCGCAGGTCCTTGCCGCTTCAACCTATCCTCAGCAGGTAACCGAAGCCGATCAATGGATGCAGCAGTACGGCGGCCAGCCGCCTGCCCAGCTCGCGCAATCCGTAAACCAGATGCCGTGGGATCCCAGCGTCAAGGCGTTGACGCAGTTTCCGACCGTGCTGCAGCAGCTCGCCCGCAGTAACCAGTGGACAATCGCGCTCGGCAACGCTTACTACAACCAGCCGGCAGACGTAATGGCTGCTGTGCAATCCATGCGCTACCGCGCCCGCGAAGCCGGCAAACTGCAGGACACTCCGCAGCAGGTGGTAGTCGAGCAGGGTCCGGAAATCATCATTCAGCCAGCGAACCCTGAGGTCGTCTATGTGCCCTACTACGATCCATGGGTTGTGTACGGCGCGCCGATTGCCCCGTATTACGGCTTCTACCGGCCGGCCCCACCCCCGGGACTGGTGATCGGCTTGGGTATCGGCTTCGCGGTTGGAGTCGGTGTCGGCATCTTCGCTCACTATGGATGGGGATATCACGCCTGGGCACCCAACTGGCGCTCCAACACGATCATCGTTAATCACAATACCTATATCTCGAATAGCACCACGGTGATCAACCGTGGCGGCTACGGTGCCTACAACCAGGGCTTCGGACGCAGCGGACCGCAGAACTTCTCCCATGCGAGCTTCAATCGCAGCGCGCCGCTTTATAACGGTCGCCCGATGAGCGCCATGAACCGTCCTGCAGCCGCGCCGGCGGGTAACTTCAACCGCCCGGGACAGCCTGGCGCCGGCTTCAATCGGCCAGGACAACCCAATGCCCTGAATCGCCCTGCTGCGGGGAATAACGGGTTCAACCGGCCCGCGGCAACGCCCGGCGCATACAACCGGCCTGTCCAGCAGGGAGCCGGCGCCTACACCCGGCCCGCTCCGAACAGCAATGCCGGCGCTTACAACCGGCCACCCCAGCAAGGATCGGGTGCCTATAACCGGCCTTCGCCCAATGCAGGCGGCAATCGACCGGCACCCCAGGTGCAGCACTCGCAGGGCGGCCATCCCGCGGCCCAGGCACATCCGAGCGGCGGCGGAGAACATCACGGTGGCGGCGGCGAGCACCACAAGTAACGGGAGAAGGTAGCTCCTGGCAGAAGAAACCTTTCTTCCTGGGGCTACCACTCACCGCGCAACAGGAAGCTCGAATTTCATCAGGCGTCACAAACGCCGGTGACCTTGATGAACTTGCAGAGCCTTGTCGAAAACTCATGGGATGGTTGGCTGACATCCTGTGAGGAGCCATCGCCTGGAAGTAGTTACTGAACCGCATCATCGTTGGGCTTGCCAAATCACCCCGGGCACGCGATATGCCGCACTGT
>CAZZVA010000126.1:0-9610 GCA_964657345.1 uncultured Acetobacteraceae bacterium | reverse complement strand
GAGAGGGGCCTATATGGGGCTGCCCGGGACGCGTCGGATTTCGAGACGAAGAGGTGCCGGACCTGCCGTATGCTGAGGAGACGATGCCTGAGATTGCTGCCGCACCTCCCTCGTCTGCACCCGATCTGACGCCCTCCGCCAAGCCTGTCAAAACCGCAGCCGAGACCCGGCCGGAGGACAGCGGAACGGACGTCTTCGCAGTTCATGGCGCCGATCCGGAAGTGCTGGCGTATGCGATGGCAAAGTACTCGCGCTCGGCATTGTCGATGAAGGAATCCTTGCGCGAGATCAGCAGCCAGCGGGCAGAGCAGTTCCTCAACACATTTTATTTTCAGTATGGGCACCGATCCATTGCCGATCTTGCGCACGTAGCCTTCGCGATCGAACGACTGTCGCTGCTGGCAGCGATTGTGCTGGTGGATGAACAGCGATGGGATGGGCAGGAGCGGTCGACCCGCTACCAGAACTTCAAAAAGAGCGGCTGGTATACGCCCGGGTTTGCGGGAGATGAGAAACGGCGGGAGACCTTTACAGCCGGGATCGAGTCCCTGTTCGAGACCTACCATGCAGTGTCTGAAGGGGTGTTCGCTTCCCTGCTTGGGCGCACGGGCAAGCCTGAGGAGATGAAGCAGGATGCCTTTGAGCGCACGCTGAAAGCGCGGGCGTTCGACGTGGCGCGCTACCTGCTGCCGCTGGCGTCGAATACGTCACTGGGACAGATCGTGAATGCGCGGACGCTGGAAACGCAGGTGTCCCGCCTGTTGTCTGACGAACACGAAGAAGTGCGCGCACTGGGCGAGAAGCTGAGGGCAGCTGCTTCGGAATCCGCGTGGAACGTGCATGGCGAAGCCCTGGCTGACCTGCAGCAGAAGATTGCCGGGCTCGATCCCGTTTTGGCCCAGCAGGCTGAGCCCCATTTGTCGCGCAGTGTGCGCGTGGCGCCGACCCTGGTGAAGTATGCCGCAGCAAATGCGTATCAGAAAGAGACACAGCGTGAGCTGGCGGATGCAGCGCGTGAATGGATGGCAGGCGCGGCGATTGCCGAGGCGCCGGTGGTGGATCTGGTCGAGCGCACGGAATCGCTGGAGGTGGAGATTGCCGCAACGCTTTTATATCGGGCAAGCCACTATTCATTCCGGCAGATTCGCGATCGGGTCGCGGGGTTGAGTGCTGCGCAGGTTGGCGAGATCTTAGGCCTGGGCATGAAGCACCGGGGGCGGCATGACGAACTGCTGCGCGAGTTCTCCGCGGGCCAGGCCCTGCGCTTCGACATCCTGATGGATATCGGCGGCTTCCGCGATATGCATCGCCATCGCAAGTGCACGCAGGTGCTGCAGGGCTTCACGACGCTGCATGGATTCGAGGTGCCGGACGGTATTCACGAGGCCGGTATGGATGGCGCCTATGCGACCGCGCTGAAAAATGCCCATGCGTGTTTCGGGGCACTGGCAGAGGAAAGCGGGAGCGAGGCAGATGCGCGCTATGTTCTGCCTCTTGGAACACGCTGCCGGTCGCTCTTCAAGATGGATTTTGCGGAAGCACTGTATATCTCCGAGCTGCGATCGGCGCCGCAGGGACACTTCTCGTACCGGCGGGTCGCCTGGGAGATGTTCCGGTCGATGGAGCGGCAGCATCCGACACTTGCCCGCTATTTCCGGGTGACGGACGTGCGGGAGCCAGTGGATCTGCTGAAGCGGTGACGTCCCGAATCGGAACCTGTGCAGAAGCAAATACAGGAAGGCTGCCGATTCGCTGCCGCCGGGACGGCCGCAGCCGCTAAGATGAGGCCAACAACAAGCGCAGCTTTGACAGGCGGATGCAGGATTTCCACAACTTTGGGTTTTTCCCGATAACTTCGGGCATTCTCCTGTTGTTCGCCCCCTGTATGCCGGGTACACTGTTAGTACACAGCAGCAAAGTCGCGCATTTTTCGAGGTGGACTCGTGGCAGCAGCAGATGATCGTTCCCGCGCCGTAGAACTGGCGCTCTCGCAGATAGAAAAGCAGTTTGGCAAGGGTTCGATCATGCGTCTGGGCAGCAAAGACGCGATCGTCCCCATCTCCGTGATCAGCACCGGCTCGATTTCATTCGACGCGGCGCTGGGTGTGGGCGGGGTACCGCGCGGCCGGGTCGTCGAGATCTTCGGGCCGGAGTCGTCAGGCAAAACGACCATTACCCTGCAGATCATTGCCGAAGCACAGAAACTGGGCGGCATGGCAGCCTTTGTGGATGCCGAGCATGCGCTGGATCCTGCGTATGCGAAGAAGCTGGGTGTGGATGTCGATAACCTGCTGATTTCGCAGCCGGATTATGGCGAGCAGGCGCTGGAAATTACGGAAGCGCTGGTACGTTCGGGAGCCATCGATGTGCTGGTGGTGGACTCGGTGGCCGCACTGGTGCCGAAGGCCGAGCTGGACGGCGAGATGGGCGATTCGCACATGGGCCTGCAGGCGCGATTGATGTCCCAGGCGCTCCGCAAGCTGACCGGTACCGTGTCGAAGTCGCGCACCTGCCTGATCTTCATCAACCAGATCCGCGAAAAGATCGGCGTAATGTTCGGGAATCCGGAAACCACCACAGGCGGCCGGGCGTTGAAGTTCTATTCGTCCGTGCGTATCGATATTCGCCGCATCGCTGCCGTCAAGGAAGGCGACGCGGTGGTTGGCTCGCGCACCAAGATCAAGATCGTGAAGAACAAGGTCGCGGCGCCCTTTCGTGAGGCGGAGTTCGACATCCTCTACGGTGAAGGTATCTCGCGCGAAGGCGATGTGCTGGACCTGGCGGTAGCGAACAATATCATCGAGAAGTCAGGCTCGTGGTTCAGCTACTCGGGTGAGCGGATTGGGCAGGGTCGCGAGAATGTGCGGCAGTACATGAAAGAGCATCGGGATACTTTTGCCCGCATCGACGCTCAATTGCGGCAGAAGCTGGGGCTGAGCGCGATCAAGGATGTGGAAGTGCCGGCGATCCCGGTCAACGGCGCTGCGATTGCCCAGGAGGCTGTGACGCGGCCGGCTGCCGGACGTCGTCCGCAGACGCAGTAATCGCTGTCCTGACTAACGGGCGTTCGTAGTATGGTAGGCGCGAGTGAGGTGACTGCCATGCCAGAACGCCCGGAAGCTGACGAATACCAGCCTTATCATGCGGCCTATATCGGCCTGGTACCTGAAGACAACATTGTCTCTGTGCTGTTGACGCAGATGGACGAGATTGAAGCCCTGGTAGCCGGCATCTCTGCGGAACAGGAGAGTCATCGTTACGCTCCGGGCAAGTGGAGCGTGCGGCAGGTTTTCGGACATCTTGCAGATGCTGAACGAGTCTTTGGCTACCGGGCATTATGCCTGGCGCGTGGACAGACCGAGCCGCTGCCGCCATTCGATGAGAATCTGTTTGTCGAGACAGCGCTGTTCGATCGTCGGCCCGTAGCCGAGCTATCGGATGAGTTGCTCCTGCTCCGGCACGCGAATCTATCGATGCTGGAACCGCTCGAAGAGGCAGCGTGGACACGCAAGGGTGTGGTGAGTGGTTCGCCGGGCACTGCCCGGGCCGTGGCCTGGATCATGGCCGGCCACGTACGCCATCATCTTGCGCTGTTCTATGAGCGATATGGGCTGAAGAGCCGGGACTCTCAGGCCTGACATGGAGACGGCAGGGCGCGACTAGAGCGCTTCGCGGCCAGGCGCGACCTTGTGGTGGGTGGTAACCCGCGCGAGTGCACCAAGGATTGGCGTACAGACCACCAGGACTGCAAGAAAGCACATCGTAGAAACAACAGTAGCGATTCGGTGGGACATATTGACCTCCATGCTCAAAAGGGGCCCTGGGAGCAAGTACAGCTTTTATCGGCCGTTTATGGCTGGCCTTCAGCTGTAATGTCGAGAGCTTCCCATGATCGCGGGACCGCGACAATGAATTCCTAGTGTCTACTGGAGTGGAACGTCACACGTTCGGGTGACTAAAGCCTTAGCTGGTAAGTGCCGAAAGTTTTACTGCGGACGTCAAAGCGCCCTTCATGGACTCAGCCGACTCAGCGATTCCATTGTCGAAGGGAAAGAAGATCTCGAAAACTGTCCCGCCGTGTTTACTGACCCCCGGCTCCCGCGTGCGCACCAGGATCTGGCCGCGGTGTTTTCGAATGAGGTCGTGGCTCACCCATAGTCCTATGCCTGTTCCCGAGGATTCCTTGGTGGTGTAAAACGCCTCGTACAGGTGGTCGAGGGTCTCCCGGCTCATCCCGCATCCGGTGTCCGCGATGGTAAGCAGGATACCAGCCTCGCCGGTCCTGGCATGGCAGCTGGGTCGCACCCGTAAAGCAATGCGTCCATCCGGAGGAGTGGCATCGAGTGCGTTTCCAAGAAAATTTACGACGATCTGACGCATCTCCGAGGCGATGCAGTTGAGAGGCAGGTGAGGACGAAAACGTGCAACCACGCTGACGCCGCCGAGCCGGATGCGGCCCTTGAACATAGCCAGCACAGATTCAGTAAGTTCCTGCAGAGAGGCGACAGCCGACAAGGCCGCCGGTCGGAAATACTGCAGCGTATTCACAGTGATGTGTGCGACGCGCCTGAGCTCCTGCTGGGCCAGGCTGATGTACTTCCGGGAATCCTCTGTTTGCGCTTCGTCGATTTCGAGCAGGTACAGCAGATTATTGATAGACGCGAGGGGATTATTGATTTCATGAGCGATCGAGGCAGCGAGGCGACCGGCGACAGCAAGCTTTTCGTTCTCCCGCAGTAGCCTTTCCGCGCGGCGACGCTCCGTGACATCTTGAAAAAAAATGGAGATTCCGTCCTCCACCGGAAACACTCGAATGTGGTACCAGCGATTCACGGGTGCCGCATAGTAGTGGTCGAATTCGACGTCGACGCGCTGGTCCATGGCTTTGTGGAAGTGCTCCCAACCGATCTCGGCCAGGTAGGGGTACGCGTCCCAGATACAAAAGCCGCGAATCTGCGAGCCGCCTGCAATAATTTCGCGCGCCTGCTGGTTGGAAGAGGTGAAGCGCCAGGCCTGGTCGAGCATGGCGACACCGTCGGCGCTGCTTGAAATGATCTGTTGCAGATGATGTTCTTCCTTGCGGGCGAGATGATCGCTGGCAAGCTTTTCTTCGATCTGCAGGGTGATATCCGTGTGGCTCATGGCCATAAAGCGGATGTTGCCTGCGGGATCGCACACGGGATACGCAACGCCCAGGAACCAGCGCTTGCGCTCTACGCCCAGTGTCAAGCTGCCAACGTCATAATGCATAGGCGGCAGCTGGGTGACTTCGCCGGCAAAGGCGCGTTGTATGAGGGGCAGCACCCCTTTGGCTATCAGCTGCGGGTCCTGAAGGATGTTGTAATTTTCCGGAATCTGCTGCAGGGTGATGCCCCAGAATGCCGTGTAGGCAGGATTGACGGCGAGTATCCGGCCGTCGATATGGAAAAGAATCAGACTGCGCGGGGTCTGCTCGAAGAGTGCGCGGTAATCAAGGCTGGAGTCGCACTCGTCGAAATGGTCAGCGGCCGTGCTGCCGAAGAAACCGGAAACGGAGGTCGACAGGGAGTGCAGATGCGTCATGACCATGAAAGGTCCTGACGCCTGACTGCTGCAGAATCGCAGTCCGACAGACCCATACTGGATACGTAACTATGTTGGATTGTTAAGCGTGCAGATCTAGATTTCTGCCAGGAGCGGCAGACGGGGAGCGAGTGCGAAGTTGAGCTGCACAAGTACGATGATGGCAATACTGACGTAAGTATGAATGAAGCAACAAGCGGCTCCCGCGGCATACAGTGCCTGGGCAACAATAATCCGGCGTTCGACAGCACAGCTCACCTCGTACGTCACTTCCGCAACCAGCAGACCGGCATGCCTTGCATAACGCCAGCTGCCGTACAGCGTGGCACCAAGCAGGAGGAGATTCATCCAGTAGCACAGCAATGCCGTGCGATAGGCCATGAACTCCGCCAGCAGCCGGGTCGAGAATGGCATGATGGATACGAAGAATAGAAATGCTATCTGTATCCATGTCAAGTGCCTATTACTGCGTGACAGCTGATTCAGCTGCGCCTGTTGTCCATTCCAGAAAATGCCGAGGGTCAGAAAACTGAGAAGGTAGCCGACGACCTGCGGCAGCAGCACAAGCAGGGCGTGGGTTAGATCGCGTTCTGCATGTATGGCTTCGCGCACAGGGGTATGCAGATCAAGCACAAGCAAGGTCATGGCGACGGCGAAGATACCATCGCTGAGGGCGGCGAGACGTTCGACACTCTGCCCGGTAATGCGGTTGTAGGAGGTCATGTGCGCCGGTCGGGTACAGCCTTTACAGCTTTGCGACTGCCTGTTGCAGGTCGGCCAGAATGTCCTGCGTGTCTTCAATGCCGACGGAGATGCGGACGAGTCCATCCGTAATGCCGAGAGTCGCGCGGTTCTCGGCGCCAATGGCTGCATGCGTCATGGTGGCGGGATGCGAGATGAGCGTCTCGACGCCGCCAAGGCTTTCGCCGAGAGTGCAGACGCGTACGCTCTTGAGCAGGGTATTGGCGTTGTCGAGCGAGCCGGTTTCAAAGCTGATGAGCGAGCCGAATCCGGACATCTGGCGCCTGGCGAGTTCGTACTGTTCGTGTTCCTTCAGGCCGGGATAAAAGACGCGCTTGATCTTCTTTTCGGTCGTGAGCCAATCGGCAATGATGCGGCCACTGATGTCGTGCTGCTTCATCCGGACCGCGAGAGTCTTGACGCCGCGCAGGACGAGCCAGGCTTCGAAGGGCGAGAGGATACCGCCAGTACACTTCTGGATGAAAGCGAAGCGCTCGGCGTGCTCAGGTTTGGTGCAAACCAGGACTCCACCAAGGCCGTCACTGTGGCCGTTCAGGAACTTGGTGGTGGAGTGCATGACGATGGTGGCGCCGTGCTCGATGGGCCGCTGAAAGTAGGGCGACATGAAGGTGTTGTCGACGCATAGGTCGATGTTATGCGCACTGCAGATGTCGGCGACGGCCCGGATGTCAGTCAGCTGCATCATGGGATTGGTCGGCGTCTCGATGTGAACCAGCTTCGTTTTGTCTGTGATCGCGCTGGTGACGTTCGCGGGATCCGTGGTGTCGACGTAAGTGAAGGCGATGCCGTAGTGGGCGACGATCTGGTTGAACAGCCGCGGGGTTCCGCCGTAGACATTGGAGCCGCAGATGACATGGTCGCCGGTCTTGAGCATGGTGACCAGTGCCGAAATGGCGGCCATGCCGCTGCCGAAGACGTGCGCAGAGGTGCCGCCTTCGAGGGCTGCGAGGTTCAGTTCGAGCGCAGTGCGGGTCGGATTCGAAACACGCGAATACTCATAGCCCTTATGCTTGCCGATCTCTTCCTGGACATAGGTGGAGCTCAAATAGATTGGCACGTTGACGGCGCCGGTTTCGAGATCCGGCGATTGGCCGGAGTGGATGGCGCGGGTGGAAAAGCCCTTGTCGGCAAAGCTGTCGTTCTGCGTGGTCATGCGTGCCTGGTCCTTTTGATTTTTGAAGCCCGGGCGCCGCTTTGCGTCGACCGTGGGACGTCCGAAGTTTGTTTGCTGCGCAACTATTTCGGCTCGTCGAGGATGCCCTTCGAAAGATAGCGTTCGGCGGAGTCGGGGATGATCGTCGCGATGCGTTTGCCGGGGCCGAGACGGCGGGCGAGTTCGAAGGCAGCATGTACGATCGCGCCGGCGCTCGATCCGGCGAGTACCCCGGCTTTCGAGGCGAGCGCGCGCACCATGGCAAAGGCTTCCGGGTCACGCACCATCATGATTTCGTCGGCAGCTTCGCGGTGGAAGGTGTTCGGGATGAAGTGAACGCCGATGCCTTCCACCTTGTGCGGTCCGGGCGGTCCGCCCTGCAGGATGGAACCTTCAGTTTCGACGGCAACTGTATGAATGCGCGGATTCTGCTTCTTGAGAAAGGCGGCAATACCGGAGAAGGTGCCGCCAGTGCCGACGCCGGCGACAAAGCCATCGATATCGCCATCGAGCTGGTCCCAGATCTCAGCGGCGGTCGTGCTCTCGTGAAAATCGGGATTGGCCTGGTTGTCGAACTGGAACGCAGGCCAGGCGTTCTCGCTGGTTTCCATGAGTGTCTTGGCCTGGCGGATAGCGCCGGCCATTCCTTCCGGCTCGGGTGTGCGGATAACGGTTGCGCCGAAGCCGCGCATCAGGATGCACTTCTCTTCTGCGTAACCGTCCGGGACAAAGAGCGTCACCTTGTAACCGCGGTTCACACCGATGAGGGCGAGGCCGACGCCGGTGTTGCCGGCCGTGGCTTCGAGAATGGTCATGCCAGGCTTGAGGACGCCGCGCTTCTCGGCATCGAGGATCATGCCAAGGGCAGCGCGGTCCTTGATACTGCCGCCCGGGTTGAGGAACTCCAGCTTGGCGAAGACGTCGGCATCTCCGGGACGCGCGAGACGGCCGAGGCGCAGCATGGGAGTAGAACCGACCAGGTCGGTGATTTCGTCGGCAATGCGCAGGGCTGGATTCCGGCCCAGGGCTGGAGTGGTACTCATAAGAATGCACCGAAACAGGGGGATGATCTGACTGTTCAGTGTAGCAGCGGGCCCCTCCCAGGAGGAGTGAGCCGGCAGGCGGTCAACCCTACCAGTGCTTCAGCAGCGGGATGATCACAGGAGCCAGCACGGCGGTGAGCAGGCCGTTCAGCCCGATGGCCACCCCCGCAAATGCCGCGGCAACCGGATGCTGCGGGATGACCTGTGCGGCGCCAATGCCACTGCCCGCTGTTCCGGCAGCCAGCCCCTTGACTGCGGGCGCCTGAATGCTTAGCAGGCTGAAGATGGGATCGATGGAGATGGCCACCAGGACGCCGCCAACGATGGCGAGCACCGCGGTGAGCGACGGATTCCCCCCGATCGCCTGCGACACGCCGATCGCGATCGGCGTCGTGAGCGACTTGGGCGCCATGGAAAGCGCAAGAAGCTGCGATCCGCCGCAGAGACGCACCAGTCCATAGGCGCCGACGAGGCCGACTAGGCTGCCGCCGAGCAGTGCGACGATCATGGGCACAACGCTGCGGCGCATCACCTCCAGCGAGCGCACCAGCGGAATCGCCAGCGCGACTGTCGCAGGGCCCAGCAGGAAGTGGATCAATTGAGCTCCGGCGAAATATTGCGCGTAGCTGATGTGCAGAGCACGCAGCGCCACGCCAATGAGCACGATGGCTATCAAGACAGGATTGGCGACGGGATTGCACACTCGCCGGGCAACTGCCAGGCCTGCAAGGTAGGCGCCCACAGTCAGCGTCAGGGACAAGGGAGCCAGCAGGGAGGGTGAAATGCTCATGCGCGGTCACGGGTGAGCCACTGCATCAACAGTGCCGTAGTCAGCAGGGTCAGCAGCGTGGAGCCGACAAGCGCGACCGTGACCGGCAGCCACGAGGCCCACAGCATGGGCAGGTTGGTGACGATGCCTACTCCCGCAGGGACAAACAGCAGGCCGAGCCAGCGCAGCAGGGCGTCCGATGCATGCCGCATGGGCCGGGCAGGCGTACGACGCCGGAAGCCGTACCATCCTGCCAGCAGCAGCATACCGAGCACCGGCCCGGGCACCGGAATGTGGCACAGCCGGCTCAGCAGCTCGCCG
>CAZZVA010000125.1:0-9641 GCA_964657345.1 uncultured Acetobacteraceae bacterium | reverse complement strand
CTTTGGAAGTTCCGGTTCAAGCTTTGGCAGTTCTTCTTTCGGCTCTTCCAACAGCTCTGCTTCCGGCAGTGCTTCTTCAGGAAGCACGGGGGATGCAAGTGCGGGTGGCGGATCAGGAGCGCCTGCGGGCGTACTGCCCGGCATGAGCGGTGCCGGAGGTGCCGGTGGCGCCACGGGCGCAAATTCAGGCGGCACCACGAGTACAGGCAGCACCAGTGGATTCGGCAGCGGTACCGGCTTGAACAGCTCAAGCAGCACCGGCAGTAGCGGCAGCGGCTTTGATGGTGGCGGACCAATTGTCGGGGTAGGTCTCCCAAAGAACCAGAAGTCGCTGGTGGTCTACAAGAAGCAGGATGCGTTCAACAAATGGGAGTTCACCTACGACCCCATTGAAGAACAGCAGACCATGTCGAGCAGCAGCATTCCTGGCGCGAGCAGTGCGGGCGGAAACATGACCGGGGGCACGAGCAGTGGTTCGAGCAGCAGCTTTGGCAGCAGCTCGTCCAGCTTCGGAGGCAGTTCGGGATCGACCTTTGGCAGCGGATTCTCCAACAGCAATACCGGGTCATCAAGCACTGGATCCGGCAGCGGGTCCTCGGGGAGCACGGGCAGTACTTCCAGTACCCCGCCGCAGAACTAATCAGGCTACCGTAACCGGAAGCTACTTGCGCTGGAACTCAGGCGAACCCAGCAGCAACCCGGCGATGGTCGACGCTTCCGGATCGGTCGGCGGAAGGATCGGCGCATTGCTGTCCGGCAGCTCGGCCCTCCATCGCTTCTGGCCATCCGGCACGGCACTCCTCCCGGCATTTTCCTGCCATGCCGGCTGGTTTGCCACGGGAGGCGCCTCGCTGATCTGCTTCAGGATCGCGGCCTGGGTTTGTGGCGTCGCCGGACCGCTCAGAAGCGCATCGGCAAGCCAGCTTTCCTTCTGCTTCGCTGGTATCTGCTGAACGGTGTTCACCGGCTGGCGGATAGTGGACGCCATCAGTGCATCGAAATCGGTTGCAACCCCCAGCTTGTTGTTCGCCAGCGAGATCGAAATATTGATACGGTCGAGCAGATCGCCGGTGTTGACCCAGGCATTGCTTGTCCATGGATAACCATTCGGTGTCTGGCAGCCGAAGAACGGCATGCCGAGCTGATTCAACGCGTCCATCGAGGGCACCGGCCGGATCACGTCGCCACCGGTAGCGCGCAGAGCCGAAATCACGAACTCTTCGGGAGTCTTGATCTTGGCGCGGTAGTTCTCCTTCGACCAGAAGTCGGGCGAGTCGAGCATCGTCCGCATCACCTCACGGATGTCACCGCCAGTATGCATCCAGGTGTTGGCCATGCTGTCGACCAGGGCAGCGGATGGCTTGTCACTGACGAAACGCAGCGCCAGCTGCTGCGACACATGGTGCGCCGTGACCGGGCTGGTCGCGAGCATATGCAACACTTCCAGCCCCTCATTCATTCCGGCCATGGAGAGCTGACCTGTCGGTCCCGCGGGCTGAGGGAATGACTGCGTGGCAGGCTGGATCGTTTTGCCCAGCACATACTTGGCGCCGGGCTCATGCCGCCGGGGATTGAACTCAAAACCGATGGCGCCGTTCTTCGCGACCTGGTTCGGCTCCTTCACACCCCAGCCAGTAAATACTTCGGCGACCTGTGTCACATCCTGTTGCGTGTAGCCGCCGTCCACACCAAGGGTGTGCAGCTCCATCAGTTCCCGTGCGTAATTTTCATTCAGGCCGAGATCGGCTTTTGGCCTAAACGGCGCGGCAGGATTGACGTTCGGACCCGGTGCCAGCGGCTGCATCTGCGATCGCAGACCGGCCTCGGAGTGGGGTCCGACCGACTGCTGCTGGTCGAGATAGATGAGCATAGCGGGACTTTGTGCCGTGGCTACCAGCAGATCTTCAAACCTGCCCAGGGCATGGGGCCGGATGGCATTCTTCTCATAATCCACCAGGTACCAAGGGGCGTACTGGCCTTTGCGCAGGTAGACATTGAAATGGTTGAGCCAGAAATCGGTCATGACTGCTTCCAGCTGGCGATTGCTGTAGACGTCGCGCAACAGCCGGGACGCCAGTAACTCTCCGCCTACAAGCTGCTGCGGATTCTTGAGTGCCAGTAATGTCTCACGCTGCTGTGGCGTCAGATCTTCAATCAGGCTGCGCTTTTCCGGCTGCGTCAGGCTCTTTTGAAACGTATCGAAGTCGGCCGGATCCATGGCGACGATCCTGGCCACACGCTGGGCGGGCGGCAGGTTGACGACACTGGTCGCAGCCAGGTCTGCGTACAAATGCTGCTCCTTCACCTTGATCGAAGGAGAGTTCGCCGCATCATCCGGCATGCCTGGGCCAGCGCCCAGCGCTCCTGCACCTGTTGCGGGCCGTGGCTTTGTGTTCGCAGACGCACTGCCCGCGGAGGCAATCGCAGAACCTAGAAAAGAATTGGCTGCACGCGCATTGACTGGACCGGGCGAGGGAGACTGGGTCGCAGCAGCATCGTGAGGAGGATTTGGTTGTGTAACCGGGTCAGTTGCCGGCTGTGTCGGCTTTGCCGGCAGCTGCGGTGCAGCGAGATCCGCAGCAGCCTTCTCTGCCATGCGCTGCTGGTAGGCGTAGATGCGATCACTGTAAATAGCATGCTCGACGGGATCAGCAGGCATCGGTATCTTGCCGTCGGCAACAGCTTTGATCAGAGGTTCCGCCGGGAATCTCGCCAGCAGATCGCGCTCACTCAGCCGCATGGCCGGGTAACTGTCGAGACGCGCTTCGAGAGCAGTGTCATCGATCGTTTCCGGATAAAGCTGCTGGTTTATCCATTGGTCGACGCCCATTGCCTCAATCCGCGCGACGTCACCGGGCCGCGGACCGAAGGTGAGACGGTTGAGCGCCTGCAGCGCACGCTCATGCGCAGGGAGTGCAGATCCAGTGAGCGACTGGCGCGTATGGCGTCCATGCGCGAATGCCGGAATGCTGCTGGTGGCGAAGACTGCCCAGGCCAGCGTGGCTGCGAGCGCGCGCCTGGCTGCGCCGATCCGGTCCACATTTTGCCTTTGCCAATTGGCTGTCATCGTAGTTCCCTGTTTATGCGCTGGTGACTAAGTCACAGTCATTATGAACCGGCTATAGTCCGATTGTTGCGTTTATTGTCGAGCCTGCAGTAATCCCATCTCTTCGTATATAGGGCGCATGACGGCACGGATTGCCGGTAACTGGGTGACAAACCAGGCCGACCCCGCAATACAGAAGCTGCCCGTCACAATGATGGCCCTGGGCGCTCCCACCAGGTGAGCCAGGCCACCGGCCAGCAGGCTGCCGAACGGCGCCATGCCTACAAAGGCCATGGTGTAGTAGCTCATCACGCGGCCGCGCATATCCTGGCGTACCAGCGTCTGGATGATGGTGTTGCTGGCGGCCATCCCCTCCATCATGCCCCAGCCCACCATCATCATCAGCAGTATCGATAACCAAAGCACGTGTGACAGTCCAAACAAAATCAGGCCGCCGCCGAAGACTGCCGCGGCAATCGGCACCACTCTTGTGAGTCCGACAACGCTTTGTCGAAAGGCCAGCGAGAGTGCAGCGATCAGGGCGCCACTGC
Source organism: uncultured Acetobacteraceae bacterium (assembly GCA_964657345.1). Classification (GTDB taxonomy): domain Bacteria; phylum Acidobacteriota; class Terriglobia; order Terriglobales; family Acidobacteriaceae. The sequence continues at coordinate 6,044 of CAZZVA010000125.1, read as the reverse complement.
CGGCAGCACCCATCAGGAAGCCAAGCGTATGGGGACCGCCATGCAGTACGCGCGACGCGAAGACTGGCATAAGCACGGTGTACGGCATGCCCATCAAACTACAAACAGCAAAGAGTATCAAGATCGATCGTATCGGCACAAAGGCTGCGACGAAATCCCATCCTTCGCGCAGCTGCTTCATCATGGATGGCCGCGACTGCTGCGCAGCAGCTGCCACAATCGCCGGGGTCAGCCGCATCATCATCAGCGAGGCGATGACGGCGAAGTAGCTGATGCCATCCACCAGGAAGCAATAGCCTTCACCAACGCCTGCAATCAGCATACCGGCCAGTGACGGACCGATCAGCCGCGCAGCATTCACCATCGACGAGTTGATCGCGATGGCATTGCCAAGGTCGCGACGATCTTCCACCATCTCGATCAGGAATGCCTGGCGGCCGGGCATATCAAACGCATTCACCAGGCCCTGGAAGACGCTGAGGATCAGGATCTCTTCAATCGTGATGACGCCGGTCAGCGTAAGCGCAGCCAGCACCAGAGACTGGACCGCTGCCAGTACTTGCGTCCAAACCAGCACTTTGCGGCGGTCCAGACGATCGACCCACACGCCCGCGAAGGGAGCCAAAAGGAAGGTTGGAATCTGCCCGAAGAATCCCACGACACCGAGCAGCCAGGCCGAGCCAGTCAATTTGTAGACCAGCCAGCTGGTGGCGATGCGCGTCATCCATGTGCCGATCAGCGAGAGACTCTGGCCGCTGAAGAAGAGCCGGAAGTTTCGATGGCGCAGGGCGCGCCAGGCGCGGGAGAGCCCGGGCGTCGGTTCAGGAGGCTGACCGTCCGCGGCGGATGGCGTGATCGCTATCGGCAGAGTCGGTTCGACTTCCTCGCTTGCCGCGTTACCTGTATTTGCTGGAGGCACTCCCTCCAGTTTATAGAGTTGGAGACAAGGCTGCGACCGGCTGCCCGCTGGAGTGGCGCGTCAATTCGATACTGTCACCAGGCATCGCTACTGTGGAGAATTTCCGAGTAGAAGCAGCGATATGCTGGAAGCGCATGATCCCGTTTCCTCTTGTCTATCGCGAAGGCTTTTACCTGCCCTTCGGGAAAGCGCATGTCTTCCCCGGCATTAAATACAGGCTGATCCGCGAACGTCTTATGAGCACGAACCATGCGACGGAAGAAAGTTTTACTCCGGCAGAACGCATCGACATTGAAGATGTCCTCGGCGTACATGAGGCGGGCTATGTCGACCGGCTTATCCACGGCAAACTGGCTCCTGCCGAGATTCGCCGCATGGAACTGCCTTACTCACCCAACCTTGTGGAGGCCACGCTCCTCGGCTGCGGCGGAACCCTGCTGGCTGCGCGGATGGCCCTGCGTTCCGGCATTGCGATGTCAATCGGCGGCGGCTTCCATCATGCCCATCCCGACCATGGCGAAGGCTTCTGCATGCTGCACGATGTTGCGATCGCGCTACGCCGCCTCGTCAAGGATCAGTTGATCCGCAGCGCCATGGTCATCGATCTCGACGTCCACCATGGCAATGGCACGGCGGCCATCTTTCCACCTGAGTTCGCAGACAAGGAGAAGCTGCTGAGCGAAAATATTGCATGCGGCACCATCGCCGGTCCTGCGAGTTCAAGCGAAGACAAGGTTTTCACGCTGTCACTGCACCAGCGCAAAATTTATCCTGCTTACAAGCCGCCGTCCTCGATCGATGTCCATCTTGATGACGATACGAGCGATTCCGAATATCTTGGGGCATTGCAGCAGGCGCTTGACCTCTGCTGGTCGCGAGTCGAGCCGGATCTGATCGCTTATGTCGCCGGCAGCGATCCATACCGGGATGACAAACTTGGCAGTCTTGGGCTTACGATCGACGGACTTCGTGAACGCGACAGGATGGTCTTCCAGGCTGCCCGGCAACGCGGTATCCCGATCTTCTCCGTCTTTGCCGGCGGTTATGCCCGGCAACTGGAAGACACGGTGACGATCCACACCAATACAGTTCTCGCCGCGGCCGAGGTCTTTCGCAACTCTTACTGAGCTGCGAGAGGCTACATCTTTGTTGCCTGGTCGATGGCCTGCTGCGCCAGCGGCGCAATCACTTTGTAGCCCGCATCATTCGGGTGCAGACCATCGTTCGAAAGAGCTGGCTGCATCTGTCCGCGAGCATCCACCATCGCGCTGTAATAGTCGAGATAGATGTCACCATTGGCTGCACAGTATTGCTTCAACCAGGTATTCAAAGCGAGGATTTCGGCAGCAGGTCGCGTCTCGAAAAACTCATGCTTGTCCGGATGGTCGCCGTTGACCGGCATCACGGATGAGAAGATGGTCACGATGTGATGTACCCGTGCAAGCTCTGCCATGCTGGCGTAATTGCGTTCAATATCTTCGATCGAGATGGGCCCTGTGTTGCCAGCGATGTCGTTGGTCCCGGCAAGAATCAGCAGCACGTGAGGCTCAAGATCGATGACATCCTGGCGGAAACGCACCAGCATCTGTGACGTCGTCTGGCCACTGATGCCGCGATTGATATAAGCCTTGCCCGGAAAGCTGGTATTGAGCTTCCAGCCATCCGTGATGGAATCACCGAAGAATATGACCCGCTGCTCGCCGGCCTTCGGCGCGCCCAGTGCTGCATTCGCCGCACGATAACGGGCGAGTTCACCATAATCGTTCATCAACGTTCCCGCCCGATGATTTTTGTACGCTTCCAGTTGAGGGTGAGCCGCCGCTGACATGGCAGGGTTGGTCGGAGCCTGCGACGGATCGGCAGCCGCGGTAACCTGCGCTCGCATACCAGCCGTCGTGAAAAGCAACACTGTCACCATGCCACGTTGAAGGAATCTCATCGCTAGAACATACCACCGGATCGTGGCTTCCGGCTTGTTCCCGGTGCTTTCCAGGGGCCGCCCGATGTGGCTGTTAAACTGGAATGGACGCCATGTTTGAAAACTTATCTGACAAGCTGCAGCGCACCTTCAAGAACCTGCGCGGCCAGGGTTCGGTTACCGAAGAAAATATCGGCGAAGCCCTGCGCGAGATCCGCATCGCTTTGCTCGAAGCCGACGTCAACCTTGCGGTTGTCAAAGAACTGATCGAGCACATCCGCGAGAAGGCCCTTGGACAGTCCGTCATGACTGCGTTATCGCCCACTGAACAGGTCATCAAGATCGTCCGCGACGAACTTGTAGGCTTGTTGGGCAAGGACACGGCCCGCTTCAATTTCGCGTCGCGGCCGCCGACAGTCATACTGATGGCCGGCCTGCAGGGTTCAGGCAAGACGACGACTTCGGGTAAGCTGGCCGCGTGGCTGCAGAAGGGCGGTCATCGCCCCATGCTGGTGTCAGTCGACGTCTATCGTCCCGCCGCGCGTGAACAATTGAAGGTAGTCGCCAAGAGTATCAAGGCCAGCCTCTATGAAGGCGACACTGCCGGCGAAACCGCAGGGCCTGATCTCGTGCTGCGGCTGGCGAAAGAAGCACGGCGCGAAGCCGTTATCGCTGGCTGCGACACACTCATCGTGGATACTGCGGGACGTCTCCACGTCGACAGCGACCTGATGGACGAAATGCGTCAGTTGAAGACACTGCTCGCACCCCAGGAGATCCTCTTCATCGCGGATGCGATGACTGGCCAGGATGCTGTGCGCTCGGCGGATGAGTTCCATAAACAGCTGGCGCTGACCGGCATCATCCTGACGAAAATGGATGGTGATGCTCGAGGTGGTGCTGCTCTCTCTATCCGCCACGTTACCGGCCAACCCGTCAAGTTTATCGGACTTGGGGAAAAGCCGGATGCCTTTGAGCCTTTTCACCCCGATCGCATCGTCAGCCGTATTCTCGGCATGGGCGACATCATGACGTTGATCGAGCGTGCCGAAGAAAAGCTTGATCGCAAATCGTCTGAGGATTTCGCAAAGAAGGCACTCTCCGGCGACGGCTTCACACTCGAAGACTTCCGCAACCAGTTGCGCCAGGTGCGCAAGCTCGGATCGTTTCAAAGCATCATGAAAATGCTGCCTTCAGTTGGCCCATTCCAGGGTTTGCAGCAGATGGCGGACCAGGTCGACGAGGGTCAGTTTACGCGGGTTGAAGCCATCATCGACTCGATGACAAAGCAGGAACGCGCTAACCACGAAATCATTTCCGGATCCCGCCGCAAGCGGATCGCCGCTGGGTCCGGCACGAGTGTGCAGGAGATCAATCAACTTCTTCGCCAATACGCGCAAATGCGCAAGATGTTCAAGTCTGCCGGCAAGGGTGGCGGCTTGCAGCGCCGCCTGATGTCGCAAATGGGCGGTATGAAAGGCATGGGGGGAATGGGCGGCTTCGGCGGCCGCTGATTTCCGCCTCTCTCGTCATTCACCTTAACTGGCAACCGTGGACGCATCCTCATGCAGTCGCTTCAATCACAGCTCGACGACATTACGGCTCAGACACGGAAGCTGGTCCAACCCGAGAGGCTGGAACGCAACGAGCGCGTGATCGCCGAATTATTTGCCAGCGGGATTGAAGAACGCATTCTGCAACCCGGCCAGCCAATGCCGCCCTTTCATCTTCCGGATGCACAAGGCAAGCTGGTCCACTCGACGGACCTTCTTGCGATTGCGCCCCTGGTTGTTAACTTCTTCCGGGGACGTTGGTGTCCCTATTGCATTACGGAACTCGAGGCCTGGCGCGACGCCTACAAGCTGTTGCGGGAACATGGAGCGCTGCTCGTCGCGATCTCGCCGCAGAGTGTGCGGCAAAACGACTTTACAGTGACGCAGCATCAACTGCCTTTTCCCATCCTGCGCGACGAAGCCGCGGCTGTTGCCTCAGACTTTGGCGCGGCTTACGCCATCCCTGAGAGTTACCGGGACTACTACCGGTCCATCCTGGTGAACATTCCCTTCATCAATGACGAAGCATCGTGGAAATTACCAATCCCGGCGACGTTCGTCGTGGGCCAGGATGGACTAGTGAAGTGGTCGAGCGGCTTTGCCGATTTCCGCGTTCGGCCAGAGCCAGAAGACGCTCTCCGCACCCTGTAGTTCTTCAGCAACGATGAGCCTTAGTTGTTGCGGCACAACTACTTACATCCATAAATCGAGATAGCTGGCTGCAGATCGCTACCTTGACCCTACCCATCTGCTTTGTTACTATCAAGTTGCGGGGTGGAGCAGCCCGGTAGCTCGTTGGGCTCATAACCCAAAGGTCGTCGGTTCAAATCCGACCCCCGCAACCAATCAGCAACTTCGAACCCGAAATGAAATAAAGGTGTAGAAGCGACAGTATTCGCTCCGCCAGGATTCGCCGTTTGCGTTCGTGTTCATGGGTTATGCCCTCCTCAACATCCTGCTAACGACTGCTGCGTTTGCTTCGCGTATTCCATCAGCGCGTTGCCACGCCCGTTCAACGTGGTCGAGAATTCGGGCTTCCGCATAAGCTTCTGCTGATGTCCGAGGGTGCTCCGGTGTCGTCCAGCCGGGCCCGGCACGTAGGCCGCCTACCAGGGGATAGCCGCATTCTCCCAGCGAGTGAAGGTGCCAGTGGGACCGTCCGGTTCGAGCAGGGCGACCCGCACTACCTCGCTAGAGCCGTCCTCGAGCGACTCCAGCCCGGCATAGCCGTTGAGATTGGTTTTCGTGAAGCCTGGGGATACGAGGTTCACCCGGATCCCGCTGCCTTCCAGTTCAATCATCATGGCTAGCGTCATGGCATTCAGAGCTGTCTTCGACGCGGCATAGCCAGGGCTGTACATCTTGCGATATTCAAAATCCGGATTCGCGTTCGTGGTCAATGAACATACGCCGCTGGAGACATTGACGATATGTGCGTGGGGAGATTCCCGCAGGAGTGGCAACATGGCCTGGTAAACGGCAAGCACACCGAAGACGTTCGTCTCCCAGATGGCGCGGACCTCGTCCAGAGAAATCTTGCTGGCACGGGTGAGTTTGGAAAACTCCTCGTCCGCAGCGATATTGACGCAGAGGAACTCCTATGGACGGTGGCTACGATGTGCCGCGGACCCTATGGAGAAAAACCCGCTTATGC
>CAZZVA010000124.1:0-10006 GCA_964657345.1 uncultured Acetobacteraceae bacterium | reverse complement strand
AGGGCGAAGACTGCTTCTACTACATCACCATGTACAACGAAGACTATGCGATGCCGCCTCTTCCCGAAGATGGCCGCAAGGACATCACCGAGGGCATCGTTCGCGGTATCTATAAATTCAAGGCAGCAGCCAAGGGCAAGGCCGTCGCGCAGCTCTTCGGCAGCGGTCCCATCCTGAACGAAGTGGTTCGCGCCCAATCGATCCTCGCTGAAAAGTACGCCGTCCAGGCGGATGTCTGGAGCGTCACCAGCTACAACGAACTGCGTCGCGATGCCCTCGCCACGGAACGCCGCAATCGGCTCCATCCAGCCGAGCCCGAGCAGCAGCCCTACATCGTCAAAGCACTCGGCACCGCCAAGGGTCCAATCATCGCAGCCAGCGATTACATGAAGGCACAGCCGGACTCGCTGGCGCCATGGCTCTCTTCGCGACTGGTCTCACTCGGCACCGATGGCTTCGGCCGCAGCGACAACCGCGAGCATCTGCGTGCCCACTTCGAAGTCGACGCAGAATCGATCGTGGCCGCCACCCTTTCCAAACTGGCGCGGGACGGCAAATTCGATGGCAAGAGGGCACAGGCAGCATTTGCCGAACTCTCACTGGATACGGAGCGTCGCGATCCGGCACTTACCTAATACCAAGGACCACATGGTACGCAGTCACCTGAGGCTGACTGGCGTCCCATCCGAAAGCGCCTCTGCCCGCATCGCATATTCTGAGTGTTGGCTTTTCGCCGACGCGCGCGGTGCGGGGTGCGGTTCGGCAATGTTCAGGAGTTGTGCTTGAAGCTGAAAGACTTTCTGCTCCTGCTCCTCCTCACACTTTCAGCTTTCTTCATCCACGGCTACCATCCCGGCATCGAAGACGCGGAGATCTATCGCAGTGGCATCGAAAAAGCGTTCAATCCGCAGCTGTACCCGCTGCGCACTGAGTTCTTCCAGTCTCATGCTCACCTCAGTCTCTACGCAAACTTGATTGCCGGGTCAGCCCGCATCACTCACTTCTCGCTCGCGTGGATTTTTCTTCTCTGGCATCTGTTATCGATTTTTCTCCTGATGCTGGCAGCATGGGAACTGACTGGCAAGGTCTTTACCGACACGCGTGCCCGCTGGTCCGCTGTGGCCCTTCTCGCATCCGTGTTGACCCTGGTGATCGGCGGAACCGGCCTCTACATCATGGATGAATACCTGAACCCCAGGAATCTTTCCGCCTTCGCGAGTGTGTTTGCCATCGTTCGCGTGCTGGACAGAAAGTACCTTCAGGCCTTCCTTTATCTCACCTTCACAGCGGCCATGCATCCATTCATGGCTGTCTTCGTTACCATCTATTGCCTTGTCCTTACCTGGCTGGAGCGCTCCACTCCTTCCATTCCGCTCTCCGTTTTCTTCTCCCCGTTCACATTTCTCTACAAGCCACCCTCGTTCGCGTATGAACAGGTGCTGGCTAACCATCATTTCCACTATGTGCAGCGTTGGGCATGGTATGAACAACTCGGCGGCGTTGCACCCTTTCTCTTTTTATGGTGGTTCGGTTCCATCGCCTTCAGGCGCCAACAAAATGCTGCCTCTCCACTGACCGCAGCGAGAATGCGCAACCTGCGAATCATGTGCCGCGCGCTCATTTACTACGGCGTCGCCTCCTACGCGACTGCGCTTGTGCTGGACCTGCCACGCCAGTTCGAGACGCTCGCCCGTCTTCAACCGATGCGCATGCTGTTCGTGACCTACATCCTTTTCGTTCTCTTCAGCGGCGGCCTGATCGCCGAATATATATTGAAGAATCGGCCGTGGCGATGGATCGTGTTCTTCGCCCCGATCTGCGCCGCCATGTTCTATTCGCAGGTCGCGCTCTTCCCGCAAAGCCGGCATATCGAATGGCCTGGACAGCAGCCGGAAAATCAATGGGTACAAGCCTTTGATTGGATTCGGGACAACACCCCGAATAACGCAGTCTTTGCGCTCAATCCCAACTACATGAACATCGCGGGAGAAGACGCAAACGGCTTTCGTGCAGTAGCCGAGAGAAGCCGGATGGCAGACTATGCAAAGGATCGTGGTGTGGTGACCATGTTCCCCGCACTCGCAGACGAATGGCTCGCACAAACCCAATCCTTGAAAAATTGGGACCATTTCAGCGCTCCCGACCTTGTACGGCTGAGGCAGAAGTACGGTGTCGACTGGGTAGTGCTTCAGAATCCGTCCATACCCGGTCTCGACTGTCCTTATAGCAATCCATCGGTACGGGTCTGCCGCGTCCCTGAAGATCTTCAGCCTTGATAAAGCTTTGCGGTCACCGGGGCCAGCGGTTTGGCCACGGGATTGATAGAATGGTTATCGATACAAACAGCGTCTTGGACACCGCAACTTTATGTTCTCGGGATAGTCTTAGGCTTCAGGGCTTTTGAGACAGCAGGTTTGGTGCGGGACACATGGCGGCGTGCGCAGTCGCCCGATGGGAGACGCAGTTTGGAAACACTTTCGGCCACGCTCATTGGCGAAACATCTTCTTTCTCGGTTGAGAATTCACGTATCTTCCCCTTCGAAGAATGGCGTGCGAAGCTGCCAGGCTTGGCCGCCTCGTACCAGTCGGCGCAGCCGGTACCGCACATTTATCTGCCCTCCCTGCTAACGCCAGCGGCAGCATTGACAGCTGCCGACGACTTTCCGGATGCCAGTACCAGCGCCTGGACTCACTACCAGCACCAGAATGAAAATAAGCACGGCATGACCAAGCGTGAACTCTTTCCGGTTCGCCTCGGAGAGGTCTGCGACGCCTTGAATTCACCGACCTTTGTCGACTGGCTCTCCAAATTGACTGGCATTGACGGCTTGATGGCCGACCCGACGCTGGAGGGTGGTGGCCTGCACCAGTCGGGACATGGCGGCTTCCTCAATGTTCATACAGATTTTTCGCATCACCACTACAACACCCACTGGAAACGCCGGATCAACCTGATCGTCTATCTGAACGAAGGCTGGCAGCCGGAGTGGGGAGGCGCTCTGGAATTATGGGACAGCGGCATGAAGCAGTGTGTCGCCAAGTATCCGCCGGCATTCAATCATGCCATCATTTTCAACACTGACGAAAAGTCCTATCACGGCTTTCCGGAGCCTCTGCAGTGCCCCCAGAATCGAACTCGTAAAAGTCTCGCTCTCTATTACTACACTCTCGATACCAACAAGAAATCTCCGCAGCGTTCAACCAACTATCGCGCCCGTCCCGGAGATGGAGCCCTCAAAGCAGCCATGATCTGGCTGGACAAGCAGGCTGTCCATTACTACTCAAAGGCGAAAGCAAAATTCGGTTTCTCCGACGATATCGCCAGCCGCCTGCTCGATCGGTTTTCTCGCAGAAAATAGGGCTGCGACGCACCAGCAGCCCACCATAATAATCCAGCGAACTAGCTTGCTGTCATCTCCGAAAAATCGCCGATTTTCGAAAAGGTTCGCAGCACCTGTGTAATCAACGAAAGCCGGTTCTGTCTCAGCGCCAGGTCAGGCGCCATCACCATCACCTTGTCGAAAAACCCATCGATTCCAGGCCGCAACTTCGCTGTCTGTTCCAGCGCGCCGCGATAATCGCCGGACTGCTGCAGTCGCTCCACTTCAGGCCCCAGCCGCAGCGAGGCCGCGTACAAATCCTTCTCTTCCTGCTCCAGAAGCAGCGCCGGATCGACGCTCGTCATGGCATCGGCTGACTTCTCCGCCGCCTGCCGCAAAATATTCTTGATGCGCTTGAACCCCGCGGACACAGCAGCAAAATCTTCAGAACCGCGCATCGCTGCCAGCGCCTCGGCTCGCGCCAGCACATCGACAACGTCATCCGCTCCAGTCGCCAGCGTCGCATTTACCACGTCGTAAGAATAGCCTCGAGCCTCTCGCAGATAAAACTCCAGCCGCTCTTCCAGAAATTTCTTCACAGCCGATGCAGCTTTCTCCACGTTGCTGCGACCCGACTGCTTCACCGCCGTCGTCATCAGTTCAGTCAGCGTCAGCGGCAGTCGCGACTCGGCCAGTATCTTCACGACACCATTCGCCGCTCTCCGCAACGCGAATGGATCCTTCGAACCAGTCGGCTCCAGGCCGATCGCAAACATATCGACAATCGTATTCATGCGATCCGCCAGCCCCAGCAGCTGTCCCTCCACGGTAGAAGGGATCGCATCCTCCATCGATGCCGGCTGGTACTGCGAGTAGATGGCCTTCGCCACCACCTCACCATGGCCCTGGGCCCGCGCATACAGCCCTCCCACCACTCCCTGCAGTTCGGTAAACTCCTTCACCAGCTCCGCAGTCAGGTCCGTCTTTGCCAGTTGCACGGCAAGCAGCAATGCATCGCGATCAATAGCTACGTCTTTACTGCGCACCAGGTCTGAGAGCGCCGCAGCCACGCGCCCATTGGCTTCCGTCTTCTCGTAATAGCTGCCAAGCTCTTTCTGGAAGGTCACGCTTTTCAGAAGTTCCACCCGAGCAGTCAGCAACTGCTTCTGATCGTAGTTCCAGAAGAAGCGGGCATCGTTGAAGCGCGCGCGCAGCACCCGGGCGTTGCCGTGCCGGATAATCCCGGCTCCCTCTTCATCCACCTGCGTATTCAACACCGCCAGGAAATGCGGCGCCAGTTTGTGCTGCGCATCCTCCACGGCAAAATACTTCTGGTGGTCCCGCATCACTGTCACCAGCACTTCTTCCGGCAGCGTCAGGTACTCGGGCTCGAACGAGCCTATCACCACCGATGGCCATTCGGTCAGGTGCGTCACCGTCTCGACCAGCGGCTCATCTTCACGCCAGCGCGCTTCCGCAACTGTGCGGGTCACCGCATCCAGCGCCTTACGGATCACCTGCCTTCGTTTCGAAACATTGGCCATTACAAATGCAGTCTCGAGCTTTTGCGCATACTCCACCGGCTGCCCGATCGCAATCGGCGCATCGCCATGCAGCACCCGGTGTCCATAGGTCACCGTGGACGCAGCAACCCCGGCAAACTCCACCGGCACCACCTGGTCATCCAGCATTGCCAGCATCCATTGCAGCGGACGCACAAAGCGTTCCGGCTTTCCCGGCCGCCAGTACATGCTCTTCGCCCAGTACATCTGCGCCAGTTCGCGCGGCAACTGCTCAGCCAGAAGACTTGCGGCCGTCTGTCCTTGATTCGCTTTCGTGGCAGTTACATATTCCCCCTTCGCCGTGGCTACTGTCTGCAGCGCGCCAACCTCGACGCCCGCCTTCTTCGCGAAAGCAAAGGCAGCCGGTGTTGGCTGGCCATCCTTGTAGGCGATCTTGACCGCTGGCCCGGTCAACTGCTCTTCGCTGTCCGGCTGCGACTCGCTTACTTCCGCAATCAGCACAGCCAGGCGTCGCGGCGTCGAATAGCTTTCGACCGCGCCTCCCTCCGCACGCAAATGCGTCCGGGTCAGCAGATCGTTCACCCGCCGCGACAACTCCAGTTCGGCGCCGGCGATCATCCGCGCCGGCATCTCTTCCAATCCGATTTCAAATAATAGTGTCGCCATGCTCTATAAACTTTCTTTCAGCCTCAGGCTGCGACCAGCGTTCCCTGTACCGCGTAAGCCTTGGCAATGCCGACAGCCAGGTTACGGATGCGAGCAATCACGCCCACCCGCTCTGTCACTGAGATTGCGCCGCGTGCATCCAGCAGGTTGAACAAATGTGAGCACTTCAGGCAGAGATCATACGCAGCCAGCACCGGAAACCGTCGCCGCTCATGCTCATCCGCATCCTGCTCCATCCCGGTAAAACGCTTCAGGAGCAACTGGCACTCTTCTTCATAGAGCTTCAAGTGCTGCCACAGTTTTCCGACATCGGCATCCTCGAAGTTGTAGACAGAAAACTGAACCTCTTCTAACTGGCGAACCTCGCCGTACGTGATTGCACGACCCGGCGCGCCGCCTGCTCCCGGTTCACGCGCCCACACAATGTCGTAGATGGAATCGACGTCCTGCAGAAATGCCGCAATCCGCTCAAGCCCATACGTGATCTCTGCCGAGATCGGATCGAGATCGATGCCGCCGCATTGCTGGAAGTAAGTGAACTGCGTGATTTCCAGACCATCCAGCATCACCTGCCAGCCGATGCCCCATGCGCCGAGTGTCGGCGATTCCCAGTTGTCCTCTTCAAACTTCAAATCGTGCTGACGCAGATCAATGCCCATCGCCGTCAGCGACTCCAGATAAAGCTCCTGTACCTTTGCCGGCGGCGGCTTCAGAATCACCTGGAATTGCGTGTGTTTGAACAGGCGATTCGGATTCTCGCCATAGCGACCATCCGCGGGACGTCGCGAAGGCTGCGCGTAGGCGACAGAAAACGGCCTGGGGCCAAGCACACGCAGGAAGGTTTCAGGCGACATCGTGCCCGCTCCAACCTCCACGTCGTAGGGCTGCTGCAACACGCAGCCGTGCGATGCCCAGAAGGTCTGCAGATTGAAAAGCAGCTGTTGAAATGTCAGTGCATTCGGATTGGACACATCGCGATTCTACCCGAACTGGCCCGTTCCCTACTCACTCCCGCCTGAAGCCGGAACCGGGAGCATGTTGCCTGTTCCTTCGTCTGCGGCAGTATTCGAGGAGCGCAACGCGGCCCCGGCCTCGAGTATGGATGAAGACGTCGCTGGCGCGTCCGCAACAATAGCTTTCGTCGATTCCCTCGGCGCTTCATTCTCGATATACAGCGTACGGACGCCACTGCCACTCTCCAGCGCAACGGCATCGTGTGCCGGATTGAAGCGGCCGCGGATCAGGTAGTCCGTAGTGAGCCCCACCGCAATGAATGGCTGAAACACTGCGACGGGAACAACGTATTTGGTCTTGAGGAACGACTCGATGACGCCGTCGACCGGCTTGCTGCGGCCGATCGTTCCAGTCACCTGGGGGAGAACATACATCCTCAGGTCCAGTCGCTCGTGGCGCGCGCCATACTGTCGCAGCGAGCGAGCCAGTTGCTTCGGCGTGGTCAATCCAAGGTCCGCCGTCAGGTTGCGATGAACACTATGCGGATTGTAGAAATTCAGGATCGTCCGGGACAGGTCGGCACAGTTATTGAAAAGCAGATTGAAGTGGCTCTTATTCGGCCGCTCGTTCATTCTTGCGATCAGCGCGTCATCACTGGTCGCACTGGTTTCGAACTGGTAGACAAAGATCTTCCGGTCATACAACGCGCCCACCAGTTGCGGCCATTCACCGTCCGGAGTACTCCCATCGGCATTGTCAGGGGCCAGTGCCTCCAGGTATTTGCGACGATAGGTATCCCGCAGCGATGCCTCCATCGCAGGCGATACGCTGCCTGGCACCTGCTCCAGCGAATCTACAGCATAGAGATACGGAATGAGCGGCATCGCCAGCCAGTCATACCCTGCAACGCGATGGTACCGGCTGATGACCACACCCTGCTCGCCATCGTGGCAGCGTCGCAGATGATCCGGCGCGTCGGCGCAAACATTTGAAAGGTATACAGCTGCATGCCCGGTTGGATTCAAATAGCCAAAGGTCCCGAACGGCTCCTCCAGCAGCAATGCTGCGCTCGCATGCGCCAACATGGGCAATGCAGCAATGCTCAACATCATGAGCCATATCTGGATTGTCTTTCTCATCATCGAAACGACTCTGGCTTCCAGTCTCCTGACGTTGTTAGCCCGCTTATTTAGACACAGATGCTGATGAAAAGATTCGGCGCAGGCATAAGCCGTTGCATCCAGGCAGTGCTTAGAAGAAGATGTCGCTGTGACTAACATTCAAAATCGCCTGACACGAAGATGGTTGCCTGTAGCCCTTGCGCTTGGACTGCTGACAGGAACATTTTCCGCATTACCTTCTGCCTGGGGCCAGACGTCCCCGGCAGGAGAAGCGCAGCACGCAGCAACTGAAGATCCAGGTGCTCTGCCCACCATCACCATGACCGGTCTCAAAGGTGAGCAGGTTTCGATTACCGCTGCCGACATCGCCACCATGCCGCGGCGAACGATCACCGTCTTGAATGCTCATACGCAAACGAAGGAGAGCTATGGCGGCGTCCTGCTCAGCGACCTGCTGCCGCGTCTCCATGCGCCTTTGGGGAAAGATCTGCATGGCAAGGGGCTCAGCATGTATGTCCTCGCTGGAGGCGCCGATCACTACACGGCGGTTTATTCTCTGGCCGAAATCGATCCCGAGTTTCATCCAGGTTCGGTGCTGGTTGCCGACACGCTGAATGGCCAGGTTTTACCGCTTAAGCAGGGGCCGCTGCAGCTCGTGAATACAGAGGACAAGCGTCCGGCACGGTGGGTGCGCCAGCTTGTCGCCATTCATCTTGTGGCACCTGAATAATCTAGCGATGCTTCGCTGGTGGGCCTTCCGCGACTGCTGACCCGCCGCCCTGTTTGCAGATCTGGCTGTCCTGTCCGCCTGCTATGCCCAGCGCCTCATCCTGCGCGCGACACAATCTAATCTGCATCGCACGGGCGGATGCGCCTTCCAGGGTGTCGATCACATCCTTCTGGGTCCACTGCGTCAGGTGATAGCTGAATACATAATCGCTGTCGCGCCGTTTGCGTCCAGAATAATGCTGCCAGGTTCCCAACGTCGCTCTTCCTGTATCGTCCACCATCAATGCATACACCTGCTGACCGCCATTCGCCTCCTGGCCTTCGGAGAAGAGCGGCGCCCCAGCAATAGCGCGCGGCCAGCGGGACTTCCACTCCCGAGTTTTGCCATCCAGATAAAACGTGGTGAAAAACGTAGTCTTCTGGCACGCCCCGGCGCAGTCCTGGTAAGTTGCGACCAGCTCCGGTTGGTCCTCCCGGGTGAGACGAAGCCAGCCGGCAAACCGCAGGCCCGCGCCGGTCATCAGGAGCGTCGAGGTCTCATATTTCAAACTGAGATCGTAAACAGAAATCATTGATTCGCTGGGCAGAGCCGTCACACTCGGCCGCTTGGAAACGATCGCCAGCATGTGCGCATCGTTTCTCAGCAAGGCCGAGGCAACCGGCGCAGGACCGAGGGGAACCACTGTCTCCGCACCATTCGCAGCAGGGGCAGCCGACGAAGCTAGATACGCTACCTCGACAATGGAGGTGTAGTCGACGCCCTGCAGAATATGCGCGACTGACTCCATCGTCGCCGTGTCTGTTTTCTGATTCACCCACGTGAAGCCGTCCAGCACCTGCGCTCGAGCAGCAACACAACTGAACAATGCAACCACCACCGGCAGAACAGATTTAGGCACTCGCAGCATCGTCGGCAATCACTCCAGACCCAATTTCTTCCAGATCGTATCCACCCGCTGTTTGGTCGCGCGATCCATTTCAATCATCGGCGGCCAGGGCCGGGCAAATCCCTCCGCTGTCCATTTGCGCGTCGCATCGATCCCCATCTTGCTTCCGAAATTTGGCAGCCGCGAAGCATGGTCCAGCGAATCAATCGGCCCAAGGGTGAATTGAATATCCCGCTCGGGATCGATGTTGTTCGTCGTTCGCAACGTCACTTCGCCAAGATCCTGCACATCGCAGTCTTCATCGACGACCACGATGCACTTGGTAAACATCGCCTGGCCCAGTGCCCAGATCCCGTTCATCACCTTGCGAGCCTGCCCCGCATAACTCTTGCGAATCGACACGATCATCAGGTTGTGAAACACACCTTCAGCCGGCAGATTGATATCGACAATCTCCGGAATGGTCAGCCGCATCAGCGGCAGGAAAATGCGCTCCACCGCCTTGCCCATCCACGCATCCTCCATCGGAGGCTTGCCGACGATCGTCGCGGCATAAATCGGATTTTTGCGGTGCGTGATGCAGGTGATGTGGAAGACCGGGTAGTCATCCTTCATGGTGTAGAAGCCGGTGTGGTCGCCAAACGGACCTTCACTGCGCAGTTCGTTCAGATCGACATACCCTTCGAGCACAATCTCTGCGTGCGCCGGTACTTCGATGTCGACCGTTTCACACTTCACCAGCTCCAGAGGCTGCTGCCGAAGAAATCCGGCGATGATGTATTCCTCCACTTCCGGCGGCGCTGGCA
>CAZZVA010000123.1:0-10115 GCA_964657345.1 uncultured Acetobacteraceae bacterium | reverse complement strand
ATCGCATCGCTTTCTGCCAGCTCGCCGGCCATCTTTTCAAACTCTTCCATCGAGGGCAGTTCGGCCACATCCTTCAATCCGAAACGCAGGAGGAACTCCTTGGTGGTCTTGTAGAGGATAGGTCGTCCGATGACGGGTTTGCGGCCCGCAGTGGTGACCAGCTTGCGACTGATGAGGCTGGCGAGCACGCCGCCGGAATCGACGCCGCGAATTTCTGCAATTTCCGGGCCTGTCACTGGCTGCTTGTAGGCAATGACGGCCAGTGTTTCGAGTGCCTGCAGCGACAGCTTCATCACCGGCTTCAGACTCTTCACGAAGGCGCGGACAGCATCGTGATATTCCGGCTTGGTTGCCATGCGAAAGCCGCCGGCGATCTCCCGGATCTCAATACCGCGATCCTGCGCGACATAGTCGGTAATCAATTCTTCGACGATGGCACTCAGGTGTTGCCGGACTTCCCGGTCGCGTTGACGCGCCGCACGTTTCGCCGCCATGTCCAGATCGGATGGCTGGGAAGCGGGTTCATCCGGCAGTGGCGCAGCCTCTGCCAGCAGGGGCGACTGTTCCATGGCCGCCGTGTGGCTGTCCGCGGATAAGTCCGCGGGCACATCGGCCATGGTGCCATCCGCATCGATCGTGGTGACTTCATGGGCTTCCACCGGATCCGGGTTTGCCGGTTCGTCCAGCTGCGGAAGCTGAGGCGTGGCGGACGGAACTTCGCCCGCGAAAATGGCGGCGAGCTGCCCCAGGGTTACGGGTTCTTCTGCCGCATAGATAACGGCTTCGATCTTGGCTTTCAGGCTCATGGGTACGTGGGCGAACAGTAAAAAACAGCTTCCCTGACCATACTACCGGTCTCTTTCCGGGCGCGAAGACGACTGCGTCCCTGTAAGCACCCGCGCCCGATAAAATAGAGTCAGCCTGTCGCTTTGCGCCATTCAGCGGATGCCGATCCAGACCATGGTCTGGAAAGGTCTCTACCGTGCAAACCTATTCATTCATGATTTATCCAGGGGCTCGCCGATGACACTACTTCTTCTGCAAATGACGATCGTGCTGCTGGTTGCTCTCGGGTGCGGCTGGGCTGCTCGCAAGCTGGGACAATCCAGGGTCATTGGCGAGATTGTGGGCGGCATCCTGGTCGGCCCTTCCGTGTTTGGAAGGTTTGCGCCGCACGCGGCAAAGACGATTTTTCCGGCCAGTTCTTTGGGCTCGTTTGAAGTGCTCAGTACCATCGGGCTGATTCTTTTTCTCTTTCTGATCGGCAGTGAACTGGACTACGCGCACCTGCGGCGGCAGCGCAAGACTGCCATTTTCGCCAGTGCAATGAGCATCTTTTTTCCCTTTTTCATGGCTGCGGTCGTCGCGCATTCGCTGCGGATACGCTTCGCTCCCCATGGCATCGGCCGGGTGCCATTTGTGCTCTTCCTGGGGATTTCGATGAGCATTACAGCCTTCCCGGTGCTGGCAAGAATTCTGGAAGAGCGCAAGCTGCAGTCCACGCCACTGGGAGCTACGGCCCTGATGTGCGCAGCCGTCGACGACGTTGCGGCATGGACCCTGCTCGCCTTCGCGCTGACGCTGCTGGGTGGCGGCGACCATGCCATGACCATGCCGGTCCGGCTGGTGTGGCTGGGCCTCTACCTGCTCGTGATGCTGGGCGTGATCGCGCCTTTGGGACGCTGGCTGGTGAAGCGGCAGAAGTCCCTGGGCCTGAGCTATGAACTCCTGGGCATCGTCATTGCCGTGGTGCTTGGATCGGCTGCAGCCACCGAGGCGATCGGCATCCATCCACTCTTCGGCGCGTTCATGGCGGGCCTGTGCTTTCCGCGGATTGAGCACTGGCAGTCTGCTGTCCGCACGCGGCTGGACATGCTGGTGTCTGTATTACTGCTGCCGCTGTTCTTTGCCCTCACCGGCATGCGAACGCGCCTCGACCTGCTGAGCGGCTCCACCATCTGGCTGTGGACCGGCATCGTGCTGCTGGTGGCCGTTGCCGGCAAGATGGGCGGGGCCGTCCTGGCCTCGCGGTTGACCGGGCAGTCGTGGCGCAACGCTGTCGCACTGGGCGCGCTTCTGAATACCCGCGGCCTGGTCGAGTTGATCGTCCTGAACATCGCTTACAACGCGCACGTCTTCTCGCCCACCCTGTTCACGATGCTGGTGGTGATGGCACTGGTGACGACAGCAATCACAACGCCCATTCTGAATCTGATCGGGATCGCCGACAATGCGAAAGAGTCTGAGGACCTGGCGCTCGTCGAAGCTGCGTGATTGCTTAGAGCGGATCCTGGATCGATGGCAGCGTCGATGGCACAGCTGTCGGCATCGGACGCCAGGCGTAGTTGCGGAAGGGTGTTTCGCCGCGCCTGTGCCACCACGCAATCATCAGGATCGTGATCACGCCTAATAGTGGAATGACCAGCAGGCTGCCCTCCGGCCCTGTCGCTCCGCCGCTCCAGAGTGTCCTGCCGGCAGGATGCTCGGCATACAGATGGCCCTGCACCAGCATGCCGCTGTCCGGCGTCCCGTAGAAGTACGATTCGCCCCAGTCCCACGCAGCGTGGAAGCCAAGCGCCCACCAGAGTGAGCCGGTGTACCAGAGGCTGAGGCAGAAAATCAGTCCGATAGCGCCAGCCGTAATCAGGCCGACGGGCGTCTCTCCGGCGTTCGTTTCATGGCTGAAGCCGAAGAGGAAGGAGAGCAGCATCGCTCCCCACCAGAAGCCGACTCCGCGCATCAACGTGAATTGCAGATAGCCGCGCAGGAGCGACTCTTCAAACATGGCGACGATGAGGAAAAACCCCGCCCAGCCGAGCGCATCTTTCCAAACCGCGGCGCCATGCAGCACCCGGCCATCGATGTTGAGCAGACCTGACTTCCACAGCACCAGCACCAGCACGGAAATGGCGAGAAATCCGTAAAACAGGCCGGCCAGAAAACGGACTGCGCGAAATCGTCCCTGGAAGCCGTAGGCGAAGGGCGATCTTCGCTCCAACACTGACATGGCCACCGTCGCTACAAGGGCGCCGGAGATCTCGATGATCTCGAAGATGTATCCGACGCCAAGGGGCATGGCCGGGACGGAGACGTGTTGTCTCGCGACCTGCAGCAGGGGATGCAGCAGCCAGGCAACCAGGAAGTCAGTCAGAAGAAAGATCGCGAGGAACAAAAGCGCGCTCCAACCGGCACGCAGACCATCCAGATTCATGAACAATGTATCCATGGTGAGCCGCGGCGCTTTGCTGAAACGTCTATCGCCACTGTCGGCGGATCGCTGGTTTGTGACCATCGGGCAAATGATTACGGCCTCTCTATCCGAAAAAAGGTAACACGGTTCCACGGGACGAAGGTTCAGGCCGGGGCCAGTTTCGGGTTACCGGCAAAGCCTGCGCGTCGGTTTTGTCGATTTATAGCGGCGATGCTCAAAGGTACAATTTAAGCTGCTGGCACGCAGGTGTTCTGCGGCGGACCATTGGGAGAAGAGTGAAAGCAGAACTGCCGGAACTGAACGAGATCATGGACCTGCTTTCCGATGCAATCCTTCTGCTCGATGAGCAGTGGCGCATCTGTTATGCAAATATGAGTGCGCAGCGTCTGAGTAGACTGCGCCCGGAAAATTTCAACGGCCAGACGCTGTGGGAATTGTTTCCCCAGATAGCTGGTACCGAACTCGAACAGGCGTACCGGGATGCCCAGGCCTCCCGAGAGGAACGGCGAGTCGACCGCTTTTACTATGAGCCGTTCCATACCTGGTTCGCGATCTGTATCAGGCCCACTCGTCGCGGCCTGCTGGTGCAGTACCAGGACATTACATCGCTCCAGGAAGCAGAAGAGGCGCGCAACGAGAGTGAACGCTACCTTCGCCTGCTGCTCGATTCCACACCCTCCGCCTTCTACGCGATCGACGAGAACAGCAAGACGACTCTGTGCAACCGGGCATTCCTCGACATGCTCGGATTTGAAAGCCTGGAACAGATACGCGGGCTGAAGCTGCACAGTCTTATCCACCACACCCGCGCCGACGGCACGCATTATGACGAGCGCGATTGCCCGATCTACCGTGCCGCAAAGCAGGGAGAACCTGCACACGTCCAAGATGAGGTTTTCTACCGCAGGGATGGCAGGCATTTTCCCGTGGAGTACTGGGCCTATCCGATTGTGCACGAGGGAACTCTGCGCGGCGCCATCACTACTTTTGTCGATGTCACCGATCGCAGGCGCACCGAGCTGGCGCTTATACAGAGCGAAAAGCTGGCAGCCGTGGGAAGGCTCGCGAGTTCCATCGCTCACGAGATCAATAACCCGCTTGAAGCAGTCACGAATCTTATCTATCTTGCGCGCACTTCCGTCGATCCGCGCGAAATCCAGACATATCTGCAGCAGGTAGATGAAGAATTGCGGCGCGTCTCCATGATCGCCAGCCAGACGTTGCGCTTTCACAAGCAGTCGTCGAAGCCACAGGCTATCCGCTGCCAGGATCTGTTCGGATCCGTGCTCAGCCTGTATGAAGGCCGCTTCAAAAATGTCGGCATCCAGGTGCACAAGAGAAAGCGTGCAAACAAGCCGGTCGAGGTCTACGAAGGGGATATCCGGCAGGTGCTGAATAACCTGATCGGCAATGCAGTCGACGCGATGGCGCGCGGCGGAGAACTCTATCTGCGCAGCGCCGAGTCGCGCGACTGGGATACCGGGCGGCGCGGCCTGACACTCACAATTGCGGATACAGGAGAAGGCATGAGCAACGCAACCAAGGCTCACATCTTCGAGGCATTCTTCACGACCAAGGGCATTGGCGGCACGGGTCTCGGCCTATGGGTGAGCGCGGAGATCGTCAACCGGCACAATGGCCGCATCCGGATTCGCAGCAGCCAGCGCGGGGTACGGCATGGCACAGTCGTTCGCCTGTTTCTTCCATTCCTGAACCAGCCAGCCGGACAGACTCCCGTTGCGCTGCCCCAGCCGGTGCAGGTCGCAGTCTGATCTGTCACTGCGAAACCTGGGCCTGATGACGATCACTCTGCATTCGTTTCATCCCTGAAGGTGCCTATGCATCGTTTGCCCGCACTCCTGCTTGTCCTGCTTCTGCTCGGGAAGGGCGCGGGCAATGCCCAGAAGCTTCCAATCGCTTTGGAGGGCGAAGTCGTCACGCCGGGCGGAGTCATCGAACACGGCACGGTGCTCATCGAGAATGGCCGCATCCTGGCAGCGGGTGCTGCGGTCAAGCTGCCCGCAGGTACCAGGGTCATCGATACAGATGCCGTCATCGCGCCCGGTCTGATCGACCTCCACAACCATCTGACGTGGAATGTCTTTCCCCGGTGGAAGCCATCCCAGGAGTTTGGCAATCGCTATGACTGGCAGCAGAAGCCTGCATATAACGTGCTCATGACTGTTCCACATAAGCAGATGGTTGAGCAAGGCCTGGAATGCGACATGGAGCGTTACGCCGAGATCAAGGCGATCACGGAAGGCGAGACCAGTGTAACCGGCAGTCTCCACGCATCCTGCGTGCATGGCCTGGCGCGCAATCTCGACGAGGATGCAGAGTTGACCGCGAAGCATGGAAGACTGATTTACAACGTCTTTCCGTTCCAGATGAGCGAGGCCGAGCTGGCCGATGCGAAGACGGCACTGACAGCAAAGCCGCATGGCGTCTTGCTCATCCACGTTGCCGAAGGAGCTCCACATGACGCTGCGGCAGCGCGCGAGTTCCAGGTGCTGAGGGGCCGTGGGCTGTTGATGCCGGGCGTCTCGATCATTCATGCGGACTTCGCTGCGATGGCAGCGAACGGGGTCGGCTTTGTGTGGTCGCCGCGCAGCAATATCGAGTTATATGGAGATACCGCGGATATCATGGCAGCCAGGGCTGCGGGTGTCACCATGGCCCTGGCGCCGGACTGGAGTCCGACGGGGAGCGACGGTCTGCTTGGCGAGTTGAACTACGCATCCGTGTGGAACCAGGCGCAGCCGAGACCGCCTTTCGACGACAGCGACCTGGTTGCCATGGCGACGGCGAGCGCAGCTAAGCTGGCAGGCTTCGAGGATGAACTCGGATCGCTGTCAGCCGACCATGCCGCGGACATCATCGTTGTTCGTAAGCAAGGGGAAAAGAAGCGGAGCGCCTACTGGACGCTGACCCATGCGACGCCGCAGGATCTGGAGCTCGTGATCATTGGCGGCTCTGCGATGTACGGAGATCGTGTGCTGATGGAAAAAGTGTCCAGCGAGCCTTTCGAATCGCTTGAGCTATGTGGAGCAACCAAGGTGATTCCGCGCACAGCACCGTCGTTCGCAGAGGTAGAAGCAACGCTAGACCAGGCAATGCACCAGTACGGTCGCAAGCTGGCGCCGCTTTCCGAGTGTGGCCAGTAGTCCTGTGCTATTTCTGCTGCACTTCAACCGCGTCTGAAAGGTCGATGCTTTTCCGATCAGCCGGAATGGTCACCTTCTGTCCATGCGCGAGGTAGCGCTCCATCACAATGGGCCTTGCCCATTCGAGCGACCAGCCGTCGTCGATAGCAAGCAGCGTATAGCGGCCGGGCAAGACCTGCTTGAGAGAGAAGCTGCCGTCGGAATCCGTCTGGTCGCGGCGATAGGCATCGGCATGGGCTTCCGGATCGGCAGGGATCAGCACCATCATGGCGCCGGCGAATGGTTTCCCATCCTGCTTCGCGAAGCCGTTTACCGTGGTGCGGCCAAGATCGATGAGGGCTGCGATGGTGACGGAAGTGCTGCCGATCTTCACCAGGCTTCCATTGTTGGAGGCGCCGTGGGTCGTGACGCTCATCACACCCATCGCGTTCTGCGGCGACCAGGCGGCCAGACGGTATTCGCCTGGCGCGACTCCTCGCAGCTGAAATTTCCCGGTCTTGTCGACGGTGGCCAGACTGTTGCCGCCGATCGAACCCGCCTGGTCCGTAAGCCCGATCTGCAACCCGGACGGCAGCGGACTGCCGGATGACATAGCGACCATGCCGCTGACCTCGGCGAGTGGTTCAAAGCTGCCGGGCTCCACCGGCTGCGAAGGGTCTGCGGCATCGAGGATGGTCGAGCTGCCTGGTTGCCGATTGTTTCCCAACATCTGCAATTCGTAGTGCCCGGGTGCAACACTGAGCTCGGCAATCTGGCCACCGCCCTCCTGCTGCACATAGCTCACTGGAGCCTGCACGTATTCCTCTACGCCGAAAATCTTTGCTCGCAGTTGTGGCATAGGCATGGGAACATTCAGGCCCGGGGAGCGGACCGGGATGGTGATATGGACTGCCGGCTCTGCATGCATGGTGATGTTGATGGGTACGCGGTCGCCGGCCTTCACAGCGATGGGCGTCGCTGTATCCGGATCGGTGACGTCGCCGTAGTAGGTGGTCGCAAAGGCGACATCGAGCGGCGAGCGCGCCTGGGCTGCGCGAACACCCGGTGGCACCTGGCGATGCGTGGCATACCAGGGGGTCGCGCTCACGGCAGCAAAGTACGTGCCGGGCGAGACATTCGCAAATTCGAATGTGCCGGCATCATCGGTACTCGCACCCGTCGATGGAACAGTCCGGTTCCTGCCAGTCAGAACATCCTGCTTGTAGAGCGTGAGCTGTGCCTGGGCAACCGGGTCGCCGGCTTCATCTGTCACTGTGCCTGAAAGAACAGCATGGGGCGGAAGTGTCAGTACCAGGCCGGTCGTCGCCATGCCTTCGCCGGTCACGATGCCGGTGAAGAAGCCTTCATGCTCCTTGTACCCGGCAGAGATGAATCCGCGGTGCGCAGCCTGGATGGCGAATTTTCCGTCGGGAAGGTGTTTGAAAACGAAGCGGCCCTCTGCATCGGTGCGCGTGTTCATGCGAAGTGGACCGCCGTGACTGTCGGAAAGATTAAGCTCGGCATCGATCAAGGGCTGCGCAGTTATTTGATTGACGACTACGCCGCTGATAATGCGATTACCGGCTGCGGCATAGGTGGCAGGAAGAGTCTGCGGCCACGCGTGCGTGCTGAGGCCGACCGTCAGACAGATCGCGAGACACGTGGTGAAGTGGAGGCTCTTCAATCCGGCACCTATTGGTCTATTACGATGTCGCTGCTCGCATTGTTGACATGACTGACGGAGAGGCTGACTGTCGCTTTGCTGCCGGCTTCGACGGTCACGGTTTGCCCCTTGCTGGTGTAGCGATCCATGTCCTCCTTCTCGACTTCATCGACATTGATGGATTGATCAAGTGCGATCACGCGATAGGTGCCGGGCGGCACAGCAGATAGCATCGACTCCATGTTCAGTGGCGCTCCCATCTGCAACGGCGTCAGCGCGATGGCGGTCAGGGGAATGGCGTAGATAAACACGAAAAGCGGCTGCCCAACTGCTGTCTGCAATGTGCTGGAATGCACGGTGCAGCCGATCTGACCGGCGTCGTTGCGCACGGTGATCTCGATCGGCTGCGAAGCGCCGCCTGGTCCGACCACCAGCGGCTCTTTCGCCAGGTCGACACCGCCGCTGGTGATGGTGCTGACATAACCCTCCTGCGGAACGACCTGCACCCAGTAGCTTCCGGGCTTCGTGCCGGTCAACTGAAGATTGAATCTATCCGAGCTTCCCGGAATCATCTGCAAATTGCCGCCGCCTGCTTGTCCATCCACTGCTTCCAGACCCACGCTGATGCCCGGGTATAGCTCGACTTGCCGAGATCTCGCGCCTTCCCGCAGTGTCGTGACAATCGACGTTGGATCGGACTCCACAAAATTCCGATGCACACTTACCGCGATCGGTAACAGTGGCAGTACGGTGACACTCACGCCCGCCAGCGGCGATCCGGCAACCTGGAAATCAGCGCGGCCAAAGAGAGGTGTCTGCCCATTGAGCTCTGCCACCACCGAGTACGGTCCATCCGGAAGTTTCGCGCTCGCCTGTTGGCTTTGCGGATTCCAACGGACAGGAAACTGCAAGGGCATGCTGTCCCCGCCATAGAGCTGAAGGTTCGGCTGGACGCCATCGGGCATGCCCTTGACGGAGATGTCTACACTATGGAATTCCTGGCGGCCAAGCACCATACTGACGTTGAGCTGTTGACCGCGGGCCAGCTTCAGGCCGCCTTCACTGGCCTGTCGCGCACCCACTGGATACGAGAGCGACGGGTAGCCGAACACTTTGGCTTGGTCATCGCCGATTGCTTCGCGCAGCCCACCGTTTTCAGAGAGCGGCGCCGTCTGCAGTACAAACGTTCCAGGCTGCGGTGGTACCAGCCGGAAGGAGCCGTCACTGCGGGCAGTGGCAGTTCCTGAGAACTCCCAGGTACGCGTGCCGTGGCGCATGCGGGCGCGATACGCCATGATCTGGATGCCGGCTGCATCCGCTTCCTCCGGTAGCTCGACATGACCGGTGATCACGGCCTGGGGGCTGAGCTGAAAAGCTACCTCTGGCGTGTTCGCCGATACCTGGATGGTGTGCGTAGTCTCCTCAGTCTGGTCATAGCCCGGTCGCCGCGCCGTAATCGTGACCATCTGCGCGGGTAGCTGCAATTCAAAGCGCCCATTGCTGTCCGTCAGAACTGCATCCGATTGCTCCTCGACCAGGGCACGCGCGATCGGCTGGTGCGTGATGCTGTTCATTACGACGCCGTGTACGGGATAGGTCTGCGCAGAGTCCTGGGCACCGCCATTGCGGCCACTCGTGAGCAGGAGCAGCAGGAGAAAGCAGCGCATTTTCCAGGGACAGCAGCAGGGCACAGTCCAGACCTTAGTAGAGAAAGCCGGCAACGTTCAAGCAGTTTCGTGTCATCACGAAACGACAAACGCCCTGCCGAAGCAGGGCGTCGTCGTCAGACCAGCGGTCTAGAAGAAGTGCCGGAAAACCCAGAACAGTGTAGCCGACAGCAATGCGGCTGCCGGCAGGGTCAGTACCCAGGCCATCGCGATGTTCCGCAGCGTGCTCACCTGCAGACCACTGCGATTTGCCGCCATGGTTCCCGCGACACCGGACGAAAGTACGTGCGTCGTCGACACGGGCATCTTGTACTGGTCGGCCAGGATGATGGTAATCGCCGCAACGATTTCTGCCGACATGCCTTGCGCATATGTCAGGTGCGTCTTGCCGATCTTCTCGCCGACGGTGACGACGATGCGCTTCCAGCCGA
>CAZZVA010000122.1:0-10333 GCA_964657345.1 uncultured Acetobacteraceae bacterium | reverse complement strand
ATCGAGCTTCTTTACGCATATGAGCAACCAGGGCATCCTGGGGCACTACGTGGCGACGGCGAGTCTCGCGACAGGGGTGTACGAGACGCTGAACAATTTTTCTGCTGTGCCGCCGGAGCATCCGACGGTGTTTGAATATTTTCGCAAGGATTTGAACCGGCCTTCGTCGAATGCGTGGGTGGTGGCGCCAAGCAATGGGTTTAACCGGATCGGGGAGAGCGAGTATCGATCGTATGGACCGGGGATGGGTGCGCGGGTGATCCTGCCCAAGCACCTGCTGAGTGCCGCAACCTCAGGTAACAATGGAAATTACGATCACCTGTTGCGGGATAATTACGAGACGCCGCTGTACACGCCGCAGATCGGTGGCGGCGAGGTAGAGCTGCAGCAGCTGGACCGGATCTTGAAGCTGTCGGTAGGGGACTTTGCGGCGCATGCGAAAACGTTGTCGAGTCCGGATGAGTTGTCTGTCTATATTGCGAAGCGGCTGATGCAGCAGGAGTCGCCGAGCCTGCTGTGGATCACGATGCACGATATTGACGTAGCACATTCGGGCGCCTACTCGCTGTATATCGATGCGATTCAGCGGACGGACCGGCTGTGTGCGGAGTTATGGAAAGCGGTGCAGGCCGAGCCGGAATATGCGGGCAACACAACGATGTTTGTGCTGCCGGATTTTGGCCGCGACTCGGATGAAGATGCCAGTGGCAATGGATTTCAGCATCATCGTACGGGCGATGCCGCGTCGAGAACGACATGGATGATGGCCCTGGGCGCGGGTGTTCGCGAAGGAGTGGTGTACGACCGCCCGCTGCAGTCTATCGATCTGGTGCCCACGCTTGGTGCGATGATGGGTTTCTCGCCGAGATTGTCGCAGGGTCGTCCTGCAGCTGAATTGTTGTAGAGGATGCCATGCTGCCTACTGAATTGAGAGCGGAGCAGCTTGCTGCGTATCCTCCGGAGGCGAGAGGGATTGCTGTTGCGAATCTTTCCACTCTTCGGTTGCTGCCAGTGAGTTTTCTGCCGAGCCTGCTGCGCGAAGTGATCGAGTACGATTACAAATTTCCTGCCGAGCGCAAGGGGATCGATGGCGAACTGGTGGTGCTCCATGCTCTGAGTGAGCAGCAGCGGCAGGAGTGGATGAGCGGGTTTGCTGCGCTTTCGCTGTCGCCGATCTTGCTGCAGTTTGACTGGATCAACCAGCCAGCGCATTTCGTCGAGATGCTGTCTGCGCATTTATGGACGACGCACCAGCAGGATGCCTTTCACCTGGCAGCATCCGCCTATGGCGAGAAGCTGCAGGCTAGTATTCCGGTGCAGCCACTGCCGATTCGACGGCTGGGTATTGCCGTGATCGGGCAGGGAGTGCCGGCTTATGATGCTCCTTTGTTTCGCAAACTGCGCCAGCATGGCACGTATTTTTCCCAGGTGAAGCCGGCGGATGGAGTCGAGCAACTTCTGCATGCGGTACAAGAGCGGGCAGAGGCTCACCCTTCCCGCTATGCGCACTGGTATGTGGAGGGTGGTACGCCGACCAAGTGTGGGGATGCGCTGACCTGCGTCGCTTATGGAACCCTGGCGCCGACGCGGGCCGCGCTGCTGAAGAATATACAGACGGAAATCCGACGGCCAGGCATGGGTCCGGAGCAGCTGCGAACCCACCTCGCCCAGCTTGTGCCTGCGGATCTTGGGATGCAGGGGGACGCGGTGCTGGATCGCTTCCAGATGAAGTTGCTGACAGAGGGATCAGGCACCCAGATCTTCAGCACAACGTTCGCCCAGTGGACGAGCCGAGAGGTGCTGCGCCGTGCGGAGGCGCTCACGCTGCTGGTCCGCTATGCTCCGCGACAGCGCCAGCGACCGATGAATGAATTGCTGTCGGCAGATGGTGAGGTTGCGGAGTTGGACGCAGTGGGTTCGCTGATCGATGGGGAGATGGGCGCCTACTATCAATGGATCAATCAGCAGCGCCTGACGGAAGGCGGCCGGTCGGCATTTGTGGCATGGTTTGAGGGGCATCGGCAGGCGGTGGTGATTGGACCTTCGATGCCGCGTGGAACGGAGTCGACGACAGTGCTGACGCCCGGCGAGTTGATTCATCTTGCCATGAGCTGAGGATGAGGATTGTCGCTGCCGCTTTGTTCGACTGGATGGAGCGCGAGAAGGTCGTTCACCTCAATCCGGGAAGATGCGAGTGTGCCTGCAGCGAGTTCAATGACCGAGTGTGCCAGGATGCAGCCTGAGAGGCGCCACGGGGGAATACTGTGGCAGATCCTGCGGACGCGATGATCGCTGCCGAGATAGAGAACGTCGATGGCGAAGCGCATACCGATGGTGTGGATAGCCCGACACGGCACAATCCAGAGACCGCAGCCTGCCGCGAGCTGGTCTCGGCCCAGCAGTCCCTTGTTTCGCGATGAGCGCCGATCCGCAGTCTCGATGCTCGATGCGAGTTGAATGGATTGAGTGCAATTCCAGAGTTGCAATTCTGCTTTCGATTTGTCGATTGGAATTCTCTGCATGATCGACCGTCTTCCGCGACGGCTTCCTGTTGCCGTTCGCGATGCCGCAGGTTGCGCCTCCCTATTCCTATCGGCTGAATCGGGTGCTTCATCTGAGTAGCGGCCTGATGCAATGCGAACCGCGGATCCTGGGCTGGGACCAATGGCCCAGGATTAGAAGCTGAGCTTGAGCGCGCCCTGCAGGATGCGTGCGGGTGCGGCACTTACGACGCTGCCGAAGGTGGAGTCACCGATGTTTCCATCGACGGCAGCTGGCCCGTTGAACTGCGTGTGGTTGAAGACGTTGAAGGCCTCCAGTCGAAAGAGGAGGGCCTTCGATTCCGTGAGCTTGGTGTTTTTGGCGATCGCCATGTCGTAATTCTGCGCACCGGGACCGTAAAAGAAGCGTCGCTTCGAGGTGCCCGGTGTGCCCAGAGAATTCATGGTGAAGGCGGATGCGGCGAAGAAGTTATGGCCGGCGCTGCGAGGATTGTGATTGAGATGAAGGGCGCTGCCAAGGTAGTCAGGCTCATCGATGCTGCTGTTATTGATGCCGTTTGGATTGGTTCCAATGAGAGAGTTATCTCCGTTGTTGACCATGGTCACGGGAAACCCGCTCACGACATGAGTGATTCCCGAGAGAGACCAGCCAGAGCTGATGCGATCGGAACGGAAGAAGCGATCAAACGGCAGTTGATATTCGTAACTCGCGACGAAGTTCTGTTTTACGTCGAACGAAGAGATGGCGTAGCTGAGCGAGGGATTGAAAGGATTGACTTCCTCCGCCGGATTGGATGACTGGTCCATCGATTTGCCATAGGTATAGGCGAGAGCAAACTCAAGCCGGCCGGTAGTATGGCGTGCGCTAAGTTCCAGAGCGTTGTAGTTGGCATGGCCGATGTTGGACTGCAGCGCATTGACGCCGAAATTTGACCCGAGGGGATTGCGTGTCCCTTGCACCTGGCCGCCCGCGGCGGGGAAGTACACTGCATTCTCGCCATTCGGTCCGCATGGTGTTGTGCCGGGCTGCACTTCGCTGGTCTCGCTCAAGCTGAGACAGAGTTGCGGATTGCCAGGGTTGGCGGCAATGAGAACGCGCTGACGATGACTGCCGTTGCCGACATAGGTTGCCGACAATACCGTGTCGGGCCCGACCTGGCGCTCCAGCGATACCATCCATTCTTCTGTGTATGGCGTGTGGTTTGTGTAGTTATAGCCGGGGATTCCGTCGATCGGCAGATAGTTACTCCAGTTGAAGTTCACATCCGGATGCTGGCGTGAAGAGTTCAGCGGAGCGAAGGTATAAGGGAATGGCTGGCCATTGCTCTGACCATCGGTCGCGTTTACGAAGGGGGTGGCAAAGAGCGGTTCGACCGGGCTGGTGTAGGTGGTACCGTAGGGGGCATTCGCAGCGAGTACGCCGATTGATGTCGCATCGACAGCCGTGAAGAAAACGCCAAAGCTGCCGCGAACGCTGAAGCTTCCAGGTGCGCCCATAAGCTTTTGCAGCAGGCTGCCGGTGTCCGACTTTGGCGCCCATGCGAATCCAGCGCGTGGAGCAATGTTGTGATTACTGATGGAAGCCAGTGTGTTGGGAAGGGTTTTACCGTCAGGCAGGACGTCGCCCGGGTAAAGAATGCCGGCAGGGGCGCCGGGAAAGACGACGGACTGCACACCCGCAGCAAAGGTTGAAATCTGATTATATTTCTCGGACCACGGAGCGATCCGATCCCAGCGCAGGCCATAGTTCAATGTTAGAGCCGGAGTTGCTTTCCAGCTGTCCTGCGCGAATACGCCGATGTATTTATTTCGACCATAGAAAGGATTTAACTGGCTCTGGTTGTACTGGCTGGGAACGCCGATGAGGAAGTCGGCAAAGTCGACACCGGTTTCTGTGCCGGAGAAAACAAAGCTGCCGTTATACTGCGCGATCGGGTGGGAGTTGACCTGGTCTGCGTGAAAGGAAGCGCCGAATTTGATCGTGTGGTTGCCGAGGACGCGCGTAAAGGTATCTGTAACCTGGAAGGTATTATTACTCTGCGTAAGTTCATCCGCGGCTGCGCCGGTGGAATATGCATTGAAGTTGAGATTTTCTACGCCTTGGCCTTTTGGATCGAGGGCGACAATGCTGTCAGTCCCGTTGGCGTTGACAAAGCCCTGCGATGCCAGGCTCACACCCTGACCGCCGAGTGGTTGTCCCAGATTGGTAGCATCGCGGAGGAAGCTCAGATGGAGTTCATTGATGGCGCTGGCGGAGAGTGTGCTGGTGTCGCTGAGTGACAGCAATTGTGCGCGGCCGAGGGTCAGTGCACTGAATCCTGGAACGCTGGCGCCGCTCTGGGCTACGGGATAGGGATTGTTCAGGCTGAAATCGTCGATGAAGTAATAGGCCGAGAGCAAGCCGAAGCGCGTGTTGCCATCGATGCGTGCCGCACCTTTGTCGTCGCGAACGACCTGGTTGAAGGCCGAGGTTGCATACCCTCCATTGACGTTCGGGGCGGGGATGTATTGCAGCATCTTCTGCGCGGGGCCAGACCACGCGCCCAGTGGGATGGTCGCATTCGGCAACACGCAGTTTGCCCTGGTGCAGCCGGGCAGATAGTACGGTTCTCCCTGGACGATCGGATAGCCGAGTTTCTGACTCAGCAGGTTTGCGAGATAAGGTCCGCTGACGGTGCCGGAAAGATTGCCGGCGAGGTCTGTGAGATTGCCAGTGCGGTCTGCGTTCGAGGGAACACCGATGGTCCCGGTGTCGACGCCCTGCGCCTGCCGGGTGCCCTGATAGTCAGTGAAGAAGAAGAGCTTGTCCCTGCGCACGGGGCCACCGAGGGTGCCGCCGAACTGATTCTGCCGGAAGGCTCCGCGGGTTGGCGAGAAGTAATTGCGGGCATCCAGAACGGTGTTGCGCAGGAAGTCGAAGGCATTTCCATGGAAGCTGTTGGTCCCGGATTTGGTGATGACGTTGATCTGGCCGCCGCTGAACTCACCGTATTCGGCATCGAAGTTGCTGGTCAGGATTCGAAATTCTGCGATGGAATCGAGATTCGGAATGATGGCAGTGCCGACGTTGACGTCTTCTTCGCTGTCGCTGCCATTCACGCTGAAATAGTTGGCAAACTCTCTCTGACCGTTGACGGAGACGGTGCCGGGGTTAAGGGTGCCCGACGGATTGAGGATGGTCGCGCCAATATCCTGGACAGTCTGTGATGTGATCGAGGTCTGCGGTGCGACGCCTGCCTGCAGCGACAGAAGATCGGTGTAGCTGCGGCCATCGAGTGGAACGGCGCTCATCTGGCGGCCGGTGATGACCTGACCGAGTTGTGTACTCTCACTTTCGACGTGCAACGAATTGTCGTTTACGCTGACTGTCTGCGCGACACTGCCGACGATGAGGGATGCGTCCAGCGTCAGGGCTGCGCTGGTGTCGAGTGTGACTCCTTTGCGCTGATAGCCTTTGAATCCAGCGGCGGTTACATCCACTTCGTAGCGGCCGACCGGCAGAACAGGAAGCGTGAAGTATCCGGAATTGTCGGTATGGGTTTCGTAGACCAGGCCGGTGTTGCTTTCACGAGCCGTTACATCGGCGTTGTTCACGACCTGGCCGGATGAATCCCGGATGGTGCCGGAAATACTGCCGCCGACGCTGGCTGACAGGATCGTGGCACATACAAAGGCCGCAGCAGAAAGTGCTCTGCCTGCGTTACGAATCATGGAAGCGGGTGTTGCCGACATCGTGATCTCCTGAGTGTTTCTCTAGTTCGACAGCGCAGACGGCTGGATAGTGACGGGGACATTGACGCTCGCCTGGATCAGCGAGCTGCCGGTCCCCGAGGTGCCGGTGACGATGACCGTATACATTCCGGCGGGGGTGCCCGGATCTGTTTTCGCCGCTTTGCTTCCGCAGCCGATCGAGGTGAGGATGACTGCTGCCAGGGCAAACAGGAACGTGCTGCGCAGCTGCCGCCTGCGGGCAGGAAAAGTCAGGATGCCGAAGCATGCCAGTGTGATCCCTCCGCGCTCTGCAAACCAGCCAAAGCCGCGTCTTCTCAAGGCACTGCTGAGCGGATGAGCGGGTGTGGTGTTCACGATCAGCTTAGCCGCGCCGGTTCCAGTAATTGCGGTTGGATTGACAAAGCATGCCGCCTCGGTGAGGGTCGAAGGCAGGGTGCAGCCCAGCCGGATAGGCGACGTGTAGTCGGTCGCCACATCAACCGTGACGGTTGCAGATGAGGCGGTGCCGATAGCCGCGGAGCTTCCGGGCGAGGTCAGAACGAAGCTCGAGATTTTTAAAGGGATCGAGGGAGAGACAGATTCCTTGTAGGTACTGTCGCCCTGGTAAAAGGCAGTTACGCTGCCAGTGCCGGCCGGGCCATTGATTGGCGTTGTCAACGCAGCCTTGCCATTGAGGATTGCTGCAGGATTGCCGATGCTGACTCCATTCAATTCAAACTGCACAACTCCGGTGGGCTGGGGACTGCCTGTAGCAGCATCGACTACTGTCGCTGTGAGTGTGATATTTCCATTGGGATCGATGCTGGATGCAGAGGCAGTGGCTGAGACGGCGGATGCAGATCCTGCCGGGAGCACCTGGATGATGCCCATCATGCCGCCGTCTTCATGCGCAAGAATATGGCAGTGATACACGAAGGCTCCGACGATATTCGGATCCCGGAAGTCCATGCGTACCTTGACACTCGGATAAGGGCCGCTGCCGCTCCAGAAAGGAACGTCCACGGTATCGCGTAGTGCCGGATCGCTGACGGGCCGTCCGTTTTGTTCGAGGAGTTGAAAGTGCAGCTGATGGATGTGGAAGATGTGATCTTCCTCCGAGCGATTTTCAATGACCCAGTCTTCGGTGGTGCCTGCATGAACGATGATGTTGGAGGGCTGACCCATGGTGAATGCCGCCGGGGTCTGACCTTGCTCCGTGATGTAGAAGGTGGTGGGGCTCAGCGGATCGGTTGGATCGAGCAGGACTTCGGAAAAATAGAGATTCCGTTGTGCGACTGGAGCGGTTGCTGCCAGGTCAGCGAAGCGCGTGACCTTGTGACTCGCTGTGCTGTGCGGCAGGGTCTGGGCTGCAGGAGTTGCGGATGGCGAAGCCTCAATGTTGTTCTGGCTGACGATGTCTGCGATGGGCCGAGCGGGATCATAGTCGCCATCGGGTCCGGTGTTCCAGTACTGGGTGACCAGTTGGGACTTGTCGCCCACGCCCGGGGTGGTGACAACGAACTCGGCACGGGCTCCCGGCGCCAGAAGAATGCTGGTTTCGTTTTCGGATTTGAGACCACTGCTGCCGGCAGCGATGGGAAAGCCGTCGATCGCCACGACCTGTACCGGCTGTGGCGTTCCGTTTACAAGATACTGAAGGTCGATAATCGTATCGGCGCCGGTATTGGCGACGCGCCACAGCTCTTTCTGGCCGGGATTGGTCTGGATGACGGCAGGTGTGTAGCTGGGATAGGGAACCGGCACATAGTTGATGGAGAGGTCCCAGGCAGGGACGTTCTCCTCGTTGGCAGCGGAGGCCGGCAGGAGCTGGTCGCGCAGAACGAAGGTACGTTCATTGAGGCCGGCGAGGGAGGTGTCGACATTCTGCAGGCCTTCCACGATCAGCGCGCCAGTCGCGCCTCCCTGTACCTGGAGTTCCGATATCCCATGCGGATGCGGATGGTACCAATACAAGCCGGGCGGCTCGTTCGCGGGGATCTGGACGGTGTAGTCGAAGCTTTGGCCAGGCTGCACCAGCGTACGAAGAACTTCATCCTGGCCGCAGACTGGTGCGACATTCAGTCCGTGGAAATGCATGTTCGTGACGTTGGAGCCCATCGCACCTTCGCAGGCGCTGCCTGGGTCCGCGCTGGTGGAGAGAGCCATGTTCATGCCGGCCATGTTCGAGCTGTCGCTCATGGCTGACGGCACAGCCAGCTGGTTATTGAAATGGATGACGAGCTTGTCGCCCGGGTTCACCCGCAGGGTGGGCGACTGAATGCCGGTGTCTGTCACGAAACAGTAGCGGAGGAGCCCCTGCGCGTCAGTGACGCTTTTGAAATTGAAAGTGAGTTCAAGGACGCCATTCGTGCTTTTCAATTCCGCGGGCGCCGGAACGGTTGAGCCTACGGCAGATCGTGCGCAGACCTGGTCCGCATCAGTGGAGCCGGAAACAAGGGGTGAAGCCATCCGGGCCATTTCCTGCTGCGAGATGGCGCCATGGGCAGGATGACTGTTCTGTGCTGCTGCCGCGAGGCCCGACCACGCGAGGCTCGCCCAGACAACAAGCACGACCAGAAACAGACGAACAAAGCATTGGAGCGAGGGGTTCCCGGGACAGGGCAAGGGACTGCCAGCATAAGACTTCTGCCTCTTACTACTCATTGCGTTGCCTCAGAAAGACACAGTTATGCAGACCACTGGACGTAGTTGTGGCCATGGCGCAGTTGAAATGAGGCGGGCTGGCACCCTATAGTGAGGGAAGCCCGCAGTCTCACGACTGTTGACTCCAGGTCCTCGCGGTCTCCGCCAAGAGTTTGCCGCGGGGATCTGGCAATAGAACACCGGTCAAATGGTGTTTTGGGCGAATGCCCAGATCAGTTCAGCGACTTCGTCGCTGACGTTTCGAATATACGACAAGAATGGTCCGATTACAAAGCCCGAGATAGCGATTTCTTGAGTCGCCATGCAATTCTGGGACGAAAGCCGTATCGGCCCTAAAAGAGGAATCAGCGCTCTGCGGATTTCGGTGTATTCGCAGGTAGTGACGGTGAAGTGTGCATCAGCGCGGCATTTACAGGCCTGAAGCTGGCTGCCGATGGGTGCGACCGGTCACTCTTTGCCGATCTCCGCGCGCGGCCAGTCATCGTTCCAGGCGATGGATGAGATCTGCAGGGCCGGGAAGCCGGTGGTGGCGTCGTAGGCGTGGAAGACGACGATGTCCTGATCGTTGAGGTGGAGCAGGGATTCGCCTCCCGGGCCGGCCCATCGGGAATTGGCAGTCAGGAACGGGGTACCGCCTCCCTGCATCATGGGCTTGCCTGCCCGGTCCACGTAGGGTCCGTACACAGAGCGGGAGCGGCCAACTACAGCGTGGTAGGTGCTTTTAGCGCCGCGACAGCAGAGATCCCAGGAGACAAACAGGTAGTAGTACTGGCCGTGATGGAAGACGAACGGGGCTTCCACTGCTTCCCAGTCGGGCGGCAGGCCGGGTTTGGCCGGTGCAGCGTCGGCTGGTTTCGCACGGGTGGCGAGTGAGTAGAGCCTGGTGTCTGTGGTCGAAAGCTTGCCGGTGGCTCGATCGAGTTTGCGCATCTTGATGCCGCTCCAGAAGCTGCCGAAGGCGAGCCATGCGTCGCCTTTCTGGTCAAGGATTGCGTTGGGGTCGATGGCGTTGAAATCGTCTTTTACTGTCGATTTGAACACGAGTCCCTGGTCTGTCCATTTGTAGCGCGGGCTGTTCGGGTCGAGGGTAGGGCTGGTGACCAGGCCGATGCCGGATGCATTGCCGCCGAAGGTCGAGTAGGCATAGTAGAGGCGGTACATGCCATCAACGAGAGAGATATCGGGAGCCCAGAGTTCTTTCGTTTCCGGGCTGACGGTGCGGATCCAGGCGGGGATGCCATTGGGGAAGACGGCGCCGCAGCGCTTCCATGCGTGGAGGTCGGGGGAACAGCGGATGGGAAGTTGCGGCAGCGCGGCGCTGGATGCGGTGCCCGACGGGGCAGACATGGTAGACGAACCCGCGGCTGGCGGACGGACAGCTGCGCCTGTCGCAAATACGTAATAGTTACTGCCATCTTTGGCTATGGATGGGTCATGGGTGCCCCGGTATTCGCCTG
>CAZZVA010000121.1:0-10380 GCA_964657345.1 uncultured Acetobacteraceae bacterium | reverse complement strand
ATGGACGAAAATTCCCGGCGAGCCGAACCCCTGGAAGCCCGCGACGTCATGATGGAAGCCATGATGGTCAGCGCACTCAGTTCGGCCGAAACTGCCGAACGCATCGGCCTCGGCCATGACAAGATCATTCTCAGTGCCAAGGTCTCCGGCGTACGCGACCTGCTTGACGCCTACGACATGCTCGCCTCCCGCTGCGACTACCCGCTGCACCTCGGTCTGACCGAAGCCGGCATGAGCATGAAAGGCATCGTCGCCTCGACCGCCGGTCTCGCTCCCCTCCTGCTGCGCGGCATCGGTGACACCATCCGTGTCTCGCTGACGCCCAAGCCGAATGGCGATCGCACGGAAGAAGTCCAGTGCGCCCAGCAGATACTGCAATCGCTTTCCATCCGCAGCTTCACACCGCAGGTCACTGCCTGCCCCGGCTGCGGCCGCACGACCAGTACTTTCTTCCAGGAACTGGCCCAGCAGATCCAGGGCTACGTCCGCGAAAGCATGCCGGTCTGGCGCGAACGCTATCCAGGAGTCGAGGAGATGAAGCTCGCGGTCATGGGCTGCATCGTCAACGGTCCCGGTGAATCCAAGCATGCCAACATCGGCATCTCGCTCCCCGGCACTGCCGAAGACCCGAAGGCCCCGGTATACGTCGACGGTAAGCTCATGACCACGCTCAAAGGTGACAGCATCGTTCAGGACTTTACCCGCATCCTCGGCGAATATGTTCACTCCCATTACGGGAATAGCGACGTCGGCAGCCTGGTGGAAGTCCGCTAAAACACTGTATTCATAAGGCTGTTTGCTGCAGGCAGTGATGAATCCATTCATCGCCATGTGGCTTGCTGCTTAGTAACAGCTCACCAACCTGACCTTCCGTCATCTGTACGGTCGAGACAACCCTGCTACATTCGTAACCAGAACAATCACATTTTCAGGAATGTCCAGGGGTGGGTCAGATGCGCTTCTCTGCTCTCTTCGTTTCGCCCGCACTGCTGGCGATTGCCCTTCTGCTCGCTCCGCCAATACTGGCGAATGAACCAGCTTGTCTTACGCTCGATGAACTTCAGCTCCGCACCTCGCATGACGCCTGTATCGCGGCCCACGTCTACAACGTGGTGACAGTCGAAAACGGCACCAGGTTCCTGGACCTTTGCAGTCCGGAGACCAGTGACGCACAATGCCGGTTCACCGTAGTCAGCTATCGCGAGGACCACACCTCAGCCGGCAACCTGGAACAACTCAGCGGCCGGAATATAGAGGTGCGCGGAGCCATTGAAAAATTCGGCAGTCGCTACAGGATGATCCTGAATGACGACGGGCAGCTGCATCACCGGCAGCCGCGCTTCCGTCCCGATCCGCGCCTGATGACTGGTTTTTCTGCAGAAGACAGCCAGCCGCAGAATGCACCCGAACTCAAGGTCAACTTTCATCACCACGGCAAGAAGCTGGAACACGAATAACGATCTTCTCGACAGAAGCCGAGCTTCACCATCCAGCTCCTGCGACCCGCTTCAATGCCTTCAGCGGATAGAATGTGCCCCGCCACGTCACTCCGCCCCGCCGCACGGTAGTTGCAATCGAGCGGACCATTGCAAAGATGAAGAGGCTGCTTCCGACCGGAAAAGTCAGCACATAAAAAACGCCCGGCAAGCCGAGCCGCTCATAGCGCCCATACAGAACCGCCAGCACGGTCAGCATCAAAAGTAGCGGCCACAATCCGCTTCGGCCGACCATTAATCCCGCAAGAGGCAACAGGCACAACGCCGTGACTGAACTGACAGCGAGCACTGCCAGCCGCAAGCGGAATCGGAAGAGTGCAAACAGATTTTTGGTCATGTTGTCGACAGCGCCCAAGGCCCCCTCGGCCCATCGGATGCGCGTCAGATCCCGGCCGAATACCGCTCTCTGCCGATATTCCTTCCGCTTGATCACAAAACCCATGCGCAGGTCCTCCAGGACCTCCATCCGCAGCGATTCCCAGCCTCCTACTTCGTCGTAAACAGTTCGCCGCATCAGGTTGAAGGCCCCGATGCCGATAAAGTCCCGCTTCGCTTTCGGGTCGCCCACCTTCCACGGTCGCACGCCCCAAATAGACATCACGTGCAGAAAAGAAAGCATCATCCGTTCGCCGAATCCTTCATACAACATCGTCGGATACAGAATCACGTGATCCGCCTGCGCAACCCGCGCGTACTTCATCGCGCGCGCGAGTGCCTCCGGGGCAAACAGCATATCGCCGTCCGTAAACAACACCCACTCGCCAGTGGCATGGGCAACAGCCTCGGCCATCGCATGGGTCTTGCCCATCCATCCGTCGGGCAGTGTTTTCACATGAATGACTTTCAAACTGTGCCGTGAGCCGTCGGCCTCAGCAGCGATCTTATCCATAATTCTGCCCGTATCATCGTCCGACCGGTCATCCACGGCGATCAGCTCCAGGGACACTCCCGAGCTCGCGAGCAGCGACCGCAGGCATGAGCCAATAGCCTTCGCTTCATCCCGTGCCGGCACCACCACACTCAACAGCGCCTCAGGCTGCGACTCGCCCGGCTGGTACGCATCATCACGAAGATCCGGAACCAGCCTGAGTCCGTAAAGCCACTCGGCTCCGCGACCCAGCCAGGCGAGTGCAACAAACCAGTCCGCAATCAGGAAGAGGCGCAGCAGGATCCGCATCAGGAAGGTGTCTCGGCGTGGGTGCGCAAGAAAGGCGCGAACCGGGACCCGAACAGCAGCAGCGCGGCGGCCATCAGCATCGTCACCAGCGTCAGACCCAGGGCCATCCGCAAACCATGCGCATCGGACACGTGACCAATGATCGTTGGCGAGGGCGCATCCCCCAGCGCATGAATCATAAAGAGATTCACAGCGATGGCACTTGCACGGATGCGTGCCGCCACCGAATTCACGATTGCGGCATTCAGCGGGCCCGTCCCCAGGAACAGGAAGAACTCTGCCACCACCGTCGACGGCAAGATCCACCGCGCCGGTCCAAAGAACACCACCATCGCGCCCGGCACTGCCAGCAGCGCACTCAGCGCCGACACCAGGTACAGTGCGCGATGATTGCGCACAAGCCATCGCTGGGCAATCCACCCACCGAAAATCGTACCCAGCAATCCGCACACCACCGTGATAGCGCCGATCCGCTGGTTCGCGCCGAGTAGCGTGTAACCGCCGAATCGCTGATAAAAGGTCGGTAGCCACACCGAGATTCCGCCCATCGAAAACGTCAGCAGCGCCAGTCCGACCGTCGCGCACCAGAAACCCGCATTGCCAAACAATCCTCGCATCGAAGCGCGAGCGGCAGTCTCGTGCAGGCGATCTGCCGATCCGCGCGTCGGCTCTTTCACCAGCAGCCACAGACATAGCGCTATGAGCAGTCCCGGAGCCGCCCCGACATAGAAAGGTGTCCGCCATCCATAACGAGGTCCCAGTGCGCCGGCCAGCAGATAGCCCAATGCGGCACCAACCGGAATCGCTATATAAAACATGCTGAGGATGCGATTTCTATCTTCTTCCGGATAAAAATCAGCCAGCAGCGCCGGCGCAAAAATACTGAAAGTCGCCTCGCCGATCCCCACAGCCGCATGCCGCCAGTACAGCGCGGCATAACTGTGTACCGTCGCCGTCAACAACGTCGCCCCACTCCACAACAGCGCACTGCCGACAATCAGCGGCTTGCGCGGCAGCCGGTCGCCAAGCCACCCTGTCAACGGAGCACACAGCATATACGTGATGAAGAACGCGGTCGTCAGCGCACCCATCTGCTGGTCGCTCGCGCCGAACTCCCTCTGCACCAGCGGCTGCACTCCCGGCAGCACGTAGCGATCCATAAAGTTAACCAGGTTCAGTGCCGTCAGCAGGAAGAGGGCTACAGCGCCTGGACGAAGGAATCGGGTTAGCACCGGAAAGTCACTCACCTGTGATGGTAAAGCAGCCGAAGGATCTCTGCCCTGTCCCGCCCGCTTCCCCAGCAGTATAAAAAGATTGCCGAGCGGCCGCGGACCTCGTGCGTCTGTCCAAATAGAAGGGATTCATGACATCCATTGAGGGCATCGGTTTGGCGTGGTCTTCCATGAGGGACGTGCGGTCAGAGACTGATCTCACCGGCCTTGTGAAAATCCATTCCGCCTTGCTCTTCCGCGTAGCGCATTCCATCCTGCGCAGCCGGTCTGAAGCAGAAGATGTTGTTCAGGATGTCTTCCTACGCATGCTTCAGCATCGCGATTCTCTCACTGATGTCCGCGATATGCGGGTTTGGCTGGTGCGCATTGCCTGGAACCTTGCCATCGATCGACGGCGGCGCCTCCGTCCGGATCAGCTGGATGACGACTTCGCCCAGTCACTTGCCGCTGCCAGTACACCGGCAGATGAGGTGATCAGTGAAGCCCGGCGCATGAAGACAGTCCTGCAAGAGCTGGAGCGATTACCCAAAGGAGAGCGCCAGGTGCTTCTACTCTCCGCCATCGAGGAATTGAACACGGGAGAGATTGCAGCCGTTCTGGGAAGAAGCGAGTCGGCTGTGCGCGCTCTGCTGTTTCGGGCACGCACCCGGCTCCGCCAGCGGCTGAAAGGAGGAACCAGCGATGTTGACAGATCCTGACGAGGCAGTCCACAAGGTAATGGCGGGCCTGCGAGGTGCATCAGCCTCGCCGGCTCTGGAGCAGCGAATCCTGCGAGCCATGCGGGATCATTCTGACTCGCCTCGACCTGCTATTTGGCGCCGCTTTGCGATTCCGGCCTTCGCCGGCTGCATCCTGCTCGCAGCGCTGATGGTCCTCGGCGGACGGATGTCACATCTCACAAAGACACCGGCCTATGCCGGCATCCAGCATCTGCCGCAACCAGAGGTCGCCGGGGCAACGACGTCGACGGTCCCAACCACTGTCACCCATGCCACGAAGAAAGCAGTCAGGCGAGGGGCGCCGGCGATGCCGCTCCCTGCCTCTGCAGCAAGAGTCAGCTTTCCTGCTCCGCCCATGCCTCTCACCGAACAGGAACGTTTGCTGCTGCACGTTGCGCATCATCACGATGCTGCGAAGCTAGGAATGCTCATCCCGGCTTCGCAGGCTGTAGACATCGCCGCGGAACAGGCACAGTTTGACAAGTTTTTTGCTCCCCCTCCGCCCCTCCAGGCAGAAGCACCCATCCCATCCGAGGTGATCCATGAAGGCGAAACACGATAAAGCGTACCGGCTGAAGCTCCTGGCCTCGCAAATAGTGGTGGGGGTGGCTATCCTTTCGGTCTTCGCTGCGTCGGCTGCATACCCGCAGTCCAGGCCGGCCGATTCGAAGGCGACCGATCAAAGAGCAGTGGAAGACACATCCCGAGCTGAGCTTTACAAGACTTTCTACCTCACCAACGGCGCGCAACAGAACGACCTCAATGACATTCAGACCACCCTTCGTAACATGCTCA
The DNA here is from genome assembly GCA_964657345.1 of uncultured Acetobacteraceae bacterium. Classification (GTDB taxonomy): domain Bacteria; phylum Acidobacteriota; class Terriglobia; order Terriglobales; family Acidobacteriaceae. The sequence continues at coordinate 4,961 of CAZZVA010000121.1, read as the reverse complement.
CAAGGGCCAAACTGTATGCAGTGCCAGGTCAAAACGCCATCGCGATGCGGGCATCTGCTGACGACTTGCAGATGGCGCAGCAAATCATCAGTGAACTCGACCGAACCAGGAAGATCTATCGCCTCACCTACACCATCACGGAAAGCGACGCTGGCAAACCGATCGGCATTCAGCACTACTCCCTCATTGTCGCTTCGGGCGGCAAGACCAACCTCAAGCAGGGCAGCAAGGTGCCGTTACTCACCGGCACGGCCTCGACCGGTTCAAACCCCGAAGTGACCTACCTCGACGTTGGTCTGGATATTGAGGCCGGCCTGGACACCTACCATGACGGCGTAAGGCTTCGATCCAAGGTCAATCAGTCAAGCGTAGCCGCGGAGAAAGGAGTCGATGTTCTGCGCGGGGACCCGGTCATTCGACAAACCACACTCGAAGGCTCTTCGAACCTCGTCCTAGGCAAGCCGCAGCTACTAGGATCTCTCGACATTCCGGGTAGCACCCGCCACCAGGAGATCGAAGTCGTCTCTGAATTAGTCCGTTAAGGTCAACCCTGCTGAAGTCAACCCTGCCCGACGATCGTCCCGGACCGCTCATCCGCGCCCGGCCGCGGATACCGCGCCTCGACAATCGTCGCGATCCCACCGCGCGGACGAAAGACACCCCGCACAATCGCCCACATCGGATCGCACGCTTTTACGACATCTTCCAGCACCTGGTTCACAATGTTCTCCTGAAAGATTCCCAGGTTTCGGTAGCAGAAGAGATATTCCTTGAGCGACTTCAACTCCAGGCACTCTCCCCGGGGCATGTAGCGGATAGTGATCGCTCCAAAATCCGGTAACCCGGTTTTCGGACATACCGACGTAAATTCCGGGTCATCGATCAATATCTCGTACGACTGGAATTGATTTTCCCAGGTCTCGATCGCAGGAAAGCGAGTCTCCAGGCCTGCCTTTGCGTGCTCATCTGTATAGCGTGCTGTAGAAGCCATGTGCTTATTGTAAACGGCCTCATTCCACCACTCGGCACACCGCGTCCCCCTGTTGAGCAGTAGTTCATACGCTTCACCTTAAGGAGAAGCAGACCTCTGACCCTATATACTGACCTTCGGCTCATGGATGGCAGAAGCTAAAGCAAACAAGATCGAAGCGCGCGTTATCTGGATCGTCGCAGGCCTGCTGCTCATCGTCGTCTTTTTCGCGGCACGGCACTTCACGCGGCAGAGTCTGCGCATCCGCGTCGCCCACGCCGAACGTCAGAGTCTTACCCGCACCATCAGCACCAATGGCAAAGTGGAGCCTCAACTGAATTTCAGCGCCGCCGCGCCGGCTCCCGGAACGATCCAGAAAGTCTACGTTCGCAGCGGCGACCACGTTCGTAACGGACAACTCCTGCTCAGCATGCAGGACACGGACGCCGCCTCCCGCCTGGCCTCCGCCTCGGCAAACCTCAAAGGCGCGCAAGCCAATCTAGACGCCATTCGCCAGGGCGGCACGCAGGAAGAGCAGCTCTCTCTCACCGACAATCTCGGCAAAGCCCAGGCAGATGCCGATGCTGCCCGGCACAACGTTGAGACGCTCAAGAAACTCCAGGCACAGGGCGCAGCATCGCCCGGCGAAGTGCTTTCGGCACAACAACGACTCGACGTCGCCAACATTACTCTGCAAGGCCTGCAGAATCGCAAGACCAGCCGCTACGCGAGGTCCGACGTCGCTCACGCCCAGGCCAGTGTTTCAGAAGCCCAGGCAAATTACGCGGCGGCACAGGCTGTCATTGCGCAATCCAATATCCATGCGCCCTTCGATGGCACGGTTTACTACCTCCCCGTCTCGCAATCGCAATATGTGCAGCAGGGGGAACAACTCCTCGAAGTCGCCGACCTTACACATCTTCGCGTCAAAGCATATTTCGATGAACCGGAGATCGGTAACCTGCAGATCGGGCAGGTTGCCACGGTCGCCTGGGATGCCAAGCACGGCCGCATCTGGAACGGACGAGTCGATCGTCTGCCCTCTACCATCATCAATTACGGCACACGCAACGTGGGCGAAACCATCATCAGCCTCGACAATCCGGACGGAGACCTTCTCCCCAATGTCAACGTCACCGTCACTGTCACCACCCAGCATCTTGATAACGTGCTCACCATCCCGCGGGAGGCACTCCACACCGAGGCCGGTGCCGACTATGTGTACCTGGTCGTCGGCGACGCAGTTCATCGCCAGCCCGTCACCATCGGGTCTATCAATCTCACACAGGTACAGATACTCACCGGCTTGAAAGACGGCGACACCGTGGCACTGGGCACCACCTCGGGAGAATCCATCACCGAGGGCGTGCCTGTCCGGGTTGTGCCGTAGTCCTGGTTTGCGTCCGCTCCCGCTCCCCCGGCTTCACACCACCACGTGCTTCAATGATCTTGAAAGGATCAGACCTTTGAGTAGACGGCAACGGCGAGCATGGGCATCGATAGCATGGGCCGCCGCCTGCATGCTTGCTCCTGCTGCGTTCGCCCAGTCGGTATCGCTTTATACCGCGGTCGACCTCGCATTGCGCAACTCGCCCGAAGTCCGCATGGCCGAATCCGACGTCCGGCGCGCCGCTGCTGGACTCGCCGAACAGAAGGACGCCTACCTCCCCAGCTTCACCTTCAACTCCAATATCGGCTACTCCTACGGCTTCCCGGTCGGGCAGCCGTCCATCCTGAATATTCAGTCGAATTCGCTGGTCTACTCCTTCTCCCAACCTGATTACGTCCGCTCTGCCCGGGCTGCCACCGACGCCGCCCGCATTCAGCTCAAGGACACCCGCCAGAAGATCATCCTCGACGCTGCTCTCGATTACATCGAGCTCAACACCGACCAGCAGGAACTGCAGGCGGTCGCGACACAGCAGCAGCTCGGTCAGAAGCTAGTGGACATTGAAGAAGACCGCGTCGCCGCCGGCCTCGACAGCCGCGTCGAAGCCACCCAGGTCCAGCTGGCCAACGCACGCCTCGCCCTGCGGCAGCTACAGCTGGAAACCCAGATAGACGTTCTGGGCGCCAAACTCGCTCACCTGGACGGTCTGCCGGCTACCCGCATCCTCACTGAGACCGACAGCATTCCGGCGCCGCCGTCCACATCCATGCTGGACGAGGTCACGCATCAAAACCTCGGGGTGCAGGCCGCCTACGTGGATGCCCGCTCCAAACTCTACGTGTCCTTCGGTGACGACCGTCAGGAATACCGCCCGATCTTTGCGCTTGGCCTCAACTACAGCCGCTACGCCGAGTTCAACAACTACCAGCTCTATTACAACCGCTTTCAGCACAACAACTTCGGCATCGGCCTCAATATCACTGTTCCCATCTTTGACGAAAGCAAGCACCAGCATGCCAGGGGATCTGCCGCCGCCGCCGTCCATGCGCTTGCCCAGGCCGACCAGGCACGCAACCAGGTCGACGAGCAGCAACTCCAGCTCCAGCGCAGTCTCGCCACTCTCGCGGCCCAGCAGAAGGTAGCCGAGCTGCAGCAGCAGCTTGCCCAGGATCAGCTCAGTGCTGTCCTGATCCAGCTGCAGAACGGTCCCGCGAGTCCGGGCGCCTCGCCCATCACTCCCAGGGAAGAACAACAGGCTCGCATCGATGAGCGCCGATTCGCCATTGACCTGCTCGACGCCAACTTGCAGCTCATCCAGGCACAGCTGAATCTTCTGCGATTGAAGGGCTTGATCGAGCGGTGGGCGATGCAGACACCGCATCGATAGTCGCAATATTTCCGCATCATTTCTGATGCAAACAGTACCTGGATCAACAAGCCTGCAAATGAGCCGAAAGGCAGCAGAGGCGCGTCCAAACTGGTACACTTACCTAGACAATATGCCATTAAAAACATTGCTTTTGAACCCGCCTTCTTTTGAGAATTTCGACGGTGGCGCGAGTTCGCGCTGGCCGGCTACCCGCGAAATCGAATCCTACTGGTACCCCGTGTGGCTGACCTATCCCGCCGGCATGCTGGAAGGCTCCCGCATGCTCGATGCGCCGCCGCATCACGTCTCCGCAACCGAGACGATCGAGATTGCGAAAGACTACGAGTTCCTCGTGCTCTTCACCAGCACACCCGGCTGGACCGGTGATCAGCGCCTGGCCGAGGCCATCAAGAAGGCCAATCCGACCATGAAGGTCTGCTTCGTTGGACCGCCAGTCACCACGGCACCCGACAAAGCCCTCAAGGAATGCTCTGCCCTCGACTTCGTCTGCCGTCGCGAATTTGACTACTCAGTCGTGGAATACGCCAATGGAAAGCCGCTGTCGGAGATCCTCGGCATCAGCTACCTTGAGAACGGCAGGGTCATTCACAATCCCGACCGGCCGCAGGTAGAGAAGCTCGACAAGCCAGACATGCCCTGGGCTACCGACATCTACAAGCGCGACGTGGACGTTACCAAGTACAACGTCCCCTTCCTGCTGCATCCGTACGTATCGCTCTACTCGACGCGCGGATGCCCGGCACAATGCACCTTCTGCCTGTGGCCGCAGACCCTTAGCGGGCATGCGTGGCGTAAGCGCTCCACCGACGACGTCGCTGCCGAGATGGCCCACGCCAAGGAACTCTTCCCGGAAGTGAAGGAGTTTTTCTTTGATGACGACACTTTTAACATCCAAAAGGCCCGCACCATCGAACTGTGCGAAAAGCTGAAGCCGCTGAAGCTGACCTGGTCCTGCACCTCGCGCGTCACCACGGACCGCGACACCCTGAAGGCCATGCGCGAGGCCGGCTGCCGGCTGCTCATCGTTGGATTCGAATCAGGCGATCCGCAGATTCTCAAGAACATCAAGAAGGGCGCCACTGTCGAACGGGCACGTGCCTTCACCAAGGACTGCCACGACCTCGGCCTCACCATCCACGGTGACTTCATCCTCGGCCTCCCCGGCGAAACTAAAGAGTCCATCCGCAACACCATCAACTTCGCCAAGCAGC
>CAZZVA010000120.1:5055-10519 GCA_964657345.1 uncultured Acetobacteraceae bacterium | reverse complement strand
ATTCCTTCCTTGGCCATAGCAGTGCGAATGCGCCGCACAGCTTTCTCAGTCACCTGCACGCCTTGGATTTTCGGATTCCCGGACGGTGCGCTGACTTCCGGTGCCGATTGTTCGGCGGCGGCACCTGCTGGCGTGATGGATGTAAGTTGGGTCATGGTGTGCGTATTGGTACTACGTGCGAAATAAACGGCTGACGGCCTGTTGGAAACACTGCGAAGGGCGAATATCTCTTCGCCCTTTTCAGTGTCAGCTATATCAGCCTAGTGAGCAGCGACTGCAGTCTCTGTACCGACTGTTTCTGCCACATTGTTCTTCTTCTTCCAGTCACCGATGGCCGCACGGATCGCGTCTTCTGCGAGGACCGAGCAGTGAATCTTGACAGGAGGAAGAGCCAGTTCCTTGACGATGTCAGTGTTGGTGATGGACATCGCTTCTTCGATTGTCTTGCCTTTCACCCATTCGGTCGCGAGGGACGAAGAGGCGATGGCAGAGCCGCAGCCAAAGGTCTTGAACTTGGCTTCTTCGATGACCTGCGTTGCCGGGTTTACTTTGATCTGCAAACGCATGACGTCACCGCATTCCGGGGCTCCGACCAGGCCAGTTCCTACTTCGCTGCTGGACTTGTCGAGCTGACCTACGTTGCGGGGGTTGTTGTAGTGGTCGATGACCTTATCGCTGTATGCCATGTGTTCCTCCGGCGGTTCTGAATTTCCGTTGACTGCTTAACTACTAACTGTGTCGCGACAAGTCCTAGTGGGCCTGCCACTCGATCTTTGAGATGTCGATGCCTTCTTTCACCATCTCGTACAGTGGCGAGAGTTCGCGCAGCTTCTGCACGACATCGATAATTTTGTCGGCTACGTAGTCGACCTCAGCTTCGGTGTTAAAGCGTCCCAGGCCGAAGCGGATCGAACTGTGAGCTACGTCGTCGCCGAGACCGAGAGCCTTCAAAACATAGGATGGTTCCAGAGTCGCCGAGGTGCAGGCGGAGCCGCTGGACACTGCGATGTCGTTGATACCCATCAGCAGCGACTCACCTTCCACATAGACAAAGCTCATGTTGAGATTGCCGGGAAGATGGTGCTCCATGGTGCCGTTTACGTGGATATAGTCAAGCTGGGATTCGAGCTTCGCTTTGAGCTTGTCCCGCAGGCGGGCGAGCCGTGCGGCTTCGGTTGGCATCTCTTCGCGGGCGATGTCGCAGGCTTTACCGAGTCCGACGATGCCAGGTACATTGAGGGTGCCGGAACGCATACCGCGCTCGTGGCCTCCGCCATTGATCTGCTCGGAAATCTGCACGCGAGGATTACGACGGCGGACGTACAAGGCACCGACGCCCTTCGGACCGTAGATCTTGTGAGCCGTCAGTGACAGCAGGTCGATGTTCATAGCCTGGACGTCAACCGGAATCTTGCCGACTGCCTGGACACCGTCCGTGTGGAAGATCACATTCTTTTCATGACAAAGTTTGCCGATCTCTGCGACTGGCTGGACGACGCCAATTTCATTATTGGCGAACATGATGGACACCAGGATGGTCTGGTCGGTCATGGCAGCCTTCAATTCGTCCAGGTCAATCAGGCCGTTATCTTTTACCGCAAGGTACGTCACCTTGTACCCGGACTTTTCGAGCCGCTTGCACGTATCCAGCACTGCCTTGTGCTCGGTGGCCTGCGTGATGATGTGGTTGCCGCGCTCGCGATACATCTCGGCAATTCCCTTAATGGCGAGGTTATTGCTCTCGGTGGCGCCGGAGGTGAAGATGATCTCCTTGGCCGTTGCGCCGATCAGGCGGGCGACCTGCTCACGCGCTACGTCTACGCCCTGCTCTGCCGTCCATCCGAACGAGTGATTGCGGCTGGCGGCGTTGCCGTACACGTCGGTGAAGTAGGGCAGCATCGCTTCGAGAACCCGCGGGTCCATCTGCGAGGTGGCGTGATTATCCATGTAGATGGGCAGCTTGATGTCTTTGGGCGCCTGCACATTGCTATGAATGGCAGCCCCGTTCTGCTCTGCAGTATGAAGGTCGGTGGCAATAGCACTCATTGGAATCTCCCTATCTGGTGTACTTCTACTGCGATCCTGTTATGTGGCCCGGCTCGCCTGGCGTCTGAAGCTATCGACTGAGCGTGATCAGTGTGGTGTTGAGGCCGGCCGGCATACGCATAGAGTGCCGATGCAAGGCCTGTTCCGACTCGCACAGGTCAGCGATACTGAGTGCTTTCAGCACATCAGAAATGCTGTCGTTGACTTTGCGTAATGGCTCTTTGATGGTGCAGCTATCGTTCAGGTCGCACTGCCTGAGGCCGTTATCGCATGAGGTTATAAATAAAGGACCATCAATGGCGTGTATCACTTCAAAAGCTGTAATATCCGCTGCGCGCCGGGTGAGGGAATACCCTCCGTTGATGCCGGCGTGGGAGCGGAGCAGACCGACCTTGGTGAGACGCTGCAGGATCTTGGCGAGAAGCTGCGGCGGGATCCCGTAGGCGTCTGCGATGTCCTTGGCGCTTTGCGAAGCAAGCTCCGGACGCTCGGCCAGAAACTTCAGCGCCATCAGTCCATAATCCGCTTTTTTCGTCAATCTCAACATGCCGTTTACCTAGTGTACCCGATATCCGACTCTCCCGGTCCTACATTGAGTGTACTTCTCTGTAGCGACGCCAGCAAGCGGCCACGGATGCCGGCGGGGACTCACTCAGGATTTCTTCGAAAGCATCTGGTTTCGGCGTAGCGGGACTACAGTTGCCCCAACTTCCCGGGTGGGCGAGACATCGTTATGCATCCGAGTGAACGAGGCACATCCTTATGTCCTGGTTGTTCTTTCTGATCGCGCTTGTGTCCGGCGCAGCCAATCCCTTCCAATCGGGTATGAACGCCCAGTTGAACAAGCAGCTGGGGTCACCAGTATGGGCTGGGCTGAGCGTGTATGTGACTGGCTTGGCGGGATTGATGCTGGTCCAGCTCGTCCTGCGGCAGACACTTCCTGCTGCCAGGCTGGCGTCGGTAAGTAGTTGGGCGTGGCTGGGTGGACTGGTGAGTATTGCATCCACCATGGCGGGGCTGATGCTTGCGCAGAAGCTGGGCTCGGGTGTCTTTACAGGACTCAGCATCACCGCGGCCGTGGTGGTGTCCGCCATACTGGATCAGTTTGGATGGATCGGTTTCCGGCAGCACGCATTGTCACCCATGCGGGCGCTGGGTTGTAGCCTGATGATTGCCGGCGTGTGGCTTGTGACTCGTTTCTGACCTGGCCACTCGGATCAACAGTCACAGTGCCATTTTGACCTGAGTGAGGGCTTTCTTCCCGAAGAATGCTTTTACCAAAGTCTTACAGGAGATCAGGGTTCGGCCGGGTAGCGGCGTTATAGCCTTTGTCTTGGACACACCTCATGGCAACCACAATCATTGACCCCACCGCTTCTGCTCCGCTCTACTCGGCGCCTGACAAAGACAAAGAATTGATCCTCCATGAAACTGCGGCTGGATCACTCGATTGGACTTTCGCAATCTTCCTGTTGTTCTTTCATGCGGGCGCCGTGGCCGCGCTGTTCTTTTTTTCGTGGAAGGCGCTGGCAGTCACGGCGATTTTGTGGGTGATTGCGCAGAATGGCGGTATCGCCATGGCCTACCATCGGCTGCTGACCCATCGAGGCTACGCGGTCCCGAAATGGCTGGAGTACAGCCTGACAACAGGCGCAACCCTCGCGCTGCAGGGCGGCCCCATCTACTGGGTGGCGGTCCATCGTCTGCATCACCAATACACGGATAAGCCGGGTGATCCGCACTCTCCGCGTGAAGGCGCGTGGTGGTCGCACCTGGGCTGGATCACCAACGGCAACCTGAACAACCACAGTCCCCTGCTGAAACGGTATGCGCCGGACCTGATGAAGGACAGCTACTATCGCTGGCTGAGCAAATATCACTGGCTGCCGATCTTCGTGCTGGCTGCCGGGTTGGTGGTGAGCGGCTACGCACTTGGCGGCTTGAAGCTGGCGACCAGCTTTGTGCTATGGGGCGTCTTTCTGCGCGTCGTTTGCGGCTGGCACGCGACCTGGCTCGTTAATTCGGCGACGCACATGTTCGGGTCGCGCCGCTGGGCGGTGAAGGACGACTCCACCAACAACTGGTGGGTCGCGTTGCTGACAGGCGGCGAGGGCTGGCACAACAATCACCATGCGCATCCGGTTTCAGCTAAGCACGGGATGGCCTGGTACGAAGTCGACTTCAACTGGTGGGGCATTCTGTTTCTGCAGAAAATCGGCCTCGCGAAGAAGGTGTATGCGAAGCAATTGACGCCCGAAGAGGCAGCACAGCGGGTGGGTCCGGCTGTTTAGTTTTTAACCCTCATGAAGCGAAAGAGCCTGGCACCACGCCGGGCTTTTTTGTTTGAGATCGTCACCCGCCTCTTCGGGAGTGCGCCCTCGCGTTAGAGTGGATGCTTGAGGATGAACATGCACTGTCGTTGCTTCCCTTCGCTGTTGACACTGGTGTTGGCTGCTTTTACGCCCGCCGCCTTTGCTGCTTCCGCAGCTTTATCGAGTTCGGCTGCGGAGACGGTTGTTGTGGATGCGCAAGGAGCAGGAACGCCGTTCCCTCACTACTGGGAACAGATGTTCGGCTCGGGCCGGGCAGTGTTGTCGCTGCGCGAAGACTATCGACGCGATCTGAGAACAGTGAAGGCTGCGACCGACTTCCAGTACGTGCGCTTCCATGCCATCTTTCATGACGAAGTGGGCGTGTACGACGAAGATAAGGATGGCAAGCCGGTCTACAACTGGTCCTACGTCGACCACATCTATGACGGCCTGCTGGATAACGGCGTCAAGCCTTTTGTCGAGTTGAGTTTTACGCCCAAAAAGATGGCTTCGCGGCTGGACTATCACGCCTTCTGGTACAAGCAGATCGTGGCGCCTCCCGCGGACTACAACAAGTGGGGAGCGCTGGTGCAGGCGTTCACGCAGCACTTGGTCGATCGCTACGGCATCAATGAAGTGGCAAGCTGGTATTTCGAAGTCTGGAACGAACCGAATATCGATTTCTGGACTGGCCGGCCTGCGCAATCCACCTACTTCGAGTTGTACGATCATGCCGCGCGGGCAGTAAAAACTGTGAGTCCGCGACTGCGTGTAGGCGGTCCGGCCACTGCCCAGGCAGCGTGGGTCGACGCGATGATTGCCCATGCAACCTCGCAGCATGTGCCGCTCGATTTTGTTTCGACCCATGTGTATGGAAACGACACGGCGCAGGATGTCTTCGGCAAGCCGCAACCACTCCCGCCGCACGGCATGGTGTGCGAAGCCGTGAAGCATGTGCACGACCAGATCATGCATTCGTCCATGCCGCAGATGCCGCTGATCTGGAGCGAGTTCAATGCGACGTATATGAACCAGCAGGAGATTACGGACTCGACCTACATCGGGCCGTGGATGGCGAACACCATCCGCGAATGCGACGGCATGAC
>CAZZVA010000120.1:0-4955 GCA_964657345.1 uncultured Acetobacteraceae bacterium | reverse complement strand
CCACATGGATGGGCAGAAAAACAAAACCTGCAGCAGGAACAACTGCCATAAAGTCTCGCTCGAGTTTTTCGGCATCAGGGAGCTTGCCTCGCCGTACCTTGGTCGCGATCTCCCATGCTGACGCAGCAGAAACAAATATGACGTTTGACGGATCGACTATGACGCCTGTTGCTGAACGGCTGAGCTGGGAAGGCTTGATTGTGGCCCAAATAAGCGCATTTGTATCTAGCAGCGCTCTCACTCACCCTCGCCGTTCCAAAGCTTCAGTTCCTCTTCCGGCAGTGGATCCCAAAAGGACTCGGGCAGTTCAAAGTTGGGATTCTCTAGAATCCCCAGCCGCTTCGGGACAAATGGCTCAATCGGCACCAGCTTGGCAACCGGCGTCTTCTCGCGGCCAGAAGTGATGATGACTGTCTCACCCTGCTGCGCTTTCTTTACGAGCTCCGACAACCTGGTTTTAGCTTCGAAGATAGTAGCCGTCGTCATGGTAGCTCCTTGAGTGCTAAGCTAGCTTAGCTAACATGGTAGCCTGCGTCAATAGCTCACAGCCATAATGCTGCCCGCAAACACTAAGCCCGCTCCGGCAATGCCGGATCGGGCTGATCTTGACTATGAAGTGGTGGTACTAGGCTACGTAGCGACCTGAATAAAGCTCGGTAAGCTTCTCAATCAATTCGGGATAGCTGCTGGCTTCCATCTGCACTTCGGTGCCGGAATGAAGTTGCACCACCGCCAGTTGCCGTTTATGGTCCATGGCGACAGAGGCGATCTGATCGAGGGGTATGGAGCGGGTCTGCTCTAATGCGCTGGCAAGCTGCAATGGATTCATGTAGGAGCCCTTTCCTTCAGCTTGTCTACGGCCTTGTGCCCGGCGGTGCGTTGTTGAGAGCGGCCTTGCGCTGGAAGCCTAAATTTGTAGATCGCGGCGATTCTTCTTTAGCCACCTGATCCAGAAGCCCCTCCCCCGAAAGGCTGCCGTGCCAGGCAGTTCAAGAAGAACCACCGCATGCATTCACAATACAGCTTAAGTGGCAGAATGCTAGACCACTAGCGTAACCGGGGAGCGGCTTCTGAGTAATGGCTGGTAACGTGTCTGCCTACTGGGAGGTCGAAAACTGTCGGCAGGTTGGCTAGAGCTCGATATTGACCAGTTCGGAGTCGCGGGTCGATCCATCGTGGCTCAACGGTACGCCTGGATCGATGTGGCGGGTCTGCGGCGCACGCCAGTGATCAATGTACGAAATCTGGTGCACGCACGACACTGTGCAATTGGGGGCACAGCCCTTCTCCGACCGAAACTCGCGATCAAGATCCGCCTGCATGTACTGCGAAAGCGGCGTACCGGGAAAACCGCGCTGCTGCGAGCAGTAATGGACCAGGCCGCTTTCGCAGATGTAGAGGTAGCGCGAACCTGCGCGGCAACGCCAGTCATTGGGTTGTCCGTTGGCAATGGCTTCCTGGAAGTGATTGAACCGCGAGTAGTTCTTCTTCTCGAGATTCGCCATCTCGTAGTAGACCCGACGCTCTTCATCGACCAGCGGCTTCAGCTGGCCGCTGCCGTCGTGAATGATGCCGATGGTCGAAGTGAAGCCGAGTTCCAGGGCGCGACGGCCGATCACCAGCGCGTCATTCGGATTCTTGATACCGCCGCCAACAACGGAATTGATGTTGACGTGAAAATCAGCGTGCTCGGAAAGGTTTTGCAGTTTGCGGTCGAGGACCTTCAGGCTCTTCTTCGAGATCTCATCCGGCTGCACATTGTCGATCGAGATCTGCATGTGGTCGAGGCCCGCAGCATTAAGGCGCTGGATGCGTTCCGGTACCAACAGGTAGCCATTTGTGATCATGCCGGCCAGCGCGCCAACCTTGCGGATGCGACGGATGATTTCGTCGAGCTCGGGATGGAGCAGCGGTTCGCCGCCGGAAATAGTGATGATACTGGTGCCGAGCCGGCCAAGATCGTCGATACGGCGATGCATTTCGTCGAGCGCTACGGGCTTGGAGACTTCGTCGTACTCATTGCAATAGGCACAGGACAGATTGCAGCGGCGCATGGGCACGATCTGTGCCATGACCGGATGATGCGTCGAGGCCAGGGCATGACCGACGATACCCAGTTCGCGCGCCTTCCGGGCTGCTGCTTTGAGGCGGAACCTCGGCGTCGATCTGTAGGCAGATACCGGCATCCTGATGATTCGATTATAGCTGTCTTGATTCTTGCCAGACCAGCCGGAGGCGACCGACCAGGTCGCTCCGCAGGGATGGATAGCTTCTAGGGCAGCGAGTTCACCTTTTTAAGATATTCGTACTCTTCCAGGCTGCCGGCTTTTTTCAGCATGGCCTGCACCTCATCCGGACTCAGATGTTTGCCGAGCGACACCCCCGCATTGGCGATAGCGTAGGCCGTCACGGCGGTAACGGCAGCACCCTGCGTTAGATCCTTCTGCACTACGCTGTCGAAAGTGTCAGAGGCCTTGTGATGCAGCGTGAAGTACTTGTCCGTATCGTTCCACAGCACCAGGGTCGGCACGCCCAGCACGTCCAGGGCAGCATGATCTGTCTGAAAGATGAATTCCGTGTCGGAACTGGTGGCATCAGCGCCAAGACCACTCAGGACCGGCTTGAGCGAGGCGACCGCGTCCTTGGTGTCATCGCGACCCATCAGGTACCAGCCCTTCGCGGGCTGCGCCCCTGTGTCGGTGATCAGGATAGTGTCGATCCTGGGAAGATCCGCGAGATGCGCGCGGGTGTAGGCAGTGGAACCAAGCAGGCCTTCTTCTTCTCCACCGAAGAGCGCGAAGCGTATGGTCCGCCGCGCCGGATGATGGAGCGCCTGGATCGCGCGTGCTGCTTCCAGCACGCTGGCCACGCCTGTGCCATTATCCTGCGCACCCGTTCCCGGCTGCCATGAATCGAGGTGGGCGCCGATAATGACGACCTCGCTCGCCAGATCGGTGCCCGGGATTTCGGCAATCACGTTCGGGACTTTGACGTCTTTACGGATCTTATTGGAATAGCTGAAGTCGACCGAAACAGGACCATGATCCAGGAGGCGCTTGATAAGCGAAACGTCTTCGCTGCCGATCTGCGCTTCTGGTGTTGGATCGATAGTAGCGCTGACGTTGAGTGTCAATAATGATTCGGTCCCATTCGTGCCGCCGGGAATCAGGATCGCGATGATCCCATCCGATCGCATGCTGTCGATCCCTTGAAGAATCTCGTCGAAACGAGGCTTCTCCCCAAAACTGGCTGCGTCCAGCAGGGCGATTGAACCCTTCAGTTTGTCCTTCTGCTTCTCTATATCCGCGGCTACCAGACTGGGAACGTAGACCACTTGCCCGCTGATTCCGTGCTTCGGGGTGGATGGACTCCAGCCGATGGAATAGATATGGAGAAGGTGATTGACTGGACTGGTGATGTGGCCAATGGCCGCGCTTTCCGGCTCCCAGGTCGCAGGAATGGTCCACTCCTCGGTGTGAACATTGGAGAGACCGAAGGACTTGAACTTGTCCTGGGCCCATTCGGCGGCGCGCATGTAGTTGGCAGAGCCGGTCAGGCGGGGACCGATGGTGTCTGCCAGTTGACGATCGTACTCATAGGCCTGCCCGTTCAGAACGGTGTCGCCGATGAGTGCGCGCAACTGTGTACTGGTTTCGGGAGTCGGCGCGAGGCTGTTGGTCTGCGCGCGGCTTGCGGTGACAGGAAGCAACGCAAACAGGGCCAGGATCACGAACGCCACGAAGCGACAGATGCGGATGGCAAGAAGAGGACCAGGAAAGATCGGCATCAGGTGAAAATCTCTTTCGGCATTTACGGTTTTCGGGACGAGTGTGATTGGACAAGACTTGCACAGAAAGAGCAAGCGTCCTGGTAACGGCGCATAGCGATGTCGCGAATCGTTCTCCTCAGGGGCTCGAGGCAGCGAGTTGCTGAACTTTCTCTACGACTGGAAGAGAGGGCGAACTTCGCCAGAGTTGCCGGACTCCGACGGCAAAGGCGCTAAGCACTACGACGAGTTCCCAGGCAGTCTGGACGGAATAGGAGCGTAGTCCCATGACGACGAGGAGGGATGGCAGGTGCAGAATGATCGCCAGGGCGAGAAGCTTCCATCGATCCACTCGCAGAGACACAGCCAGAATGGCGTAAGCGGCGAAGAGGGCAATATACATGTCGTAATGCAGAACACGCGGATTCGCCAGGATTACCGCAATGATAAGGACGCCGAGCCAGAGTGTGGTCGTGGTCGCGGCTTTTGCTGGAAGCAGTGTGCCGGGTTGGAAGCTGTAACGCTGCTTGAGTTGAAAGAGCAGGAACAGCATGAACAGAACGAAAGCGACGTGAAGGCTGTAAGCGAAGAATCCGACTTTGCCGTGAACGTGGCGTTCGACTCGCGCCGCAAATCCGAAGATACCGGCGCCGTACTGCTGCTGGACTGCGACCTGTTGAACGAGGGCGGATTTGTAGCCTGCATAGAGTCCGGGGTAGAGCCGCTGTTCCAGCAGATTTGCGGCAACCGCTGTCGCTCCGGAAGCGACACTGCCGATCCATTGCCGTTTACCAGCCAGGAGGGGCAGCAGAAGCAATACCAGCAGCGTGATCTTGACCAGCGCAGCCATCACAACCACGAGATAGAACCAGTGCCAGCGGTTGCGTCGCAATCCGGGAATGGCTGCGAGCAGGGCTGCGAGATAGAAGGCAGGCGCGATATTGGCACTGTAGAGCGCACGAAAGCCGACGAAGGCCGGCTCGGCAGCAAGAATCAGTAATGGCAGGCAGCGGCCCCACCAGCGTGCGCGCACGTAATAGCGTGCCAGCACAAACGGCATTGCGAGTACGGCAGCGACATGGACCGTGGTGAACAGCAGCCTTCCGGCATGGACTGGAAGCAGGCGCGTGAACCACGCAGCCACGATCAGGACCACGGGTGGATAGACAAAATGAAGTCCGTAATGATT
>CAZZVA010000119.1:0-10574 GCA_964657345.1 uncultured Acetobacteraceae bacterium | reverse complement strand
GGGACCTGCAGGCTGGTTCCATCGGCAAAAGCAAGTTGCAGGCTGTTCCCGGGGAGTAACTTAAATTGCTTCAACGCGCCTGCTGGCAGGACGGTGATGCGGGAACAGGCCTGGACTGCCTGGTACAGCCTGCGGACAAACAGATGCGCTGTTCCCTGCCGGGTAGTCGCGAAAGGCCGATGTGGACGGAAGGTGATCGGCAGACCGGCAAATGCCTCGAAGACGGTCCGGGTATGAAAGAGAGCGGCCCACAGTTTGCGTCGCTCTGTTGCTAGTACCTGCTGCCAGCCGACATACTGCCGGACGCAGATAGCTTCGATCAGCAGGGAGTGCAGCCGCGCTCCGTGCTGCGCCATCGACGCATCGCAAAGAGTCGCGTCCGGAGCTGCATTCGTATCTCTAAGCAGATTCGATGGTGTGTTCAGGATGCGGTGGGCCTGCTCTTCAATGACTGCTCGATCTGTTGCAGACAGTGCGGATGGAAATTCCGACAGATCGACAGTCATGAGTGGGCAGCGTGTTTTCCCGCCGTGGATCCACATCTCCGGTGTTGCTGCGGGTTGCAATTCCTCCTGCAGGATGTCCCGGATAAAGGCGGCTACTTCATGAATGAACGGACGGTGATTATCCTGCAGAGGGTCGAACGTGGAAAGAGGACGCGCAGAAACGTTTTCGTACTCCAACTCAAAGAGGCGGCAGCCGAGATCAAAGCGTCGTTCGCCGCAAAGGAGCCCTGCGAAACTCCCGCCAATACGCTTGGGATCAACATAGAGATGCACCGGCCGGCCATGCCATGCGGCTGCGAGGCTCAGGGCAAGACTGGCAATCGATTCGCCGACGACTGTCAGGGCTTCAGCCATGCACTCTCCGGAAGACGAAGTACGTCATCGCGCCATGTTCCGGCAATGCCACCCCGAGTTCGTCATAGGCCTCGATCAGTTCGTTGGAAAGCTGCTCCATAGCTGCATTGGGCAGAGGCTTGATCAGGACTGCTTCGCGCGCGACCTCGACCAGGTCCAGCGTTGCCATGAGGGCTGCAAACTCGTCGGCGTATTGCAGTCTTCGCGTTTCGTATTGCTGGCCCCGGGCACTGATCTCGCAAAGATAGCCGATCAGGCCGCTGCCATATGCCGACAGGCGATGCAGTGAGAGCGGGTTGGGCAGAGTGACATGCAGGCACGCATCGGGTCCCATGAAGTGGGTCAGTCGCTTCACCACGGCACACTGGTCGGAAACTTCGTGCAGCACATTGATGGCTAGGACGTGGTCGAAGGTCTGGTCGCAGGCGAAGTCTTCAATAGTGCACTGCTCGATGCGCACGCCCGCAAGACCGCGCGCCTGCGCCTTTTGAACATACGCAGCCGAGCGCTCGACGCATACGATGGAGCGCTGGTCGCCGGCGATGGCCTCGGTCAGCAAACCAGTCGCCGACCCTACTTCCAGTACGCGACAACCGGCAGGCAACTTCGGCACCATGCGCCGGGCAGTCAGCGTGGTGTACCAGCGATCGAAATCAAGATCGGGATCGTAGGCTGCAGAATAGTCGCTGGTCATGCGAAGGATTTCTCAAGCCACAGTTTGAGTGACGGGGTGGCGCCCAGGCTTCGTTTGAAGCGATGCAATCCAGGATTCACGACCCCGTCGACGGAAGAGGTCCCGAGGTCGAGCCACGAGAAGCCATGCTGTTGCGCGAAGGCAAAGAGGTGTTCCGCGAGCGTACTGACCGGGCTGATCGCTTCCACGCCAGCCCGTTCCCCCCACGCGTACACGTAGAAGACCCGGGGCGTGACAGCGAGACAGATCGCGGCTGCGAGGATCGTGTTTTCCTGCGGAGCTGCCGCCATACTTGCTCCCGCCATAGTTGCACCAAAGACGCGCACTCGATCCGGAAAGGTCTCGAGCATCTCGCGCACATCTGTCCAAGACATGGAGAGCGGCCGGCCCTTCTTCTGTCTATTCTCAAGAATCGCTTCGTAGCCTGCCTGCTGCTCCGTCCCGCGGAGTTCGCGTATCGTGACGCCCGCACGCGCTGCCTTGGCCAGACGTTTGCGGTTGGCATAGTCGCCTTGCATGGCGAAGCTGACGTTCCCCACGCAGATCGCCTGGTTCAGTTCCTGCCGCATGACGCGGTATCCGGCGCGGCACAGAGCGAGCAGAATACGCGGTCCCTGTTGCGGAAAATAACAGAAGGGGGCAAGCGCCATCTGGAGCTGCCGACCGCCTGCTGCGCGCAGTCTGGATTCCACCTCAATGAGGAAGGAGTTGAGTGCGGCTTCGTCGAGATCAGTGGCGACGTCGAAGCCGCCATACGAACCGCGGCCCGGACTGGAGAAGATGCCAGGGCTGAGTTGCATGGCCTGAAAGACGCCGGCCGCTTCCTCCTCTCCGTGCCGGTAGAACTTTACTCGCAGGCCGGGTAAGCCGGTGCGATCCAGGTGGAGCTGCGCATACGCTTCGGTGTTGAAGAGTGCCGGCTGGAATTCAAGCGCTGACAAGCGATCCTCGCGCACTCACCACGGCCTGGATCACATGGGAAACTTCGTCATCCGCTAAGTAGTCGCCCATCGGCAGACTCAGAACAGTGTCTGCCAGCCGGGCGGCGACAGGGTACTGCGTGCGATCATACTGGCCGGCGAAACATGGCTGGTCAAACGGAGCGACGGGATAGTGGATCATCGTGCCGACGCCGCGCTCAGTCAACGCCTGCTGTAGTTGAGGCCGATTCGATGTGCGCACGACATACTGGTGCCACACCGAAGATGAGCAGGGATGCGGCAACTCAACATCCGCGGGACGTGCCTCGCTGAAGGCCTGCTGATACTGCTTGGCGATCCGCCGCCTACGGGCGTTCACCTCGTCGAGGTTAGGAAGCTTCACCGCCAGGTACGCGGCCTGCAACTCATCCAGCCGAGTATTGTGGCCAGTGATGGCGTGATGATATTTCTGATCAGAGCCGTAGTTGCGCAGCCGGCGAATGGCCGCAGCCAGCGCGGCATCGCTCGTGCACACCGCCCCGCCATCACCGAGCGCGCCGAGATTCTTGGTCGGATAAAAACTGAAGGCCGCAGCGATGCCGAATGAACCGGCCCGTCTGCCGTTACGTTCCGCGCCGTGCGCCTGCGCTGCATCTTCCACCACAGCGATACCTGATGTGGCGGCGATCTCCAGGATCGGGTCCATGGTTGCAAGCGCTCCGAAGAGGTGAACCGGAAGGATCGCGCGCGTGCGCGGCGTGATGGCAGAAGCCAGAAGTGTGGGATCAATCAGGCCGTCCGGAGTCACATCGACCGGCATCGGCCGGGCGCCGGTATGCACCACGGAAAACCAGGTTGCGATAAACGTGAATGCCGGCACAATGACTTCGTCGCCGGGACCAATGCCGAGTGCAAGCAATGCCAGCGTCATCGCATCCAGGCCGTTTCCAGTACCGATGCAGTACGTTGACTGGCAATAACGCGCAAACTCTTCTTCAAACGCAACCAGCCGGGGACCCATGATCAGGTGACCGGCATTCAGAACAGCCTTGGTTGCGTCGTCGAAACCAGCCCGGTAAGGCTGGTTCGCGCGAACCATGTCATAAGCAGGAACTTGCATCAGTAGTAGAGGCTCTTGCGTGCGGCGGCAAGACGCTCAAACTCCGCGTAGCTGCGTATGTAGTCTTTCTCGTCATACCGCTGATTCGCCAGCACCAGGCAAACCGAGCTCCCGGAGAAGTTGTCGAGCTTGCGCCATGTCCAGGGTTGAACCAGGTAGCCGCGATTGGCACGGCAGAGATGGACTGTTCGCTTTTCAACGCCGTCGTCGAGATGCAGATCAAAGCTGCCCGACATCGAAATGAACACCTGCATCAGGTCGTAATGCGCATGTCCGGCACGCTCGGCCATAGCCGGCACGTCATACAGGTAATAGATCCGCTTCATCTCAAAGGGGATGTGGTCAAGCCCTTCGATGACGCTGAGATTTCCTCGCGCATCGTGCATCACCTTGAAGTCGAGCCAGGTGCTTTGCTGCAGGGGATTTCTGGTATACGTCTTGCGGCGACGGGAAGTGGAGGCCACAACGGGTTGGACAAATGAACTCATGATGGTCCTTGCTCGCAGGCAAAGCGTGTCGAGGCGAAATATCGCGATCGTCTACGCCATCCATCAGAGACGGCCTCTGACTCTGAGTTCCTGTTGGCGACGTCGCCCGTTGCGTTGCAAATTTCGTCCAATATACTATCGTCGCTATTACGCTTGCATACAACTTCGGAAGCAGCGGTTCTCAAAAAGTTAAAGGCAGTGTGGCAGCGATGCATGTCAACTATCCTGGTCCTGCTGCGATGGAAGCGCTCAGCAGAATCGCACCGACCTGTGATCTCAACCGAAGAGATGCCCCAACATGTGTCCGCGACCGGCGCGAATCTCCGCCAGGTGTCAACCCAAACGGAGCCAAGCCCCACCCTTTGTCATCTCGACCGGAGCAAAGCGTAGTGGAGAGATCTCAACTCAACCCTCCTCCACAAATGCGCAGAGTCGCACGAACTCTTATCCCGCGCTGTCTCGCGCACGCCGCCATCTCTGTTAAAGCACACCGTGCAGACCGGGTACATGCAATACATCCACAAGCTTCTGCCGGAAGACCTGCGGCGCGTAATTCTCGTCGAACACTCTGCGGCTGGCCGCTCCCAGCGCTTCCCTTTCCGTCTGGAGACGTTGCACAACCCCGGGCACATCGCTCAACCTGCGCACCACCAGTGAAGCGTCCAAAGCCATATCCGAGCACAGCAGAGGCAGCGTACTTGCGGGACCAACAAATACGGTAGGCAGACCCACACTCAGTGCTTCCACGACGGCTTTGCCACCAGCCACTGGATGCGAGCCGAGATAGAACGCCGGGCCAATCGTCTTCAGAGCTTCCGCCAGCGAGGGCACATTCGGAATGAAGGTCAGCTTGCCGGCATCCTGTCCCGCTGCCCGGATCTCTTCATGAATCATTTCCTGCTGGGACTGCGGCATGGAACCGATGTGAAGCAGGTGAGCGATCCCGCTGGCAAAGAAGGTGCCCAGCAATTGTCCATAGGTAAATTCGCAGCAACCCGAATACTTGGTGTGCGAACCGCAGGTGACGCCGACGAGTGGAGTGGCCTGGGAAAATGGAATAGTGCCGCGATCGGCCATGCTCATCCCCAGGAATGTGTGGGGAAACGGATAGGCGGTTGTGCACGCAGTGTGGCAGGCGGTCGCGAGGTCAATATGAACCAGGTCTTTGCGCGTGGCACCGAGCGCTGGCAGATGATCGGCATGGTGGATATAGAGCACGCGGGGAGCGCTCTCACCGGAAACTGCCGCATTTGCGATCGAATCGAAATGGTGAGCGAACAAGAGGATCGCGCCCGGAGCGGAATGCGCAATACGCAGTGCCAGTTCTGCGGCCCGGCCGGCGAGGGATCCTTCCTGCAAAATAATTACTTCCAGTCCGACATCCTGGAAGCGCTTTTCCAGCTGCCCCAAAACCAGTCTTCCGTTTCGGTAATGGCCGGAAGCATCGGTAAGAATGAGCTGGTGCCGACGCTCCGGGAGTGCCCGAACGACATCTTCGATCACGCGGGTGTGGCCTCCGGTGTCGTAGACTTCGCTGGCAATGTGCAGAACCAGGTCGGGCGCAGTGGGGATCACTTTCCTCACCAAGGTCCGTGACGCGGCCTGCATGACCACATCCATTTGCGGAAGGAAAAGCGCCTGGCCCTGCAGATCAGAACGATGCAGAAGCTGCAGCGTCGTATGCATCACAACCTGGAGAAGAGGCTCCCTCTCTCCGCGCTGCAGCATGTCAACAAGCGAATTCATCTCGTCGAAGCTGACGATCATGACGCATCTTGTCTCGAAGCGGGCCTGCTGAAGCCACTCACGGCTTGTCGATACCTGTGCAAAGGGATTGCGCCATTTGCAACTATTATGGCGATCCGGAGCGGCCCGCTTCCATACCACCTCTGCGTAAGCTCGCAGCTTCCTCGCCCGCCCGCAACAACTCCGGGTGCCCCATCCTCGCGCCGCTGGGGTGGGCCTACGCGAACCTCTTTCCCATTGCCAGAACCGGAAAAGATTTCTCCACCGCACGAATCGGGAACAGGTATCCTGTCCCCCAAAACCGCTGATCAGCGATTGATCAGCGCCTGCATCGTTGCCGGGTACCGGTCCCCCTGTACCGCAATCGCAGAGATCGCCGCGTGGATCGACGCCAGATCCTCCTCGGTCAGCACGACACCCGCGCCTCCCAGGTTCTCTTCCAGGCGATGCAGCTTCGTCGTTCCCGGGATAGGTACGATCCAGGGCTTCTGCGCCAGCAGCCAGGCCAGCGCAATCTGCGCCTTGGTCGCCCCCTTATGCTCTGCAATCTGTCCCAGCGTCTCCACCACTTCCTGGTTTGCTTTGCGGGCATCTGCACTGAATCTCGGAACGGTATTCCGAAAGTCCGTCTTGGCGAACTCCGTCTTGTCGGAAATCGCTCCCGTCAGGAACCCCTTGCCCAGCGGGCTGAACGGAACAAACCCGATACCGAGTTCCTCGAGCGTCGGCAGGATCTCCTTCTCCGGCTCGCGCCACCACAGCGAATACTCGCTCTGCAGCGCCGCAACCGGCTGCACCACATGCGCCCGGCGAAGACTCTCCGCGCCTGCCTCCGACATGCCGAAGTGCTTCACCTTCCCTTCTCCGATCAGGTCCTTCACCGTACCCGCCACCTCTTCCATGGGTACCTTCGGGTCCACACGGTGCTGGTAGAACAGGTCGATCGTGTCGACCTTCAACCGCTTCAGGCTGGCTTCGGCCACCGCCCGGATCCGTTCCGGCTTGCTGTTCAGCCCCTGGCTCGGCACGCCATTCTCGAAGCCGAATTTCGTTGCAATCACGACCTTGTCGCGAACCGGGGCCAACGCCTCGCCCACCAGTTCTTCGTTCGCGCCAGGACCATACGCTTCGGCTGTATCGAAGAAGGTCACGCCGCCGTCATAAGCCGCACGAATCACCTTTATAGCCTCGGCCTTGTCGGTTGCCGGGCCATAACCGAAGCTCAACCCCATGCAGCCAAATCCAAGAGCCGAAACTTCCAGCCCGCTCTTCCCTAATGTGCGCTTCTGCATTTGCCTTCTCCTGAAATCGTTCACTCTCGGCGCCCGCAACAGATCCGGGTGCCCCATCCTCGCGCAGCCAGGGTGGGCCATGGCGAAGCCAGCCGCTTCCAGCTTAAGCCATTGCTAAACCCTCACGGCTTCACCACCGGCAACTCCACATAACTCGCCTCCGCCGGCGAGTGGAACACCTTCTGCTCGGCCTTCTGATAATCCCCAGGCTGGGCAAAGAAAATGTTCGGCACAAACGTCTGCGGATTGCGGTCATACAGCGGGAACCAGCTCGACTGCACCTGTACCGCGATCCGGTGCCCCGGCAGAAAAACGTGGTTCGCATTGGGCAGCTCAAAGCGATAGGCCTCGGCCGTATTCGCCGGGATCGCCTCCGGCTTCTCCAGGCTCTGGCGATACCGGCCGCGGAAGATGTCGGCAGAGATCATCAACTGGTAGCCGCCCATCCACGGTTCGGCAGCCACCTCATCCGGGTAGAGGTCGATCAGCTTCACCACCCAGTCCGAGTCCGTGCCCGAAGTCGAGGCAACCAGGTTGGCCAGCGGCGCGCCGGCAATCGTAACCGGCGCAGTCAGCGGCTCGGAGAGGAACGTCGCGACATCCGGACGTCCCGAAGCACTGCGCTGGTCCGACGCCAGCCAGTTGGCCCAGGGACAACCCGCAGTGTAGCAAGCCGGCTGATTGGGGCGCGGCAGATAGGGCACCGGGTGCGCAGGATCCGAAGGATATTCGGTAAAGGCAGCCTCCGCCCCGGTGGGCGCAGTAAAGCTGAGCGCCGCGTTGGCATGCAGATACAGCCGTGTATTGGGCTGGCTGACAGGCCAGGCCGGCAGCTGCTGCCACTGGTCGCTGCCGGACTGGTAGGCCGTCACCGTCGCAATCGCGGGCGCCGCGCTGTCGTCCTTCAGGTAGCGTGCAAGAAACGGAGCCAGCACATGCTGCCGCCAGTACAACGACGGATCCGCGGGAAACGTAAGCTGGTCGGCGCCCAGATTGCTGCCGTCTTCGATCGCGCCGCCGTGGTGCCAGGGCCCAAGCGTCAGGTGGACCAGGCCCTGCTTGTCATAGGGCTTGATGGCCTTGTAGACAGCCGTCGCACCATAAATATCCTCTGCATCCCAGAGCGAGTGCACCAGCAGAGTCGGCACCGTCGGCGGGTGCTTGGCATACTGCGCCGCCAGGATCTTGTCGACTGCCTGCTGCTGCCAGAAGGAATCGTAGGCCGGGTGCGCGACCACTTTGCGCCAGAAGCCCATCTGCTCCAGGCCGCGGCGTTTCCCCAGTTCGCCGGCCGAGCCCGCATTCATGTAAGTGTCGTAGTCGTCGAAGTTCGAAGTCCACCAGTGCGCGGAGTTGTCGCGCGTGCCGTCCTGCTCGTAGATATACGGCTCGTTGTTCTCGCGGAAGGCGCCGTAGTGGAACCAGTCGTCGCCATGCCAGCCGTCGACCATCGGATTCATCGGAACCGCAACCTTCAGCGCCGGGTGCGGCTCAACCAGCGCCGCCAGCGACGTATACCCGTCATACGAAATACCGATAATGCCCACCTTGCCGCTACTCTCGGGAACGTTCTTGATCAGCCAGTCGATAGTGTCGTAGGTGTCCGTCGAGTTATCGACAGGCGTGGGATTGAGCGGCCCGCGGAACGGACGGTTCATCACGTAGTCGCCCTCCGAGCCGTACTTCCCGCGCACATCCTGGATCACCCTGATATAGCCGCCTTCAACCAGCACATCGGTCGCATTGTCATAGCCATAAAGACTGGCCCCGAGGTGGTTGCTATACGTTTTCGTCGTCAGAGCCGAGGCACTGTAGGGCGTCCGCGTCAGCACCATACCGGCATGGTGCGCTCCGCCGGGAATCAGGATGACCGTATGCAGCTTGACCCCATCGCGCATGGGAATCATCACCTCGCGACGCGTGTAGTCGGCGCCATACTGCGCAGGACTGACCGAGGCAGGCGTCTCCGAAGGCATGTTCGGATACTGTGGCGGCGGCGTCTGCGCCTGGAGAACACACGAGACGCTGGCAAGCACAGCGCCGAAGCAGTGAATCATTGCTTTCATAAGAGTCTTTCTCAAGAACCGGCGCCGGGGGCGGACCGATGTCTTACGACAATCGCTGCGTACGTGGAGCGATTTGCGTAAGTGTAACCCGTATTTCGACCCCGTTGACACCATGACCTCAAACAGGCACCGCGCAGGAAAAAGGCTCTCATCGGATGAGAGCCTTGTGAAAAGTCGAGCCTGAGCCACAATGTCTAGAGCGGATACGGCTGCTCGTCACCTTGGTTCGACGGAATCGTCTCCGGACAAGTAACGCAAATCCATGCTTGCGGCGATTCCATGGGCGCACAATCCTCGTTTAGCAGGTGGCACTGAATAGCATGGACCAGTCACGCGAACCGCGAAGCCACGACCTCTCTTCAATCAATTTAAAATCAGGTTCTGATTCGGACGATCCAGCGAGAACGTCGGTATCTCAATATCAAAACGCTCACCGCCCTCAGTTTCCATCTGGTAAGCCCCGCCCATCATCCCGGACGACGTGTTGAGAGGCGCGCCACTCGTATACTCAAAGCGCTCTCCCGGCTTCAGGACCGGTCGCTCGCCGACAACACCTGGTCCCTTGACCTCTGTCAATTCGCCACGCGCATTCGTGATCATCCAGTGCCGGCTCAGCAGACGCACCGTTTCCAGTCCCTGATTCTCGATGACGACTCGATAAGCCCAGAAATACTCCGAGCTGTCGGCAGATGAGCTCGTCTCAACGTAAGTTGGCTCAACGCTCACCTCTATGCCTCGCGTGTTTGCCATATACGGCATGCGATCTCTCATGAAGAAAGTTTAGAGCAAACTCACGGATTGATCCCGGCGAGATTCGGAACTGACGCCACCAGCCCAACGCGCGTTTCAAGCGCCGGCCAGCCTCGAAGAACCCCGTCGGCACTGTGCCGGCAACCGTGAAATCCGACCAGGAAGATAAAATCACTCCATGCAAGGACCTCCATCGAGCAGCGGTTCCGGGCCGGAAGAGCCACAGGGACCTGCACCGGATGAGACGGCATCGCTGCAACTCATCCTCTCGATTGGCCGAGCGTTCAAGTTTGTCGATGACTACGTGCGCCCGCGCATGCAGAAGCACGGTCTCACCATGACCGAATTTTCCGTGTTGATGGTGCTTTGGCACGGAGGACCCACGCCGCTGGGTGAGCTGAGCGAGCGGATTCTGCTTACCGGCGCGAGCACCACCTACACAGTCAAAAAAATGGAGAAGCGCGGCTTGATCGCGCGCCAGTCCCTGAGCGAAGACAAGCGCGTGGTGATGGGAGTCATCACCGAAAAAGGCCGGACCCTCGCGAAGAAAGTTGCCCCCTTGCATGCGACTGAACTTGCGGAAGCCATGCATCGTCTCTCCATCGACGAGAAAAAAACAGCAGCCCAGCTGTTGCGCA
>CAZZVA010000118.1:0-10613 GCA_964657345.1 uncultured Acetobacteraceae bacterium | reverse complement strand
AGTGGTTTGTGAACATCACGTTCAGTGCGGCCCCGCCCGCAGCTCCGACGACCGGCACCATCTGCGCTGCTACCTTCTCTGCCACGTCCACGCCAAAGCGCGAACCGATCATGGACACGAATCGCACCAGAACCGGCGCACCCGACTTGGCGATGCCTTTCTGCGCAATGTAAGCAGCGGCTTCACGCGTTGCCTGGGCCAGCGCAGTTCGGGTCGCGTAGTAGGCACTGTCCACCTTGCTGCCTTTACTATTCGAGCCCAGCGCAAACACTTCGAGGCAACTTAATGCAGTTTCAGGATCGGCCAGGTCTTCACCGTGACTGCGCGCGATCTCGGCGATGGAATGCAGCATCAGCGTCGTCGACACCGGCATTTCAAATGCAAGTCCGGCCAGCCCGAAGAAGCCTCCCACAGCGCCGGAGGCGGCTGCCATCACAGTATGCTTCTGATTGTTCGGTGTGGTCGTCGCGTCGCCCTTCATGCCACGCAGCGCGACGCGCAGACATCGTTCCAGGCTGCTGTGGACGGCCTTCGCGATCGCTGCCTGCGCGGGCATGGGCAGGCGCTTCATCAGCACATCTACGGGTACGCCGATCTTGTTGGCGATTTTCATCGCCATGCCATGGTGCTCCAGGCGCTTTACGGCGTCCGCAAGTCTCTGTTCGTCGACACGATTCATATCCTGTAAGACCCCACCTTTACGATGCCCGAAACCGTCCAATCGAATGCACCCGCGAGCTGTACTTCTCAAGTCTTATCAAAGAAAGGGTCTTAACAATCAGAATCCCGGCGGCCTTTCGCCCGCTACGCCAAATGCCTGTTCCATGGCCAGACCTGCGCGTACGATCATCCCCTCCCCGAATTGCTTACCGATCAGTGTCACACCATGCGGCACCCGGCGCGGCGGAGAAAACCGTGGCAGCGGTCGCTTCGGATCCGGAGCCCAGTCACTCCGGGCCTCACTCACTTCCACAAAGCCAGCACGCAGCGTCAGCGATGGCTGTCCCGTGAAATTCGTAATGGTCAGCATCTCGTCCCGCAATGAGGGAACCAGCAGCAGGTCTACATCGCGGAAAACCCGCTCCATTTCGATCGCGACCTTGCGCCGGAAGCGGTCTGCCTGCACCAGGTCCACAGCTGAAAGAAAGCGCGCCTGGCGAAAGACGTTCGGCCACGCATCCGGCTCCTGCGAGGTCAGCTTCGGCAGGCCGCCGCTCAGGGTCAATTCTTCAAAGGCGGCTGCTCCTTCTGCAAACAGGATCAGATTGAGTGAGTCATAGGGCCAGTCGGGAAGGGAAACCTCCACTGGCTGCATGCCCAATTGCTGCACAACTTCCAGCGCATGCCGATCCACGTCGGTCGCCGGCGCTTCCTTCATCCACCCGGCAAAATAGCCGACGCGCAATCCTTTTACCGGTGCGTCGCCGTGGTAGTCCAGCACACTCGGCACGCTGGCAACATCGCCGGCATCCGGGCCGGAGATTGCCTTCAGCACCAGCAGCGTATCTTCGACACTGCGTGCCATCGGTCCGAGCTTATCGAGCGACCAGCACAGCGTCATCGCGCCGGTGCGCGCCACGCGGCCATAGGTCGGGCGAAGGCCATTCACACCGCAGCGCATCGTGGGACTGACGATACTGCCGCCTGTTTCGCTGCCGATGGAAAAACCCACCAATCCTGCAGCGGTGGCTGCTCCAGGTCCTGCGCTCGATCCGGAGGAGCCCTCTTCGAGGAGCCAGGGATTCATGGTCTGGCCGCCGAACCAGACGTCGTTCAACGCCAGCGCTCCCAGGCTCAGCTTGGCTACCAGCACTGCGCCCGCATCGGCGAGTCGTTGCACCACGACGGCATTATCTCTCGGCACGCGGTCTCGATAGGGCTCAGCGCCATAGGTCGTTCGGATGCCTGCGGTATCCAGCAGGTCTTTGGCGCCCCACGGGATGCCGTGCAGCGGTCCACGGTAGTGGCCGGCAGCAATCTCCGTGTCTGCCTGCCTGGCCTGCTGCATCGCCAGCTCCGGCGTCAGGGTAATGACACATCGCAGCTTCGGATCGAACTTCTTCAAGCGATCCAGATAGATTTGTGTCAGTTGTTGTGACGTAATCTTCTTTTGCTCGATCCAGCGGGACAATCTAACCACCGGCGCGAATGCAATCTCCTCGTTGGTCGAAGGCAGCGGCCCGGCATCCACATGGCTGCGCACGAAGACACCGTGGCCGCTGGCAGCAGGTTTCGTGTCAGCCAGCGGATGCCAGATCGAAGCGGGCGACAGCGAAGTCTCCAGCGGCACTTTTCGCGGACCCACGCGACGTTCGTAGACCGGCGCCATCGCACTGCGCCAGCTTGCAGCGGCCTCGTCCCGCTCTGCTTCTGTCAGCGGAAACCGCACCAGCTTTTCTGCTTCCATAAAGGCTGCGGCCGATACTCTTGGTCCAACCTCCGGCGCTGTCGCGAATGCCGGCGGTGCGCCGGCCGGTAGTTCGGCAGGCGTGCCTGCGGTCGATCCAGAAGCCGTCGCGGGCTGTTTTTCACCACGGCAACCGACCGCGACGGCGGCCAGTCCCAGCGAAGTCTGTGTCAGAAACTGCCGTCGCGTTTTTACACCAGCATTGTCCAAAATCGTCTCCTGCCCGCATTCTAAAGGCGCGAGTCACTTCCGCCGAAAAGCGGTCGATCTCCCGTGCATTGGAACGAGAGTAGACCGGAAGAAGTCGGGCTGTTCGCTGTCGACTGTTGACCAGCTTTGCCCTTGCAATCGCGTCGACTCTGCTACACAATCGGGATATTCAGCGACCTCGTCCTGTCGCCTGCTCGCATTTCCTTTACCCACATATCTATTCAGCGACAAGCCCCCGTCGGCCCGCACGACCCTGCTTTTCTTTTTGGAGGAAGCTTTGACACGACGCCTAAGGGACCTCGTCCTGCTGTTCGCGATTGCCTTCACCTGCGCACTCACCGGCTTCACCCAGAATGCCACTACCTCGCTGCGCGGCGTGGTCAAGGACCCCAGCGGCGCTGTTGTGCCGGGCGCGACCATCACGCTGCTGAACAGCGCATCCGGGCAAACGCTCACCGCCACCAGCACCGCGGGTGGCGAGTACCAGTTGCAGCAGCTTCAGCCGGCCACCTACACGATCACTGTTTCAGCCAACGGCTTCGGCAGCCAGACGCAGAAGGCAGAGCTGCTGGTGAACCAGCCTGCGACGGTCAACTTCACGCTGACGCTGGGTGCAAATAACGTGGTCGTCAATGTCTCGGCCGCAGCAGATACGCTGAACACGACAGATGCCTCGCTGGGCGATTCAATGAACAACGTCACAATACAGTCCCTGCCAAGTGAGACCCGGAACGTTCCTGACCTGCTTTCGCTCCAGCCCGGTGTCTTCTTTATTCCGATTCCCCCCAGCATCAATCCTTCAGCGCAGGACAGCCGCAGCGGCGCCGTGAATGGCGGCCGTTCGGACCAGGGCAATATCACACTGGATGGCATTGATGACAATGACCAGGCCAATGGTCTCGCCTTCACCGGCGTGCTGCGGGAGACCCAGGATTCCATCGAGGAATTCCGGGTCACTACCGGTAATGCCAATGCCGACGCTGGTCGTTCCTCTGGCGCCCAGGTCAGCCTCGTGACAAAGTCCGGCACCAACAAGTTCCATGGAGCGGCGTACGAATACAATCGGCCGACAATTACCGTTGCCAACGACTTTTTCAACAAGAACGCACAACTCAGCAGTGGATTGCCGAACGTTCCTGGCAAACTGATCCGCAATATCTTCGGCGGCGACGTCGGCGGTCCCATCATCAAGGACAAGTTGTTCTTCTTTGCCAACTACGAAGGCAGCCGGCTGGCCGAGAGCGCCCAGGTGACGCAAACCGTACCCACGGCCAGCTACAAGGCCGGCAATATTCAGTACACCGGAGCAATCCTGAATGCAGCGGGCGCAGAAACTGGCACAGCAGCACAGACCATATCTCCAGCCCAGATTGCCAAGCTGGATGCAGGCTGCCAGGTTTGTAACACAGCCGCTTATCCGCCGCCGCCGGGTGTCAACCCAAATGCTCTGGCCTATTTCAATTCCATGCCGACAGCCAACGGCACTACCCAGGGCGATGGCTTGAACGAAGGTTCTTACTCATTTGCCTCTCCCAATCCGAAGACGCTGAATACCACCATCGTTAAATTCGATTACAACCCGACCGAGAAACATCGGCTGTTTGCGCGCGGCGGTCTGCAAAAGGACACTACCAGCGGCACCGAACAGTTCCCCGGACAGGGGCCCTCCTACTCACTCATTGACAACACCAAGGGCATGACCTTTGGCGACACCTGGACGATTTCTCCGAACCTCGTCAACGATGTTCGTTATGGCTATATCCGCCAGGGCTTCGGCAATTCCGGCGTCGGACAGGGCGATTACGTCGACTTCCGCTTTCTATCAAATACCACGGCAGAAACCCGCGGCTTCATCGTCAGCGTTCCTGTCAACAATATCGTTGACAACCTCAACTGGACCAAGGGCAAGCACACCATCGAAGTAGGCGGCAACTGGCGCCTGGTGCACCAGAATCGCAACGCCACCACCAATTCCTTCAACGGTGCTTCCTCGAATCCCTACTGGTTGGCCGGCAGCCCGCCCGCACCGACCGGCGTGGGATTGCTCCCTGTGGACAGCGGCTTCAGCAACTCCTATGAAATTGCCTACGCAAACCTTATTGGAGTGATCCCGTCTGTCACAGACGTTTACAACTACAAAGTCACCAGTCCAACGTCGGCATCGCTGCTCGGCGACGGCACACCGATCGCACGAGCTTTCAAACAGAACGAGTTTGAATACTTTATTCAGGACTCTTGGCGGCCGCTGCCAAACCTTACCCTCACCTTCGGCCTTCGGCACACCATCCTTCAAACTCCGTATGAGACCAAGGGTCAACAGGTCTCGCCAACTATCGATACTCACGCCTGGTTCACGCAACGAGAAACTGCGGCTCTCCAGGGCCAGATCTACGAACCCGATCTTCAGTTCGCTCCCAGTGGTCACTACTACAACAAGCCGGCACTGTGGGCCAAGTCGAAGAACAATATCGCCCCGCGGCTCGCCATCGCCTACTCTCCGGATACCAAGACCTCGATCCGCGGCGGCTTCGGCATTTTCTACGACCATTATGGCGAAGGCCTGATCAATACCTACGATCAGAACGGCTCGTTCGGGCTCGGCAGCTCAGTCACCAATCCTGCAGGTACGCAGAGTTATAGCGGGTCGCCCCGGTTCACTGCGCGTAATGTCGTGCCCTTCAACAATGGGGCGGGCGCTCCGACGGAGACCTTCCCTTACACGGCGCCACAAGGCAATTTCGCGATCACCTGGGGTCTGGATAACAAACTCAAGACGCCCTATTCCGAATCGATCGACCTCTCCGTGCAACGCGAGTTGCCCGGCGGCTTTACGCTGGAGACCGCCTATGTCGGCCGCCTCGGACGGCATCTTCTACAGAGCCTCGACCTTGCTGAGCCGGTCGACTACGTCGATCCATCCGGCGGAGGCGATTACTACAATGCGGCTACCCAGTTATCCAAACTGGCTGATCTACATGGGCAGGATCCCACAGCTTCCGTCCCGGCTATTCCTTACTTCGAGCATCTCTTTCCCTGGATGGCCAACTTCGACTATGGCGGCGAAAGTGCGACCCAGGCTATCTATTCAGACGAGTGGGCACCTTTCCGCACGACGTCCGGAGAAACTACTCCCCTGGCAGACATAGATTTCTTC
Organism: uncultured Acetobacteraceae bacterium; assembly: GCA_964657345.1. GTDB lineage: Bacteria > Acidobacteriota > Terriglobia > Terriglobales > Acidobacteriaceae. The sequence continues at coordinate 4,842 of CAZZVA010000118.1, read as the reverse complement.
TGCTCAAGCGGCACCGTGCAACTGCCTAACAATGGCGGCGCGAAGGCTTATCCATGCCCGGCGGGCTTCCAGTCCCGGTTCTGGTCGGACCAGTTTTCATCGCTCTACGCTCTATCCACCATCGGCATGAGCTACTACAACGCGGGCCAGATCACGCTTCGTCATCCTATGAGCCACGGCCTTCAGGCGGATGTCAGCTATACCTTCTCCCGCTCCATCGACATGGGTTCGGATACCGAACGCACCTCGGAGTTCTCCGGCCCGAACAGCGTAAATCCCAACTTGGCAGCTTCAGCCAGTGACATCATCAACTCCTTCAAGCCATACCTCAATCGCGGTGTCTCTGACTTCAACACCACTCATCTCGTCACAGTTGATGCCGTCTACCAACTGCCTGTGGGCCGGGGCATGGCGTTCGCCGGCAGCGCGAATCGTTTTACGGATGCGCTCATCGGGGGCTGGCAGCTCTCCGGCATCTTCCGCGTGACCAGCGGCCTGCCCTACTCACTCTTTGAGCCAGGGTGGAGTACGGACTGGCAGATCGAAGGATATGGTGTCGTAGTCGACAAGAAAGCAGCCAAATCAAAGAAGCAGTTGGTAGCCGGAATCCCGAGTTACTTCGCGAACGCCTCTGCCATTAATTCCGGCGTGGCAACCGGCACGCCGGTCCGCCTTCCGTACCCGGGAGAAGCCGGCCAGCGCAATAACTTCAATGGCGACGGCTACTTCGATCTGGATGATGGATTGACCAAGGCCTGGAAGCTCGGTGAATACGGTAGCCTCAAATTCGCCTGGGAAGTTTATAACGTCACCAACACTGTTCGCTTTGATCCTCAATCCATTGGCAGTGGTCTGACGGGCGGCAACCTTGGGGTCGCCAGCGTTGAGCTCACCCAGCCACGTCGTATGCAGTTTTCGCTGCGTTACGACTTCTAGTCAATACAGGGCCCAGGTCTCGCGTCCGAGACCTGGGTTTACCTTTGCTCCAAGGCTTCCGCCATCGCCAGCAGCTGCGTCACCGAGTTCCAGTTCCGCGCCGTCCCACTCGTGCCCAGGGCTTTATCGATCGGCCCCCAGCGCAGTTTGGATTGCCCCTGTCCCAGCGGATAATACGTATACACTTCGCGCCCTTCCAACCATACCTGTTCCGGTGCAATCGCCATGGCTCGCACGAGCGACCGCCGCGTCTCTCCCGGATCGTCATAGAGAAATGTCACCAGCAGCTTGCCTGGCGCATGCTTCGCCTGCTCGTGGAACGGGTTGGCCGCGATCACTTTCCGGAGATCCGCAGCAGTCCGCACTGTCACCGCTACCGAGAATCCGAACTCTGTTTCAATCGCTGCTTCGAGCCGCTTCGCCATTGCCGTCAGACTTCGTTCCTTCGTCCGGAAGACCACGTTGCCGCTCTGTACATAGGTAGCGACATCGGAACATCCGAGCGAGCCGCACATGGCCCTCAGCGTCTCCATCTTCATCCGCCGCGTACGCATCAGGTTGACGCCGCGCAGCATTGCCACCATCACTGTCATACGCAACTCCTGTCAGCGAAGAGAAGCCTGCTGCTTCCTGAGCGCTGCCTCAAATTCGGTCTGACTCTCCTGCACAAAGGCCCGGTATCCCGCTGGATCAATAAACGCCTCCGACTGCCTGCGAGCCAGCTTTTCCTTCAGCCCGAACATGCTGCCATGCGAGGCCAGGAAGACATCACAGGGAAGCGCCTTCAGGGTCGCAAATGTCTTTTTGTAGTCTGCGGCGATTCCCGGGTAGCTATCAGTCCCGGCCAGCCGGTAGCTGCCGAGCACGCTGGTACTTCCTATGATCACAACGTTGAATGTCCGGTCATCCTGCGCCACCTGCATGGTCCAAGTCGTGCATCCGCGGGTGTGGCCGGCAGTCTTGTGGGCTACCAGGACCGTGCCGCCGAGCTGAACTTCGTCGCCGTCATGCAGCACCCGATCGACCTTTGCCGGAGGAAAGCGGTACTGCGGATCGCGGCCGAGGGCGAAGTCATCCCGGCCTCCGCTCTGCACGACTGGCACATCGGCATCCATCACCATGTACCGGGCGCCGGTCATCTGCTTCATCCGTGCACTGCCGCCGGCATGGTCGAAGTGGCCATGACTGATCAGCAGGATTTTCGTGTCGCTGAAGCGGAAGCCAAGCTGTTCTATGCTGGCCTTGATCTGCGTAGGCGAACTATCAAGATTGCTGTTGATCAGAATGTTTCCTTGCGGCGTCACCACCAGGTAAGCTGCCAGGTCCTGGCTGCCGACGTAATACAGATTGCCCACGATGCGGAACGGGGGCACCATCGTCGTCCATGCCGGATCGATCGCAAGCGACAACAACGGGGTAGAGACAACGACGGCCACGCATAGCAGGCAACGTAGAAGCAGACGCATGCCAAGCAGGATCGCACAGACCGGCGATGAGGAAATCTATTTCAGGGCAGGCATGTAAAAGCCGCGCAGTGGTTTGCGTGGCGAGCGGAAGACGATCTTCAGCTTCTCGCGGTCTAGGATTTTCGCCACCTGGTCGCGGGCATGTTTGGCCCATGGTCCGCTGGCATCCAGCCGCAGGTAGGCTGTCCAATGCCGCAGCGCACGGCGCCGCTCGGCACTGCGTTCGTAAGCGAGCGCGAGGTTGTAGTGGGCATCCGCATACTTGGGCGCCAGGCGAACTGCTTTCCGGTATGCCTCGATGGCTTCCGGCAGGCGCTGCAATTCGTCCAGTACATTGCCGAGATCGAAGAAAGCGAGCGAGTACTCGCTGTCAGCGAGAGTGGCGCGCCGATAAAGCTGTTCCGCGCGTAGGAACTGACGCTGGTTGTAGCAGATGGTTCCAAGATTGATGCAGGAGGGCGCATGCTCAGGATCCATGGAGAGGACCTGCTCGTAGAGCACGGACGCTTCGTCGTTCCGGCCCGCTTCTTCCATCTGGACGGCCTGCAGGAAGAGGGCAGATGCATGAGCATCGCGACTGGCCTGGCGGGCATTGCTATCGCCCACCTCGGCGAGCGGACCCTGAACGGCCCCATCGAAGTCCAGCAGGAACTGCCTGGCAATCGGTTCTACCACGGCGCCGAAATGTCGGAAGGCGACACGCGAGCCGTTGACGACGGCACTCGACTCAAGCAGTGGCTCGCTGACGCCGGAAACCGCGCGCATGGCAGTGACGGATGCTTGAATGGTGGCGGCGGAAATTCGACGCGCGCGAAGGTCGCGAAGTTTGATCAATTGACCCAGATCGGCAAAGCCATACTCTGCTTTGGCCGGAATCAATCCCGCACGTTCCCAGGCCTGCAACTCCCTGGCACGCACTCCCAGCATACGGATGACATCTTGACGGAGGTACCGGGTCACAAAATGTGCTCGCTTGTTCAAACCGTCCGTTGTACGTCCAACCACGCCTAATTTCCAGACTGCTGACGCGATTATGCGCAGGGATGCGCGCGGCTGCAAGCGCCTGGCTGCGAAAAGGGGTGGATAACCAGGTACCAATTGCAAAAAAAGCGAGTTTAGTGTGATTGCAGGACAGGCTGGATTGCTGGAGCCGACGATCCGGATTGAACGGACGACCTGCTGATTACGAATCAGCTGCTCTACCAACTGAGCTACGTCGGCGTCTCCAGTGCTGATTGTAACGGCGCATTCGACGCACGTAAAGGTGGCCGCTACTCCCTAGCGAAACCGGATGAAACCGGTAAGAGACCCGAAAACTGCCAGAATCTCGGAAACGAAAAAGCCGCCCGGCAACAGGGCGGCTTTCTCTTTAGGGAGAATAGTTCCAACGGAGGCAAGGCCATCAGAACTTTCTGGCGACATACTATGGGGGTGTAAAAGGGGTGTCAAGGCAAAATCCGCACGTGCTTAAATCGCCTGGATTGATGCACTTAGTCAAGGAGATACAGATCGTGCCCGCTGTGTCAATCTTCTTCTTTTGTTCGCCCTGGCAGGACGTTGCCGACGCTCGAAGTGTCAACTTGAGAGTGACTTACGCTGGCTTCTGCACTGCTAATGGTTCAAAGCTGGGCTTTCGGCTACTTCAGATCGAGCTTGATGAACTCTGCCTCATGCATGGTCGAGGCCGGTTTGCCCTGCAGCTTGCGAACAAACGCTCGGCCACCACCGAAGAAGATGCCTAACAATATGGCGATGCCTCCAAGGATCATGGCCAGGGTAATGACACCCACCAGGAGTCTCGCTGCGCGATTAGGCTCGGACGCATAGCCCTGTGGCTTGCTCCAACTGACGGAGGCTTCATAGTGGAGTTGGTCGAGCAGCTGGCGGGCATCCTTGTCATCGAGTGCGCCACTGGTTACGGCGAGGAGCGGACCGGAGCGTCGGACCAGTAGCGCCTGGGTGTTGCTGTCGTTCAGCGGCGTTGGCCATGCAGCCTGGCCGCTGCCCTCTTTGGGAGGACCAGCCTTGAGGAAGCTGGCGATTGCCCGTTCGCGATCCATGGCGATCTGCGGCGTCGGATATTCGATGAGGGTGAGCTGACCGATCCCGTTGTGTTCGTTGAAAGTGCCGGTCAGGGCTTCCGCGCCGCGCTGGAAGTCGACGAGTGACGGAGGCAGAACGCCACCGGAACGCGCATAGCTCTCAGGACCGATGGCGTAACGGGTGTAGGTGATCTCGCGGTCCTTCACGGGAAGATACCCGGGCAGAGAGGGGGGTACGTTGCGTGCGCCGGACGCTCCGGGAATGTCGCCTGCCAGCTCGCGCAGCGCGGAAGCCGAGGTCACCGTGAGGTGGTCGAAGACCGCATCGACGAAGGTGGAGCCGGTCCAGAAGATGACGTGGGTGCCGTTGGCATCGCCTTCGCGGCCGATGTCTTCGG
>CAZZVA010000117.1:0-10621 GCA_964657345.1 uncultured Acetobacteraceae bacterium | reverse complement strand
CAGCTGAGCAGCGGTATCGCGGCGGAGTGCGCTGCCTTCGCTGGCTCGGACAAGCCCGCCGCGCTGCCGGTGCAGGCGCTCGATCACGCGACCGGGTACCTGCTCGCGGCCGCCGTCGGCCGTGCCCTCACCCGGCGGCTGTCCGACGGGGTGACGAGCCGGATCCGCGGGTCGCTGATCGGCACCGCGAACGGCGCATCCAGCTTCGAGTCAAGCACATACACGGTGGTGTCTTCGAAGATCGGATCCACCGAAAAATCCGACAACAGGTTGAGTCGGGAATTTACCTTCAAACCCTCGCTCCCGCCCGTCGCCAGCAGGCTCTGCTCGGCCGTCTGGTCCTCGCCCGCTGCCTCCGTAGCCTGCGCAAATGCCGTAAGTGCCTGATCCCCCTGATGTTGCTGCCGCAGCAGGTTGGCATTCGCCAGCATCAGCTGGTAGTCCGGCTCCTCGGTCGACATACTGTTGACCCGCGACAACTCGCCTGAGGCGCGCGTCGTGTCGCCAATCGCCAGGTAGTTGTTCGCCATCCCGATCCGCACCGAGCTCTCCGGCGCCCCGGCACTCAGCGCCCGTTGCAGGTAACTCTGTGACAGGTCATACTCATGCAGCTGCCGGAAGACATCCGCCGCATCGATATACTGCTCGCCCGTCGGCGGCAGCGTCTCGCCCGTCTCGGCCTCCATCATCGCCAGTGCTACCTGCCGGCTGGCATCTTCTTCGTGATCCTGTTTTGCCATCAGCCGGGCAATATCCAAGCGAACCCCTACCCGGTCCGCTCCCGGGGTCGTCAGCGCCTTGCGATAGTGATCCATCGCCGCCGTCTGATCCCCCAGCAATCCCAGTGCCTCGCCCGTCGACACGTAGATACCGCTCAGTTCCTTCTGTTCTTTCGCAGAACCGGGATCTGCCGCCAGCTTCTGCTGGGCTTTCGCCTCCGCCAGCTGCACATACTTCAGCGTCTCATCCCGTTCATTCAACTGTGCATACGAACGCGCGACCAATGCGTATGTCGGTGCATCCTCCGGATTCAGCTTCTGCGCAGTCATCAACTCGTCGATTGCCTCGTGGTACTTCCGCTGCGAGTACAGCGTCCCGCCCAGGGCAAAATGCAGGGCCGGATCATCCGGCGTGAACTTCAGCGCTGCCCGCCACTCCGCCGCCGCCTTGGCCAGGACATGCCTCTGCCCATACGCCGTGGCCCGGATCAGATGCAGTGGCTTTGAATCGCCCATCGTCTGCTCTGCCAGCTGCGACTGTTTCAATGCCCCCAGCGACTTATGCAGATCCAGATCCGCATACGCCAACCCCAGGTGCGCCTCGCCGTTATTCGGTTCCCGCTTCAACGCTGCTTCGAAATCCGTCGAAGCATCCTGCGGCAGCTTCAAATCGTGCAGCACATACCCGCGGTTCACATACGCCGTCACCACGTTCGGATCGCGATCGAGCACCTCGGTAAAGTCTTTCCGCGCCTCGTCCAACTGGCCGTTATGCTTATGCGCATATCCCGCCAGCAGCGGAATATCCGGCTCCTGCGGAAATGTCTGGTCATATTGCGCTGTCAGCTTCAACAACTCGTCATAGCGATTCAGGTTCAGGTAGTCATAGCCGAGATACACCACCACATCCCGATCCTTGGGCAGCATCGGCAGCACCTTCAGCGCCACTTCGGAAGATTTCTGATACTCGCTCTTGAACGTGTAATACCGCTCCGTCTCGCGCAGCAGCTGGGGCTCGGACTGCATATCGTCCGTTGCGCGGCTCAACCAGACACCCGCCTGACTCAGCTTCTGAGACTCGATCGCCGCATTCATGCCGCCGGCCAGGATCAGCGCATTCTTGGCATTCAGGCCATACGCCTTTTCGTAGGAAGCTTCAGCCTTCGCAAAATCCCGCCGCGCCGTGTACAGATCGCCCAGCGCCAGGTAGGGCACATACAGCGTCGGATACAATTCCGCCAGCCGCTTGAAATATTTCTCCGCATCCTGGTCCCGGCCCGCCGCCCGCGACGCATAGCCGAGCGACGTCAGCGCAAACTGGTTGTTCGGCGACACCACTAAGATCCGCGCATATGCCGCCAGCGCGTCATTGGTCTTGCCCTGCTTCATCAGCAGGTCGCCTTCCATCTGCAGCGTATTTGGATCGCGATCGTTAATCGCCAGTGCTTCTTTCAGATCGCTCCCGGCGCCATTCAGATCACCGCCACTCATCTTGACGAGGGCCCTAAGCCGCAGAAACTGTGTTCGCGCCGGACCCTTCTCGTCGAGCGCATCAATCTGCTTCTTCGCCGTCGCCAGCTGCTCCTGCGCCGCGCCATTGTTCTTCAGGTTCTGATTCAGTTGATACAGATCCATATGGATCTGTATTCCATACAGCGGCCCCTCCGGCGGTGTGGCCGGCAGGTTTGCCAAAGCCTTCGTGTACTCCTCCACCGCATCCGCATCCCGCGCCTGGATCCGCGCAATCTGCCCGCGAATCGAATGCAGCCGATAATCCTCTGCACTGATCCCCTGCGCCCGCTTCAGGAACGCATTCGCCTGGTCGATCGACCCGATCGCCACATGCGACTGTGCCGCCGATAACTGCAGTCCAAGGTCCTTCGGCATGGCATTGGCAGCCTGCGCATACAGCTTCGCCGCCTCTACCCCGTTGCCGGACAACTGGTATACATACGCCAGCTCCGCCTTCACATCCGGCCGCTGGTTCTTGATCGCCTGCAACTGCTTGATCGCCTCCGGATAATTCCCGGTATCGAGGTAGTAACCCGCCAGCGTCCGCTCTACATCCGGATTGTTCGGATCGCGGTGCTTCGCCATTTCCAGGTACCGGTTCGCCAGGTCCAGCTGCTTCAAATGCTGGTAGCTCACCGCCAGCAGTACCTCGCCGCGCGTCCCCGGCTGCGCCTGCTCGCCCTTCAGCAGCCACGTCACCGCACCGGCATAGTCACCCGTCCTCATCTGTAACTCGCCCAGCAGCAGGGCATCGCCGGAGCGCCGAGGATCTTCCGCAATCACCTGCTTCAGCAGCTTCTGCGCTTCTTCGTTGCGACCCTGCATACTGTAGGTCTGCGCCAGTCCCGACAAGCCATCGAGCGATCCCGGCATCAGCCGCAGCCCGTGGTTGTACGCATCCACTGACTCGCCTGTCCGGCCGTTCAGTCGCGACGCATACCCCAGCAGAAACCATAAGTGCGCATCATTCGGAGCAGCCTTCACGGCCTGCCGCGCATATTCAAGCGCCTGCGCTTTATCCCCACGCTGCAACGCCAGCTCAGCCGCCCGTGCCACCCGGGCTTCCTGGATGTTCGAGCCGAAACCGAGCTGTTGCTGAGGGGCAGGTTTGCCCGGTTCAGCTTTCGTCTGAGGCTTCACACCAGCGTCGGTACCCATCTGGTAAGTCTGTGCATGGATTGGTAGCGCAAGACCGAAGACGAGTAATGACAGCGATGTAAACCTCAGGCCTGTAGACATATCCCTCAAAGCTTCACCGGCCAGGTAATACCACGGCCATACAACTATTGTGCTTATACAGAAAAAACCTCCCATATTTGCATGACATGATTGGTGTTAGCTGATCTATAGTTTATGCGAAAAAGCACGATGGTCACGAAGCAAACGCTAAGCAACCCAAAAGTATGATTTGATATCAAAAGCTGGTTCGCGAGGGCCCTTTGCCAAGAACAGAATTTGTAACTCCCACTGTCAAACCCATTCCCATGAGCTTGATTGTGCTGGCCGCATTCATTGTTCATGTGCCGCTGCTGCTCATGAAGTTGCCGCTCCACTCCTACGACGGCAATTTCCATATCTTCTTTGCGTCTCATTACGTCCACCACTGGTTCGATCCGTGGAACCCGAAGTGGTACGCCGGCTTCTCGCAAATGACGTATCCGCCGCTGCCGCAGCAGATGGTCGCCCTACTCTCCCATGTCCTGGGTCTGGATATGGCCTACATGACGGTCCAGTTTGTCTCGATCCTGCTGCTGACCCTTGGCGTCTATCGCTTCTCGCTCCTCTGGGTCAACCAGCGAGCGGCGTCCTTCGCGGCCCTCGCCAGTGTCTTCCTCGGCTCGGAAAGCTTCCTCGTGTACGCTGCCGGACAGTTATCCACCACCTCGGCGGCTCCCATTTATCTTAACGCGCTGCCCTATTTATACGAGTGGATTCGTTACGGAAAAGCACGCTCGTTCCTCAAGGCTGGCGTCATCTTCGCTGCAGCAGCTGCTGCCCACCACGCGACCCTGCTCTTCGGTTCCATGTTCTTTGCGCTGCCTGTTCTCGCGCTCGCCTTCTTTGACCGACCGGAAGCCGACGGCACCATGCCCGAACGTCTCCAGACCTCGACCTTCCTTGTCCGCACAGCCACCATCGTGGTCATCGTAGGTGCAGCCATCGGCCTGGTGCTTCTGCCGTTCTGGATCGCCCTCATTCACAATCCAGTCACCCAGGTCCCCATTCCACACGCCAGCCGCGCCAACTACATTCTCAGTCCGCAAATGGGCCTGAATTATTTCGTCGTTCCCTACGGCGCTCTCATCCTCGCAATACCGTTCATCATCTGGCGCGGTGCGAATATCAAGCGTCTCCGCCCGCTACTCTTCGGATTCTGGCTTGCCTGTCTGGTCGGCTCCGGCGGTACCACCCCCATCGGACGCCTGCTCCTCGGTCGTGCCTATGAAGTGCTCACCATGGAGCGCTTCAGCTACTGGGCCACCATCCTTGCCCTGCCCTTCATCGGCCTCTTCGCCACCGAACTCATCGATCGTTTTCGCTCGAAAGCGGTCTTCGGACTCGTCCTCGCCTCGGCTTTCAGCTGCGGTCTCGGCGCTGCCTGGATCACCTACCATCCCGCCGATGCCGCCGACTTCAAGACCGATTCCGTCGCCGCCTGGCTCAATCGCGATGGTCACGACAAGTATCGCTACATCACCCTCGGCTTCGGCAACAAGATCTCCCGCCTCGCCACCCAGACCGACGCCGGCAGCCTCGATGGTGAGTGGAACTCCGGCAGAACCCTCCCTGAACTAACAGCCAATGGCGCCGCCGCCCTCACCAATACCAAGTACTTCGGCAAGCCCGGTCTCGACGCCCTCCGTGCCATCCTCTACCATGCCGATCACTATGGTCTGAAATGGGTCTTCGTCCGCGATCCCTACTATGACCCTCTCCTGACCTTCGCCGGCTTCCGCCGTGTCGACGACCTCGAAGACAAGACCATCACCATCTGGAGCAAGGAAGGCGCACCCCCGGCCCAGCCCGTCAACTCCGCCCAGATTCCACCAGCCTGGCAGGGCGTCCTCTGGGGCATTCTCCCCATCGGCAGCGCTATTCTCGCCATCCTCGTCATCTTCATTCCTGACGACCGTACGCACCTGACTCGCGTCGAAACTGAGCGCGAAGTCCGTCATGAAGAACTCGTCCCGGGGAGGCTTGCTTAAATGTCCGGTCGCCTCCTTGCCATCGTCATCTTCACTCTCACCATCGTCTTCGTCATCATCGGCATTTTGCACCCCAACAAGTCTGCGCTCGCACTCGTCGACTCCGGCGCCACCAGCCTGCTGCGTCCCTCCACCACTCCGGAGGCCGCCGTCAGCAACCTGGCCGCGAACATCACTCAGCGTGCCTGGGGCCGCGCCTACTCCAGCCTCGCCAATAAGGGCGAATTTACCCAGGCCGACCTGGAGCGCGATCTCACCGGCAGTCGTCTCAGCCTCCGCACCTACGCCACCGTCGACACCTTCCAGGTTCTGCCGCAGCACGCCTCCGCAGACGAAGCCCTCGTCCGTCTCAAGCTCCATTACTCTACGGTCGTCGGCACCTTCACTGACACCAAGGACCTCAAGGTCGTTCGCAATGGCGACCGCTGGGCCGCTGAATGGCCCCTGGTCAAGGAAACCCGCGTTCCTCCCCAGGTCATCCCCGTCAACTATCTCCGCTGGGACGTCGTCTACCGCGGGCCCGAAGACGATTGGGGCGCCCAGGATGTCGAAGCCCCCCACATCCGCATCGTCGACATGCACCCGGTCGAGCGCGGAGATGGCGTCCTCGTCATCGGCGAACTCCTCAACGAAGATGTCGTTCCCGCCTACGTAGCCGTCAAGGCCACGCTTCAAGCCAAGAACGGCTCACCCATCGCCACTGAGGACAGCTTCGACAAAATCTCTCACCTGCTGCTTCCCAAGCAGGTCACCCCGTTCCTCATCACCTTCCACAACGTGGCCATCTCGGACATCGGCAGTATCCGCATGGATCCGTCTTCGTCCCTCATCGCCGCCTCCGCCGACCCCGTCATCGCCATCGAGGACCAGAAGCTGAACCCTTCGCCCGATGCGTCCCTTACCGGCAAATTAGTCGACCAGAGCGGCCAGGTCGTCAACGTGGCCCACGTCCTCGGCACCTTTTATGACAAGAATGGCCAGCCCGTCTGGGTCGCCGACCAGTACGTCGATCGTGCGCTGCAGCCACAGATCGCCGTGCCCTTCACTATTCCCATTCCCCCGGATATCGCTGGCAAGGTCGCCAGTGAGCGCGCCGTCACCGCAACCTTCAGCTCGGTAGGCTTCCAGTGAGGTCCTGCAAATTGCTGAAATTCTCTGCGGCCGTCTCCCTGTCCGTTGCCACCTTTGCGCTCGCCCAGTCGGGCAGCATGACCCTGCCGAAGACAGTCGAGGCCGGCACTGCCTTCACCATTCAGACCACCGGCAGCGGTAAAGGCACCTTCTACCTCGCCGGACTGGGACAGGTCATCAAGCGTGACTTCCAGCTTGGTCAGCCAGTCAGCATCGGTGTCGGCGAAGTCACCAATGCCGGCCACTATATCGCCATCCTGGCTGCCGGCTCCTCGCCCAACACCACTGTTTCGGACAAAGGTGAGTTTGACGTTCTGCCCGCCGCCCAGGTCGCCGCAGTGAATTTTCTGGCCAAGCCCTCCCGCATCTCGGTAGGTCTCCACGGTGGCATCAGCGGCGCAGTCTATCTCTTTGACGCGTATCAGAACCTGGTGACGAAACCAACCGCGGTCAGCTTCCAGCTATCCGTCGCCTCCAGTACCCCACAGGCGCGCTCTGTCACCACCCATGACGGCGCTGCCTGGACCACCATGGACTCCGCCGCCAAGGAAGGCGCTGCCCAGTTCATCGCAAAAGCCGGCGATGTCTCCACCACCCGCGTCATCCGGGAAGTCCCCGGCGATCCCTGCGGCCTCCACATGAACGCTAAGCCAGCCGACCATGGGCGCATCGAGCTCCAGACCGACCCGCTCAAAGACTGCGGCGGCAACGCCGTCCCTGACGGCACCATCGTGACCTTCACCGAGGTCTTCAATGGCACCCAGACCACCGTCGACGTCCCCTTGAAGCGCGGCATCGCCCAGGCCGAGTTGCCAGCCTACTCCGGCGCCAGGATCACAGCCGCCACCGGCGTCGTCCTCGGCAACGAAATTCGATGGGGCGGCCGATGACCAGATCCTTCAACACTGCAGTCTCACTTCTGCTGACTTTCGCAGCTCTCGGGATCAGCCCGATCCATGCAGTTGCAGCGGACGAGCCGTCCGTCCATATCGAGCCCTCCCACCTCCAGGGCCCGCGCGTTCTCGCCGACACCACCGCCAGCGGCGTCGTCCGCGACTATCTGGAAGCCTGGAAAACCCTTGGCACAGCCCTGGCTCAGAATCGGCACGATCTCCTCGACCGCGACTTCACTGGCGCCGCCCACGACAAACTTCGGGACACCATCCAGGACCAGGCAAAAGCCGGCATCACCACCCGCTACCAGGACCTCTCCCACGACCTGCAGATCGTTTTCTATTCACCGGAGGGGTTATCGATCCAGCTAATAGACAACGTGACATATAACGTGGATGTGCTCGACCAGGGCAAGGTCGTCTCCTCGCAAAAGGTCGCCAGCCGGTACAACGTCGTCATGACTCCCGCGGAAATTCGCTGGCGGGTGCGCATTCTGCAGGCTGACCCCCACAACTAGCCAACCAACCGTGCCATGCCGCAGTTCGCCGAATTGTTCCACGTGGAACAATTTGAGTAAATGTCGCCCCGAAAGCAAATTGTTCCACGTGGAACAATTTCAGTTACTGATCGACTGGATTCCCTTAATCTCCGCTTTTCGTGGCCGCAGAACCGGGATTGCAGTGCGGAAAGCCCTTCTCGACCGCAGTCCCTTCCTCGTAGTCGTTCCACGTCTCCACCAGCACGAACGGCATCGGATGTACCTGTAGATTGTTTGACTTAGCCAGGTTCAGTGTATCGGCATACGTCTGCCCGCAGCGCGGATTGATGTGCCGGTTCAAGCCCCAGGACGCCTTGCTGTCATCGAAACTGGCCCAGGCCCCGCCAACCACTACTTTCCCCGGCTGCTTCGTCTCCATCGTCTCGTAAAAGCTGTTCAGATAGGACTCACCCCAGTTGCTGCCATCCGCTGCCCACCCCTTGTCGCCCGGCTGGATCCACGCATAGAAGCCATCGATCGCAGCCGCGTCTTTCTCCGGCGTGGGATACTCATCGATCAACACCGGCGCCGGGTTCCACTTGCTGACCTCCGCCTTCACCGCATTCCAGTCAGTGTGGAAACCCTTTGGAAAGATGAAGATAACCGGCCGCCCATTGAGAGTCAGGTAGGCCTCCCGTCCAGCGGCGCCGGCCGCCAGGTAGGTTTTGCGGAACAACTTGAAATCCTCGATCGCGCTATCCGTTGCTCCCTCATCCGCGTTGCTTTCGTCGTACATCATCGCGATGTGGAAGTTCTCCTCCGCGGCAGCGTGCTGCAGCAGGGCGTAGCTCTCATCGATAAACGGTTCGCGATAGCCATACCAGTCCACGGCGAATCCGCTGATCCCCATCGACTTGGCCTGCAGAATCTGCTTGCGCAGCACTGCCGGGTCATGAGACGAATATCCAATGTTTATGTGCCTGGGATGCCCCCACCAGGCTTCGTACACTGCCAGAACCTGGGGTGATGGACCGGGTGTACGGTTCTTGAAACGAGTACCCTGGTGCGCGCCCGGCCGGTTACATCCGATAGGCAGAAATAGAAGAAATAATAAAGCGGCGACAGCGCGATACATCTTACAAACATACCGCGTGTACAGGCGGCAGGATATCAGCCCGACATAACGATCGGATAAACTCAGGTTACTGTTCTCGAAGCAGCGATACAGTTAAGTTCTGCATCGGATGTGTCATTACCTAGTAGCATTGACGAAGTTGAGGGCAATGACCCTCTGGTTGTAGCCAAACTGCTCGAAATTGTACGACTCTCTGTCCCTACTACCTTGCGTATCGTTGGAGTCTCTCCTTGGCTGTTTTGAATCAACCAGTATCGGAAACAAAGACACTGCAGGCCCGCATTATTTCGGGTAGTGTCGTTCTGCTTTCCGGGTCGGGCCTCGCTACTGCGATCAACCTTGCCTATAACATTGCTGTAGCGCGGTCCCTGGGGCCCACAGCTTTCGGGCATGCCACGGCTGTTTACACGCTGCTCACCCTCATCTCTGCCATCACGCTGTCGTTCCAGATAGTCCCGGCCAAAGTGGTTGCGCAGCAGGCATCGCTCGAAGCCAAGAGCGCAGCCTACCGGGATTTCCACCGCAGTGCCTGGGGCTGCGGCATCCTGGCAGCGATGATCCTGATCGTTTTCTCCAGGACAATTTCCGGTTATCTGAACCTGCCGAGTCCTGAGCTGGTCGTACTGATCGGCCTCGGTTGTGCGTTCTACGTGCCGCTCGGCTGCCGCCGCGGTTTCATCCAGGGCGCGTACGGCTTCCGCAAACTGGCGACCAACCTGGTTCTCGAAGGTGGCGTGAGGCTGGGTGGTTCGCTGCTGATGATGGCGCTTCTGCCGCCCGGGTTTCGCGTACGTGGCGTGATTGCTGCCAATGCTGCCGCCATCGCGGTGGCTTATTTTGCGGCAACTCCAAGACTTGGGCCCGCTATCCCCAACCAGCTTCCGCTGAAGCGTGCGCTGAGTGAAGGTCTGCAGGCCGGGGTATTCTTTGCCGGCCAGGTCCTGATCAACAACTGCGACATCGTGCTGGTGAAGCACTTTTTCCCACCGGCCATGGCCGGACTTTACGCCGCAATCGCCATGGTGGGCCGCGTTATCTTCTCGTTCTCATCGGCAGTGGTGAACTCCATGTTCCCGTTGGTGGCAGGGGTCAAGGAAGAGGAGCGCAAAGACCTAAAGGTGATCGCCACCTCGCTGATGCTGGTACTCGGGATCGGCTCGCTGCTGGCGCTGGTACTGCGCGTGCTTCCGGCCAGCTTATGGAGCCACTTCTTCGGCGCCGGCTTTGCCATCGCCGGGAGCCACGGGCTGCCTTATCTGCTTTCGTTGTACGCAATCACGACCGTAATTTATTCGCTGAGTGTCGTCGTCATCACGTTCGAAATGTCTTATCGGATTGCCAATACCAGCTGGATCCAGCTGGCGTTCAGCGGCATTCTGATCGCCGCGATCTGCAAGTTTCACGGCTCCCTGCGGGAAGTCATCCTGGTGCAGTTGATCCTGATGTCGGCTCTTCTGGTGTTCGTTGCGATTCCGTTCCTGGTGAACTCGCTCACCGACTCGAAGAGCGCCTATCCGGTGGGTGCATACCGGCCAGTCAAACTGTT
>CAZZVA010000116.1:0-10776 GCA_964657345.1 uncultured Acetobacteraceae bacterium | reverse complement strand
CTATCTGGAACATCAGCGGCAACAGGAAGGGAAGCACCGATACCGCGATACGAAAGCCGCTTGCGCCATAGACGGAAAGCGAGTAACTCTTCAGCTTCAGTGACTCGAGATCGATGAGTGAAGTCTCCGGCCTGGTTCGCGCTACCTTGATCGCAAGAGCACCCGAGATCAGGCTCAGCACCAGGATCAGGCTCGGAAACTGCCAGTGGGCGCCGCCTTTTCCAAGCTTCTCCATTGCAAACACAATGCCCGTCGAAGCCAGGCCTGCGAGCAGGAAGGTCGCCCAGTCGAAGCGATGCCTTTCTTCCACACGGACATTTCCGATCCACGCCAGTGTCAACGCCAGTGCCAGCAATCCCAGCGGCAGGTTGAGGAAGAAGATCCAATGCCAGCTTGCATAGGTCGTGATGAAACCTCCCAGCGGCGGACCCAATACCAGCGCGGTCAGACCCGGCCACGTGATGTAAGCAATGGCCTGCGTCAGCTTTTCCTTGGGCGTGTTGCGCAGCACAATCAATCGTCCGACAGGCACCATCATCGCGCCGCCAATGCCCTGTAGGATCCGCATCACGGTGAATTGTGTAAGGGTGTGCGACGCGCCGCAGAGCAGGGAAGCGAGAGTAAAAACGCCGATGGCGGATGCGAAGACCGAGCGGGAACCGAAGCGATCCGCCAACCAGCCGCTGATGGGGATAAAGACTGCAAGCGTGATCAGATAAGCAGTCATTCCTACATTCAGGTTGACCGCGCCTACATGAAAGCTGCGCGCCATCTGTGGCAAGGCTGTGGCGATAATGGTGCCGTCAAGATTCTCCATGAAGAACGCGCTCGCAATCAGCGACGTTACATAGATAGGAGATCGGGCTGCTTTCATTGCTGTAGTTTAACGAACGGAGCTGGAACATCAGCGGACATTTTCAGCAGGGCACTTACCTGGCAACGACGATCGTTGCAAACGTTTAGTAGTCGACCCTCGTCGTTGCATTCAGCCACGCCTGAAAGCTGCTCCACGCTTCGGAACCCAACAGTTGTTGCGCGGGAATGGCACGTTCGCCGCGCTCCAGTTTGAATTGCCGGTAGAGCAGAGAATCATCAAAGCCGGCTCGCGCAGCGTCATCGCAGGTATTGCCGTAGTAGATTGCTTCCATCCGCGCCCAGTAAATAGCTGCGAGGCACATGGGACAGGGCTCGCAGCTGGTGTAGATCTCGCAGCCCTGCAATGTGAATGTTTCC
This sequence comes from uncultured Acetobacteraceae bacterium, assembly GCA_964657345.1. GTDB lineage: Bacteria > Acidobacteriota > Terriglobia > Terriglobales > Acidobacteriaceae. Next base: position 9,543 of record CAZZVA010000116.1, on the reverse strand, counting down.
AGTGATGCGCAGGCTTTGCGGATTGCATTTACCTCGCCATGCGCAGTCGGGTCGTTGGTCGCTGTGACCGTGTTTACGGCTTCTGCTAGCACTTTCCCGTCGCGTACGATGAGCGCCGCGAACGGGCCGCCTTTTCCGGAGAGTACATTCTGCGTGGCAAGTTCGATGGCCCGCTGCATCAGGGCTGGATCCGGCTCATGCGGCATACTGCGGCCTCTTTCTCAAAGTCAATGCAGTGTATTCGCAAATTGCAGCCACTGGAGTACCCTGCGGAAACATGGACAGTATGGCACAGGCCTTTGTCTCCACACACGTCGTCACCCCGGAAGGTGAGCGGGCCGGCGCCGTCTTGGTGGATGGCGACCGCATCACCGCTGTCACTGCCGCGGCAGATGTCCCGCCCCGCTACGTCGTGCGCGATTTTGGATCACTCGCCATCCTGCCAGGCATGGTCGACAGCCATGTACACATCAATGAGCCTGGCCGCACCGAGTGGGAAGGCTTCTTCACCGCAACCCGTGCTGCGGCGGCGGGCGGCTTCACCACGCTAGTGGATATGCCACTCAACTGTCTGCCGGAAACCACGACGGCCGCGGCGCTGCAGGCCAAGCGGGATGCAGCCCGGGGCCAGTGTTTTGTGGACTGGGCGGCGTGGGGAGGCGTGGCAGGCGAGAACTCTCAGCACATCGAACCACTGGCAGCAGCCGGGGTTCGCGGCTTCAAGTGTTTCCTTGTCTACCCCGGCTGCGATGGCTTCCAGATGGTGACTCCCGGACAACTGGAAGCCGCGCTTCCGCACGTCGTTCGTACAGGCCTGCCGCTGCTGGTGCATGCGGAACTGCAGCAGTCGATCGACGCCGCAACATTATCGCTGGCGCAGGAGGATTGGCGCTGCTATGACACTTATCTGCGCTCCCGTCCCGACGAAGCAGAGCTTTCGGCGATCCGCTACCTGCTCGAACTTTGCCGGCAGTATCGTTTTCATCTCCACATCGTTCACTTGTCGTCTGCACTTGCCTTGGACGATCTTCGGGCTGCCCGTGAACAACATCTGCCAGTCACTGTTGAGACCTGTCCGCACTATTTGTACTTTGCAGCAGAGGAGATTGCCGACGGCAGCACACTCCACAAATGTGCGCCTCCCATTCGCAGCCGTCAGAATCGAGAAGCTCTGTGGCATGCCATCGAAGGTGGGCTTATCGACCTCATCGCTACGGATCATTCGCCATGCTTCGCCTCTATGAAAGATCTCGACCTTGGGCGCTTTGACCATGCGTGGGGCGGCATCGCCAGTCTGCAACTCGCTTTACCGGTTGTATGGACTGGAATGCAAGGTCGCAGTTTCACGATTGCTGATCTAGCCCGCCTGATGTCGCAAAAGCCAGCCGAACTCGCCGGGCTACAAAGCCGCAAGGGAGCCCTGCGCGCCGGTTGCGATGCGGACCTTGTCGTCTTCGATCCGGATGCTACGTTCATCGCAGATGCGTCCTCACTGCACCATCGACACACGCTGACACCCTATGCCGGCGACCGCCTGCGCGGAAGCATCGTCGCCACTTTTCTTCGCGGCATGCCGATCTATCAGGACTTAACGCTTGTCGATCTTCCTGCCGGACGGGAGGTCGAGCTGCTCTGAATCAGCATTCATCCGGGTCGCACGTAGTACCATGAAGCAATTTCAGTTTGCAATGATCCGGCCTGGCGAGCGTCCTCCTACCATGAACGAGCGCGACTTCCAATTCACCGTCAATGGCGTCGAGCGCACTGTACTTGTGCCGCCCCTGTCGCGGCTGCTGGATGTGCTGCGACGAGAGTTGTTGCTGACGGGTACCAAGGAAGGCTGCGGCGAAGGCGAGTGCGGCTCCTGCTCAGTCCTGATGAATGGAGACCTGGTCAACAGCTGCCTCGTGCCGATTGCGCAGGCTGCCGGAGCGCTGATCGTCACCATTGAAGGCCTTGGCACCAGCGAATGCCTGCATCCAGTGCAGCAGGCGTTCCTGGAATGCGGCGGTGCGCAGTGCGGCATCTGCACGCCGGGCATGATTCTTGCGACCGTTCATTTACTGGAGAAAAATCCCAGGCCCAGCCTGCAGCAGATTCGCGAAGGTCTCAACGGCAATCTTTGTCGATGCACCGGCTACATGAAAATCTTTGCCTCGGTCGAAAAGGCTGCAGGCATGCTGGAGATTAAAGATGCCGGCTGAGCTCTCTTCCAGTGTTGCGAACAGCACGCAGATGCTGCAGCAGTGGAACCAGCTTGAACCACAGGCTGCCGCCGATGAAGTTCTCCCTTGCTGCGGATCGAAAACATGGGCGCGTGTACTTGCGGAATCTCGCCCGATGGAGGATGCCGAAGCGCTGCTGACACGATCCGAATATATCTGGCAGCATCTCTCGCCTGCAGATTGGGATGAAGCATTTGCGACGCATCCCCGCATCGGTGCAAGCGATGCCCCAGAGGCCGCAACCGCTCTCTCCGGACACTGGTCGCGCCAGGAGCAGAGCAGTGTGCGTTGGTCCAGCAAGGAGTTGCTGCAGCGTCTCGCGCAAGGCAACAAGGAATATGAGCAGCGTTTCGGCCGCACTTATATTGTGTGTGCCACGGGCAAGTCAGCAGCAGAAATGCTGGCCATGCTGGAACTTCGAATCGCCAACGATCCTGAGCGGGAACTCCTGGAAGCCGTCGAACAGCAGCGAATGATCACACGGCTGCGCCTGCAGAAGTGGCTCGGTCTATGAGCGGCATCTCCACTCATATTCTCGATACGAGCCTGGGCTTGCCCGCAGCGGCGATCTCTGTCCGGCTCGCACAGAAGACGCAGGAGCAGTGGCAGCTGATCGCGGAGGGCGCCACAGATGCGGATGGCCGCGTCCGGCAGCTTCTGCCCGCAACCTTATCACTGGCTGCTGCAACGTATCGTCTCTCGTTTGAGACAAGCGCCTACTTTGCCGCAAAGAATCAGCAGAGCCTCTATCCGATGATCGAGATAACGTTCACGGTTCGCGATCCCGCTGTTCATCACCATATCCCGCTCCTGCTCGCGGCGAATGGCTATTCGACGTATCGAGGAAGCTGAAATGACGATCCTGGGTGAGAATCGTTACGGCAAATCACGCGTGCGTGTCATGAAGGTGGTACGGAACGGGTCTGTTCACGCGGTTTCGGAATGGAATGTGGAAGTCTGGCTAGAAGGCGACTTTACTCGTTGCTTTGAGCTGGGAGACAACACGCAGGTGTTGCCGACGGACACCATGAAGAACACGGTCTACTCGCTTGCGCGCACCTCGAACGCCGATGCGATTGAAGATTTCGCACTCGAGCTGGTCGACCACTTCATCACCAACAATCCCCGGATTGCACGGGCCGGCGTGACTATCCAGGCGACGCTCTGGAAGCCTATCGAGGTAGCAGGGAAAAGTCATCCCACTACATTTACTCACGGCGAGGATCGATTAGACACAACAACAGTGACGAAATCAATCTCGGGACAGGCGAGGATCGTGTCCGGCTTCGACGACCTGTGGCTGCTCAAGACATCCGGATCAGCCTTCGCAGGATTTATGAGAGATCGACTCACAACTTTGAAAGAAACGCGGGACCGTTTGCTGGGAACATTGGCCAAAGGCGAATGGACTTATCTGGAAGCGTCGAGGCGCCGGACTCCGGTCAGTTTCAACGAATCGCGCACGCGCGTGATGACAGCTCTTCTCAACGTTTTTGCCGAACACGACAGCCTTTCTGTTCAGCAGACTCTGTATGCCATGGCGGACGCTGCGCTCAAAGAAGTTGTGGAGATCGATGACGTCTATCTTGCTTTGCCGAACAAGCATTGCAATCTGGTGGATCTGTCTGCCTTCGGGCAAGACAATCCCAACATGATTTTCGTGCCGACCGATGAGCCTCATGGCTCGATCGAAGCCCGCGTCCGGAGAGGTGAGTGACGATTCCGGCTCCGGAGAAACAGTGTTTCGAACACGATGAGGCCCTCTTGCAGCAACTTGCAGCTTCGGTGCTGCAGCGTTGCGATATCCTCGCTGCTTACTCTGAACAGCAGGGAAGTATTCTGCGTACTTTCCTCTCGCCGGCGATGGACGACTGCAATCAACGGGTGCGCACATGGATGGAAGGTGCAGGGATGCGGGTCAGCCTGGACACGGCGGGAAATCTGCGTGGAGTTCTTGCTGCCGGCAAAGACGACGCGCCAACTCTGATCTTCGCGTCGCATCTGGACACTGTTCCAAACGCAGGAAGGTACGACGGCATTCTTGGCGTGATGTTAGCGATCTCCCTGGTTGAAGCAGTCCGCAGCCAGTCGCTGCCGTTCAGTATTGAGGTGATTGGCTTTTCGGATGAAGAAGGGGTGAGATACGGCCTCCCATTTATCGGCAGCCGCGCTATTACGGGGGGACTTCGGTCTGCGCACCGGGAACTCGTCGACGTGAGCGGCATCTCACTTGATGCTGCGTTGCGTCTATTCCAATCGCAGCATCCGGAAGCCGTTGCTGCGAAGCTTCCGCTCAGTGCTGCAGCCTGCGTTGAGTTTCACATTGAGCAGGGACCTGTCCTTGAAGCTGCAGGCAAAGCGCTCGCCGTAGTCGAGACAATTGCAGGGCAGAGTCGAGCTACGATTGTCTTCCAAGGCAGGGCGGGACACGCCGGAACCACGCCCATGGCAATGCGTCACGATGCACTCACGGCTGCAGCGGAGTGGATGCTTTCGGTGGAGAGCATGGCGGCAGCCACTCCCGGCATTGTAGCCACGTGCGGACGCATCGCCTGTGAACCCGGCGCACCGAACATCATTCCCGGCCTGGTTAAATGCACTCTCGATGTACGATCACCCGATGATGAAGTCCGCTTGCAGACGACGAATGCAATGGTCGCATCAGCTTCGCAGATAGCGTTCCGGAGGCGGGTGCAGGCAAGCCATTCCCTCGATTATGTGCAGCCCTCTGTTGCGCTTCATTCGACACTGACAGCACTTGCTCAAGAATGCATCGACATCGAAGATCGATTGCCTTCATCCATGGTCAGCGGCGCCGGGCATGATTCGATGATTCTTGCTCCTCACCTGCCCTCGGCTATGATTTTCCTGCGCAGTCCCGGCGGCCTCAGTCATCACCCCGAGGAAGCAGTCATCCCCGGCGATGTTGTCGCAGCCCTCCGTGCCGGGCTTTGTTTGCTGCAGAGTTTTCCGCATTGGGTTGGTGTTGAGAGTGCTAGAAAGCAGGTGGCCCCATGCATCACTTAGGACTCACACGCAGCACCCGCCGCAGGAATCATGCACTGCATACGCCCGACGCCTTTATCCGCATTGCATTGCCCGGCATGGTCAAGGCAGAGGCCATCGTGCATACTTCGCCTGCCATGGGCGCAGCGTTTACGCAATACACTGCCGAATTTGAGAAAGGCGGATCACTTGGCCCCTGCGAGCATCAGCGCTTCCTCTACGTGCTCGAAGGCCGCGTGGAGATTTCGGCTTCAGGAAGCTCGCATGTTCTCACGGCCGATCACTATGCTTACCTTCCAAGGAGCTTTGACTGCAAGATCGACGCGGTGCAGCAAAGCCGGGTCGCTGTGATTGAAAAGGCCTACCGTCCTCTGGATTTCGTTGATTCGCCCGAGCCAATATTTTCCGACGAGTCACAAGTCAACGGTCAGTCACTGATGGGCGATCATGATCTGCTGGTGCGTACTCTTTTGCCAGCTTCGCTGTCCTTCGACTTCGCCGTCAACACCATGACCTATCAACCCGGAGCAGCACTCGGCATGGTGGAGATGCACATCATGGAGCATGGCTTGCTTATGCTGTCCGGCGGCGGCATCTATCGGCTCGATGAAGAATGGTATCCGGTGACGGCAGGAGACTTTATCTGGATGGGACCCTATTGTCCACAGTGGTTCGGCGCGTTGGGCAAGGACCCGGCGAAGTATCTCATTTATAAGGACTGGAACCGCCACCCCCTTGGCTGAGAACGAATGATCACTTCTGTCACCATCGACGACGAAAGATTGAACCGTGAGATCGATGCCCTGGCTGCCTTCTCAGCGGATGAAGCTCCCGCTGTTACGCGTGTAGTCTTCAGCGAGCAGGACAAACAAGCACGAGCGTGGCTGAAAGACTTGTGCCGCGAAGCTGATCTTGAAGTTCGCGAAGATGCAGTCGGCAATAGCTTCGCCCGCTGGCACGGTTCGGAAGCGGCCCTCCCGGCAGTCGCCACTGGCTCGCACATCGATGCCATTCCGCATGCCGGGAAGTTTGATGGCGTCGTTGGAGTTCTCGGCGGTCTCGAGGCTATCCGGGCACTGCGACGCACGGGCTTCGCACCTAGGCGCTCTCTTGAGCTCGTCCTGTTTACCTCGGAAGAGCCGACGCGATTTGGCATTGGCTGTCTCGGCAGTCGTCTTCTCAGCGGCAATCTCGATGCTTCGATCGACCACGGTTTGATTGATCCGGCGGGCAATTCGCTTGCCGTCCTGCGATCGAATGCCGGCTTCAAGGGCGGTCTGGAAACGGTGCGACTACCAGCCAACTACTATTCTGCTTTCGTTGAGCTGCACATTGAGCAGGGACCGATACTGGAGCAGCAGGCTATAGCACTTGGCATTGTTACGAATATTGCGGCGCCTGCGAGCTACCGAATTCATATTGATGGAGAAGGTGGCCATGCCGGGGGACAACTCATGCCGGGGCGTCGCGACGCTTTGTGCGCCGCAGCCGAGATCATTCTGGCTGTTGAAAAGGCAGCACTCGCAACACAGGCCATCGATACAGTCGCTACCGTAGGCATTTGCCAGGTTCATCCCGGCGCCATCAATTCCATTCCCAGTCATGTGCAACTCGCAGTCGATCTTCGGGACACAGAGGAACCCCGCCGCAACCAGGTTCAACAAGAAATTGAAGCAGCGGGTCGGCAAATCTCCGTGAGAAGAAATGTAGAAGTCCGCTTCGAACTAATCAATGCCGACGCACCTGCCGCGTCTTCACCAGAAATCATTGCCGCTTTGAAGGCGGCCTGCAACACAGAGAAGGCAGCATATCTCGAAATGACCAGCCGCGCCTATCACGACTCGCTTTTCATGGCCCGCATCGCACCGGTCGCCATGCTTTTTATTCCTTGTCGCGGAGGCGTGAGCCACCGGCCGGATGAATTTGCCAAGCCCGAAGATATCGCGCTTGGCGTGCAGGTGCTCTCCCGCACTCTTGCTGCTCTTTCACTTGACTGATGTTGCTGTGCTGACGAGCGAGCGTAAAAATTCTTCTACCAGGTTGGCTGCGACCGTTGATCGATATTGAGCGGTGGAACGAATATCATCGATGGGTGCGGATTCTTTGATGACCGCATCGCGCGCTGCCTTAATCGTCTCTTCGCTCAAATTGCTTCCTGACAGCACACGCTCGGTCGCGGAGAATCGATACGGCACCTCCCGTACACTCGCAGCCGCCAGCCGAATGTCGCGAATAATACCGTCCTCCATCACGCCCAGGCCCGCAACCGCGACCTTTGAGATAGCCTGGGCATTCCTTGCCCCCACTTTGCGGATTGATTGAAACGAACCACGCGGTACTGGCGGGATTCTGAAACTATGCACCAGTTCAGATGATGACAGTGCCGTCTTCTTATAGCCACCATGAAAGTTTCGGTATGGAATGATGCGCTGCCCGGCTGTAGAGACGACTATTATCTCTGCGTCGTACACAAGCAGTGCTGGTGGGGAATCGGCAGCCGGTGAAGCATTCACGATATTGCCGCCGAGGGTGCCTCGATTCTGATTTGCAATCGAACCGGTCCAGCTGGCGGCCTGGCTCAGCAAAGGGAGGTGAGTGCTGATGACACTGCTGCGTCGCAGATCAGTGAACGTTGTTCCCGATCCGATCACCAGGCAACCGCCTTTGGTCTCAATGAAGCGCAGCTCTTTAAGATGACTGATCGAGAGCAGCGGTGTGCGCGGTAAGCGTCCTGCAGCAAGGGCCACCATCATCTCTGTTCCACCTGCGATGGGCGCATGCTTCCGCCCGGCAAGGATGGCCAGCGCCTCAGCAAGAGTTGCCGGCGCTACGAGTTCGTACTCATGAACGTCAGCTCGCAGGGCTCGTCCCCTTCCAATCTGCCGCAGAGGAGACCGGAGAACCAGCTGCCAGTGTTGGCTCAAGCTCTTCGCTGCCCGCATTCGATGTTTGCGTCATCTGCGCAAAGATATCTTCAGGCAGTAAAGGAATGTGATGGAAGGCAATCCCGGTGGCGTGTTCGATGGCGTTCAGGATCGCGGGAGCCGGTCCGTCCATCGGCAGCTCACCTATACCTTTGGCTCCAAAGGCACCGTGAATGGTTGGGATTTCCTCGAAGTGTACATGGATCGGCGGCAGATCCTCACTCGTCGGCATGATGTAGTTTGTCATCTGATTGTTGGCGAGGTGCCCGTCGCGCCATATACATTTCTCGTAGAGAGCGTAGCCGATGCCCTGCGCCACACCACCCTCGATTTGTCCCGCGGCCAGGATGGGATGGAGCACCTTTCCTACTTCCTGCAACGCATGGAAGTTAGTGACTGTCGCAGAATAAGTTGTCGTATCGACCTCTACCTCGGCCACATATACTGCCCATGCGTACGTGGGATAGGCCTCACCTTTGTACTTGTCGTCATCCCAGAAGATATCTCCTGGCGCCTCGTAGCGGGCACTCGCAACCAGCGATCCGTGCTCGGCCAGGTATGCCAGAGCAGCGACACGAAAGTGGTCCGGCTGATAGTCGAGGGCAAGGTATCCCGCAGTCGTCAATGTCACGCACAACTGCTGTGCAGCACGCTCCACCAGCTTGCCAACGATCATCGCGGTTCGCGACGCGACGGTCGGACCCGAATTCGGCACTCGGCCCGTGTCCGGTTGTGCGATCTCTACGTCCACATAGGGAATGCGCAGCACCTCGGCGGCGATCTGGCACAGGATGGTGTTGGTACCCTGTCCGAATTCCGTGGAGGACACCAAAATCCGTGGACGACCTGCTTTGGTGAGTTCGATTTCAACCAGCGAGTTAAGCCTCCGCTCACCCGAACCGGTAAAGCCGGCGCCATGCATGAACGTCGCGAAGCCGATGCCACGCTTGATCACAGATCGTGAATTCTGTGCATCGAACCTTCTCCGACGATCGTGGTAATCCGACACTTGCAGCGCGCGCGTCAGCAAAGCCTGCAGGTCGATAGGATCCTTGATATGTTGTCCCGTCGCGGTGTGCCCGCCAGGCTCCAGCAGATTTCGTCGTCGCAGGTCTTCCGGTGTAAGCCCCACTACCTTCGCAATCTTTTCCATATGCCGCTCTATCGCGAAGATGCTCTGCGGTGCGCCAAAACCACGAAACGCGCCATGCGGCGGCACATTTGTTGCCATCGCCTTCGCGGTGACACGCAGCGCAGGCCAGCCCTTGGTCGCGAGGAGTTTGGTAACCAGAGCGCGCTATCGCTCGCTCGGGGGATCGGGGATCGTGGATGCAGAAGACACGTAGGATCAGGCAGCAACCGCGCTTCGCACGCGTCGACGCCCTGTT
>CAZZVA010000115.1:2814-10790 GCA_964657345.1 uncultured Acetobacteraceae bacterium | reverse complement strand
GCATCTCGAGAAAGGCCATGCGGGCGACATCGTAAATGTCGTCGAGCGAGAGCTCGGCGGCCGCGTGATACATGGTGCCGCGCCACGACCAGAAGTCCTTGCCGCTGGTGACGCGCGACTCGGCCATCCCGCGGATCAGACGCTGGAATGAATGCGAGTGAGCGTTGACCAAGCCGGGCAGAATTGCTTTGCCGGGAAGCTTCACTACTTGATCTGCCGTGAGAGCTGCAGCGGGGCCGATTGCCGCGATGCGTCCCGCTGCATCGACAAGCAAACCTGCATCGCTCATGAAGCCTTGTCCGGTGTAGAGGTAATCCGGCTGGTAGAGGATGGTCACGCGGGAATCATCCTGCCGGCGATCCATACTTTGGCGACCGGATTTTCGCCGAGCATATAGACCAATTCGCGCCAGTCTTTTCCGGAAAGCATGAGGAAGTCGGCTGGAGCACCGGCTTCGATCCGCCCGGCTGCCGGCCGACCGATGGCATGCGCCGCGTTCACCGTACCCGCGATCAACGCTTCGGGAGCAGTAAGGCCGTTGAGGCGTACAGACAATGCCAGTGCGGCTGCCATGGAATGAAGCGGGCTGGAACCGGGATTCAAGTCGGTGCCGACGGCAACGGCTGCGCCTGCATCGATGAGTGCCCGGCCTGGCGCTGCGGGAATGCCAAGATGAAGCGACACGCCGGGCAGAATCGTTGCGATGGTCTGTGTGTCGGCGAACTTTGCGAGTTGGGTCGGGGTGCAGGCTTCGAGATGGTCGACGCTGAGTGAATGCGTTTCAAGGCCGAGCTCGAGGCCGCCGACGGAGTGGAACTGTTCGGTATGCAGCTTGGTCCGCAGACCGTGATGCTGTGCGCAGGCCAGGAAAAGCCGGGCTTCTTCTGCACTCCATGCTTCTTTTTCAATGAATACATCGACGGAAGTCGCAAGATGTTGCAGGGCTACCTGTGGGATCAGCTGCTGCGTGATATCTGAAACATATTTAGATCGCTCGACGCGATCTTCCGGAGGAACATGAATGAGCAGTGTCGGAACAATCCTTGCACGTGTCCTTACAGCGACGTGTCGAATGGCTTCCAGCATGGCTATTTCTGCCGCAGGAGAGAAGCCATAACCGGACTTGATTTCGATCGTGGTCGCGCCGGAGCGAAGCAGAGAACGGACGCGTTCTAGTGTTGAGGTGACGAGTTGTTCCTGCGTCGCTGCAGCAGTCGCGCGGATGGTGCTGCGGATACCGCCTCCAGCAGCGAGGATCGATTCATAGGTCGCGCCGGCAGTGCGTGCTTCAAAATCCGCCAGACGGTCTCCGGCCCACATCGCATGCGTGTGGGGGTCGACGAGTCCGGGAACAACGGCGTGTCCGCCTGCGTCGAACACCCTGTCTGCCGTGCCGTTCCATTCCGATGCAGGGCCTGCCCAGATGAATTTTCCTTCGGCACAGGCGAGTGCTGCTTCATGAACGATCCGAAGCTCGCTCATGGCGCGGCCATGGCGCGCGTGCGAGCCTTCTGCTGTGACCAGCTGCGAAATGCCGGTGACAAGCAGCTCGGCGTTCATCCTTTTGCGGCGGCCGTGTGGTTCAGGATTCCGAGGCTGGGCATGTCGAGGCCACGCTTCTTCGCAGTGCTCTGCGCGAGTTCGTAGCCTGCGTCGGCGTGGCGTATGACGCCCATAGCGGGGTCGTTGGTGAGACACATGCGAAGACGTTCTTCGGCTTCGTCGCTGCCATCGGCTACAGCCACCAAACCGGCATGCTGACTGTAGCCCATGCCCACGCCGCCTCCGTGATGGAAGCTCATCCAGGCTGCACCGCTGGCGACTCCGGTTGCAAAGTTCAGCAGAGCCCAGTCGGAGACTGCGTCCGACCCATCCAGCATGGCTTCTGTTTCGCGGTACGGACTCGCTACGGAACCGGCATCGAGATGGTCGCGGCCAATGACGATCGGCGCGCTCAGACGGCCATCCCGGACCATCTGGTTGAAGAGCAGGCCGGCCTGATCGCGTTCCCGGTAGCCAAGCCAGCAGATGCGCGCGGGCAGGCCCTGGAACGCGACCTGTGTCGATGCAAAGCCAAGCCACTCCCGCAGGCGCTGGTCGTCCGGAAACAACCTGAGCAGCGCTGCGTCGGTCGCCGCGATGTCAGCCGGATCTCCTGATAACGCAACCCAGCGGAAGGGTCCGCGTCCTTCGCAGAATGAGTCGCGAATGAAAGCAGGTACGAAGCCCGGATAGGAAAATGCATCCGTGACACCAGCAAGTTTTGCCTGGGTCCTGAGATTGTTACCGTAGTCGAACGCGATCGCACCGCGTCGCTGCATTTCAAGAATGGCCTGCACGTGCGCGGCGATGGAGTCCTGCACGCGCCTGCTATAGGCCGCCGGATCCTGCGAGCGGAGCAGGTTCAGGTCTTCGTCGGATTTCGCTGTCGGCAGATATCCCCAGAGCGGATCGTGCGAACTGGTCTGGTCCGTAACAAGATCGGGAGTGAAGCCCAGGCGGACCATCCGGGGCAGTATCTCGGCAGCGTTGCCCATCAGCCCGATGGACAAGGCACGGCGGGCGGACTTTGCGGCTTGGGCCGCGCTGATGGCTTCATCAAGTGAGTGGGTGGCCTGGTCGAGGTAGCGGGTCTGCAGCCTGCGCTCGATGCGGGCTGGATCGACCTCTATGCAGATGCTGACGCCGCCTGCAAGCTTGACTGCCAGCGGCTGGGCGCCACCCATGCCACCCAGTCCAGCGGTTACGGTGATGGTACCGGCGAGCGTGTCGTTGAAGTGGCGACGGGCGGCACCGCGGAAGGTTTCGTATGTGCCCTGCAGGATGCCCTGGGTGCCGATGTAGATCCAGGAGCCGGCGGTCATCTGGCCATACATCATCAGGCCGGCTGCGTCGAGCCGATCGAACTCCTGCCAGTTGGCCCAGTGGGGCACGAGATTGGAATTGGCGATGAGGACCCGCGGAGCAAGTCGATGAGTATTGAGGACTGCGACGGCCTTACCGGATTGAACGAGCAGCGTCTGATCGTTCTCAAGGCGATCGAGCGTGGCGATGATGGTGTGATAGCACTCCCAGTTGCGGGCAGCCTTGCCACGGCCGCCATACACGATCAGCTCTTCAGGTTTTTCGGCAACCTCGGGATCGAGATTATTCATCAGCATGCGCTTGGCGGCTTCCTGTATCCAGCCCCGCGCAGTGCGGAGATTGCCGCGGGGCGCCCGGATCGGTGCGTAGCTTTCGTTCATTGGCTCGCCTGCATGACGAGAACTGTATCAAGCTTTTCCTTAAAGATGTTCGTCCACAGGAATGACACCACCAAACGATGAACGGATCGTCATACGATTGCCCTGCCAGTCGAAATACAATGTGTCTTCAGTCAGTCTTCACTTTGCCGGGTTAGAAAAGGAAGGTCGACGAACTGTTTCGTTGGGGGAATGTTGAGCAACGCGTTGGAAGCAGGCCGAACGTCTGTCCGCAATCTCATCTCCGTCAAGCATTCCCTTTGTCTCGTCCTGGCCTTCACGATGACGCTGCTGACTTTCGCACAACCTGCGACTGCGGCAGAGGAGCAGGCGCCTCTCGAAATCATTAACCAGATGGTGCAGGCAGAGATCAAGGCCAGTAAAAGCCGTCAGCATTTCTCCTACAAGCGCGTGGAGCGTTCGACGCGCACCAAGGGACACCAGTGGGTCGAGGCGGTGGTGGAGACGAGCGATGGTCGCATGCATCGGCTTCTGTCGCTGGACGGGAGACCGCTGACTGCATCCGAGAAGAAGGCGGAGGATGACCGTATCTCGTCGCTGGTGCAGCACCCGGACGATTTCCGCCGCGAAAACCAGGGTCGCAAAGATGATGAAGGCCGGACTGCCGACCTGCTCAGAGCGATGCCGAAAGCATTCCTGTTCGAAGCAGCGGGTTCCGAGGGCGGCTGCCGGCGAATCCACTTCAAGCCAAATCCTGCCTACCAGGAACAGACTTACCAGGATCGCGTGATCCATGCGATCGCGGGCGATGTGTATGTGAATGCTGCGGACTCTCGACTTTGCAAGCTCGACACGCATCTGCAGCACCCGGTCGAGTTCGGCTTCGGGCTATTGGGGAAAGTGAGCCAGAACAGCAGCTTCTTCATGTCGCGGGCGCCTGTCTCTCCGGGGCAGTGGAAGACGAGTACCTTGCGGATTCATGTTGACGGCAACATCCTGCTGTTGAAGAGTGTGTCTCGCCAGGAAGACTCGGTGCATTCGGATTTCAAAGAGGTTCCGTTCGGCCTGTCGATCCGGGATGCGGCGGACATGGTCAACTCACTCAAGTATTGATGGTCCAGTGCTCTGGGTAGATCGGCGCCCCAGCCCGGTCGCGTTTGTCGCGCATTGCCTTTATAGTGCAGAAGAAGCGCTGCTGCGATTGCAGAAGCGCTGGCCAATATCCGTACGGATCAAACTCTTCGACAAGGTTGCCCTGCAATGCGTACTTCCCGGTCATCGTTCTACATGCTCTCGGTTGCGAGCGTGGCTCTCGCCTGCGCCGCAGCTGCCCATGCACAGATTCGCATCACTGCTGACCTTACGGATGCGCCGCGCAAGCTGTACCACGCGGAAGTGGACCTGCCCGTAAAGCCTGGTCCCCTGACGCTGACAACACCACAGTGGATACCCGGCAATCATCGGCCGACCGGACCGGTGGAAGACATTACCGGTGTTGTGTTCACTGCGAACGGACAGCCGCTTCCCTGGCGTCGCGACGATGTGGATCTGTACCAGTTTCATGTCACCATTCCTGCTGGTGTGACGACGCTGCATGCTCACCTGGATTGCATCGTGACGCGGCGCGTCTCGCAGAAGATGGCAGTGCTGGAGTGGGAGAAGCTGCTGCTGTATCCCGCGAAGACGCCGGTCCGCGACATTCCGATACAACCCAGCATCCTGGTTCCTGCCGGCTGGGGCATTGGCACTGCCTTGACTCCCGAAGGAGCGGCGACCACGGACAGCAAAGGAAGCATCACCCACTTTGCAGCAACCAATGTCGAACAACTCGAGGACAGCCCGGCCATCAGTGGTCAGTACTTTCACGAGTTCCCGCTCGCACCGGAGGTCACGCCGAAGCACTACATCGACGTGGTGTCGGATGCTCCGGAAGACTCCAATCTGCGACCGGCAGTACTGGCCGAGATTGCCAACCTGGTTCGCGAAGCAGACAGCCTTTACGCATCCCACCACTACAACCAGTATCACTTTCTTTTGACGCTCTCCGATGTTGCCGGTGGCGAAGGTCTGGAGCATGGCCAGTCGTCAGATAACGGAATCGGCGAGAAGAGTTTTTCCGATGAATCGCACCAGCTGGCAGAAGCCGATCTGTTGTCGCACGAGTTTACGCATTCGTGGAATGGCAAATACCGCAGGCCTGTCGGCCTCTACCAGCCGGACTTCGCCACTGCACAGCAGGGTGCCCTGCTGTGGGTGTATGAAGGCATGACCGAGTATCTCGGGAATGTGCTGGCTGCGCGATCGGGTCTCAAGTCCCAGGCGGAATACCGTGACGTGCTGGCGATGTCCGCGGCCCAGCTGGATTATCGTCCCGGAAGAGACTGGCGGCCAACAGAAGACACCGCTGTTGCCGCGAGCATTCTGCGATCCGATGATCCTGCCTGGTCCAACTGGCGACGCGGACAGGATTACTACGATGAAGGCGAACTGCTGTGGTTGGATGCCGATACGCTGATCCGGAAAATGACCAACGGTCAGAAGTCGCTGAATGACTTTGAAAAGATCTTTCTTGGCAAGGGCGGCAATACCGGGCCAACGATCGTGACCTACGATCGCAACGAATTGATTGCCGATCTGAATAGCGTGGTGAAGTATGACTGGGCGGATTTCCTCCACCAGAGGATCGACACGATAAATCCGAGAGCAGACCTTGCCGGTATCGAGCAAGGGGGCTATGAACTTGTTTACAAAGACAAGCCGAACCCTTCCGCGAAAAAGATCACTGCAGCCGGCGGCAGGCGCGCCTCCTTCGTCAATTGCTGGTTCTCTCTCGGTATGACCGTCAATGGCGAGGGACAGATCGTCGATGTTCGCTGGAATAGTCCGGCGGATAAATCAGGCATTGCACCGCAGCAGAAAATCATCGGCATCAATGGCCAGGTATTCTCCGCGGATGCTTTGCACGAAGCCATCAAGAAGGCGAAGGGCGGCACCGAACCGATCCGGTTCCTGCTCCAGTCCGACACCTTTCTCTCCTCAGCAGACGTGAGTTATCACGATGGAGAACGGTACCCTGTGTTGCAGCGGGTGGTCGGCAAGCCGGCAATCCTGGATGACATTACCAAGCCCCTGACTACTCCGCAGGTGGTAGCCGAACCCAAGGAAGACGAATAAATCGGAGGAATACCTTTAAGTCGTTCGATATTCGCCTTGTCTTCGCCACATGGGCAGGGAGAGTTGTCGGATCGGTGTCGAACGCCATCTCGACGCATCCAAAACGCTTGACTGGTTCTATCCGGCCTCTGCAATAATCTCGTACCTGCGCAGTTTCGGAGAAAGAAGCGATGGCGTCATCCGTCTGGAAGGGCTATATCTCGTTCGGCCTGGTATCGGTACCGGTGCGCCTGTTCGCGGCTGCCCGCGAAACGCATGTGAGCTTCAACCAGATCCATTCGGTATGTGGGTCGCGCATACGGCAGCAGCTGGTCTGCCCGGTCTGCGATCGTCCCGTGGAACGCAATGAGTTGCAGAAGGGCTACGAGGTCGACAAGGACACGTACGTCACTGTCACCGGAGAAGAGTTGAAGACGCTGGAGTCTGCGTCCTCCGATGTGATGGGCATTGAGCAGTTTGTTGCACTCCAGGATGTGGATCCGCTCTACTTCCAGACCTCTTACTACACGGTTGCGGAGGAACCTGGCCGCAAGGCATACTCCCTGCTCTTTAAGAGCATGAAGCAGCTGGGCCTTGCTGCGATTGCGAGGGTCAGTATGCATGGCCGGGAACAGGTGGTGATTCTGCGGCCATTCGACAAGGGCCTGGTGCTGCATACCTTGTATTACGCTGCAGAGGTTCGCGAAATCGCGGAGTACGGACACGATACCGAGGCTAACGTGCTGCCACAGGAGATAGCGCTCGCGGAGCAGTTCATCCAGCAGCTTCGTGCGCCCTTCCAGCCTGAACAGTACAAGGATACGTATCGCGACAAGGTACTGGAACTGATTGAGAAGAAGCGTGAGGGGGCCTCGGTGGCGGCCAGCGGCGCTCCCCGCAAACTTGCTCCCGTCATTGATCTGATGGAAGCCCTCAAGAAGAGCCTGGCAGCGAAACAGGGAACAAGTGATTCTTCTGCTCCTGCTGTTGCCAAGAAGCCGGTGCAGACCGAACGGCGACCCAGGAATGCCGGCAAAGCAAAGACTGGCTAAAAGTAAGATCGCATTGGGGCAGCTAGGCTGCGGGCTGGATGCCCGCCAGTTTCTGAACTTCTGCTACCAAGAGTTGGGGGAAAACAAAGCCGTCGAGGACGGCATCTCCGGCTTCTGCCAGGTCTGCGCAATGACTTTCGTGGGCGGCAATTACGACATATTTGATTTCCTGGGTATGGACGCGCACGGTCTCCAGAATGCCCTCACATTCCGCGGAGGAAAGAGTCTGGCAGAGGACACAAATGTCCACGGGGCGAGCCTTCACAATCGCTTCCACTTGCGCGATCTCGGCAACCGCAGTGACCCTGAAACCGGCACGCTCGAGGACCAGCTGTCGCGTTTCCAGCAGCCTGGGATCGTGGCTGTAGATGAGGATGTGTGTGGCTGCTGCCCTCGCGTGCGAATCAGGAGGCTCGAAGTTCACAGCCGGACAGTAAATCAGCGGACCGCCGGCAGTATGTCTGGAATCTGACATTACTGATAATGCCATTATGCCTGGCGTAAGTCGAGAATCAAGCATCTCAGCCCTCTGGGAGAATCTGTATGGCAGAAACCATTAATGCTGAAA
>CAZZVA010000115.1:0-2804 GCA_964657345.1 uncultured Acetobacteraceae bacterium | reverse complement strand
CGCGACTCTTGAGAAACTCATCGATATCCTGCGCGATGGGCATGAAGGTTTCCTCGAACTCGGCAAGCACCTGAAAGACGATAAAGCTCGTCTGTTCTTTCTGAAGGAGACCCAGGAACGGGCGAATTTCTCTGCCGAGCTTGAGAACGAGCTTCATCGCCTGGGTGTGAAGGACGTACACCAGAGCGGCATGGTCGCCGGGAAGGTTCATCGCGTCTGGGGTGAACTGAAGGCCAAGCTTGGAGGCGGCGATCACACGCTTCTAGCCACTGCGGAACAGGGCGAAGATGTTGTAAAGAAGGCCTACAAGGAAGCCCTGGAAGAACATCTTCCGGCGGACATCCGGGACCTGCTCACCAGGCAGCAGACTCACATTGTGAAGTCGCACGACCTGGTACGCGACCTGCGCGACGGTAAGGCGTAACCGCGTCGAAGCTCGATGGCAGCTCATTTCTTGACTTGAGCTGCCATCTGCGGCTTCTGGTGGAGATGCAAAGGATCGACAGCCCGAGGAAAACGGGTCGCAGTGCTTCTCTGGTACTTTTAAGGTCAGGCCAAGTCCCTGATCTATGTGGAAAATAAAGAACATGCGCAGCTTCGTCGCTGCGCCTATCAGTCTGCTCCTATGCCTGACACCCGCGACCGGGAAAACGCAGGCAGCCGCAGCGCCCCTGACGGGGAGGCTCACCGATGCCAAAGGCATCGCCATCCAGGGCGCACAAATCGAAATCTTCACAGCTGAACACAAACAGGTGACGACCACCGTCTCTGATGGCACTTTTGTGTTCACCAGCCTCGCAGCCGGCAATTATTCGCTCGATGTGATCAGCGCCGGGACAACACGGCGGGTAATGGGTCATTTCCACATCAGTGACCGGCCGCACACGGCTTCCCTTGCGCTTGCTGACGACGGCGGTCTGACTCTCAGCCTGCAGGAATCCGACTCCACCCGCAATGGCGGTGGTGAACAGTTATCGAGTGCTGCAGTCAGTGAGATTCCCTTAAACAAGC
Organism: uncultured Acetobacteraceae bacterium; assembly: GCA_964657345.1. Classification (GTDB taxonomy): domain Bacteria; phylum Acidobacteriota; class Terriglobia; order Terriglobales; family Acidobacteriaceae. Next base: position 1,793 of record CAZZVA010000115.1, on the reverse strand, counting down.
GAGATATCAGTGCATTGTTGCTGCTGGCAGCAGGGACAGGCACCGACGTCAACGGCGCAACCAACTTCACCCAGCAGTTTGCCATTAATGGTCAGCGCGGCGTAGAGGCGACGTTTGCGATGGATGGAGCAGAGACCAGCGATCCGGAGATGGGCGGGGCCACGTTCTCGAACTTCAACGTCGACGCCATCCAGAGCATCGACTCACAATCAGGCTACATGCCTGCTGATATCGGCAGGGGCGCTTCCGGTTTTACAAACATCACAACCAGGTCGGGAACGGATGTAGTCCACGGCTCATTCTTTGAGTTCATCCGGAATTCCGCCCTGGATGCACGCAACTATTTCGACCACTCGTCGCCGGAAAGTCCGGGCCGGATACCACCCTTTCGCCGTAACGAATTCGGCTTAACCAATGGCGGACCGATCGCGATTCCGCATCTCTACGACGGACACAAGAAGACCTATTACTTTGTCGAGCTGCAGGGCTTCCGACAGGTACTGGGCACGACGCAGGTCTTCCCTGTCCCGACAGCACAAGAGCGATCCGGCGTGGATACAACTGCCTTCGCCGGGGATACCCTCATTGTTCCCGTCAATGCACAGATGGCACGCGTGCTGGCGCGCTATCCGCTGCCCAATTATGTCCAGGGCGCCTATGGCATTCATACCTATGCCACATCCTCCAAAGTTCCCACCAATGCAGATCAGTTCTCGGTACGCCTGGATCATCAGAGCGGAAGCAAAAACCATTATTTTGCGCGGGTATCGTTCGACAACCTGATCGGGCCAACCACGAACCCGGATCAGACAGTCCTGGATCCGAGCTTTGGTCTGCAATATCGCGACCACCAGAGGAATGTGGCCTTCGATTTCACCCGAACCCTGTCGCCCAGCTGGACGATCGAGACAGAGTTCAGCATCATGCGAACGACGCCTACCTTCCACACCAACAACAGCACCGATCCCGCGGTCAAGTTCAGCGACAACCTCTTTGAATCCTTCAATGCTGCCGGCGGCTCCATCACTGCTGCCTTCAACAACCTGTTCTCCCTACGGCAGAATGTGAGCTACACGACAACCCATCATGCCTGGAGGGCTGGAGCCGAGGTCCGGCTCAATCGAGATACAAGCTACTTCGGACAGAGCCCGAATGGTGAATATGATTTTGGCGGAGGCACTGCTTACTCGCCAGTGGAACTTCAGTCACAGAGCGGGGCCCATGTCATCCACCGGGGTGACGCCCTGCCGGATACTCTCAGCAGCCTGCTGGTAGGCAGCCCGTTTGTCTACACGGTGGCCGTGGCTCCCAGCTTCATCTCCGGAGGGCAACACATTGGCCCGGCGGCCACCAGCCGCAATGCTGGCGGTGGTTTCCTGGAAGACACGTGGAAGGTCAATGACCGGCTTTCTCTAAGCTATGGTCTCCGCTATGAGCACTATTCGCCGATCGAAGAACGGGCCCATCGAACATCGAGCCTGATGGCTGCCGACAATAGTGTCGGACAGGTATTCGTCGTCAATCCCCAGCCACCTTACAAGAGCCGGTTTGAGTGGGCACCCAGACTACAGGTCGACACCCGGGTGGGCGAAAGCCTTCACGTACGGGTGGGTGGCGGTCTTACTACGATTCCGCCCAATATCTGGCAGGATAATTTCCTGACCGGCGGTACGCCTTTCGTCATTTATCCACGGGTGACCTCTACCAGCGCCGCTCCTATCTCGTACGGATACCAGATAACGTCTGCCGAGTTGCCGCGCGCCTATACGCCGGCGGGACAGGATATCTTTCCC
>CAZZVA010000114.1:0-10809 GCA_964657345.1 uncultured Acetobacteraceae bacterium | reverse complement strand
TCCAGTTATCCCAGGCAACCGGCGGCCAGCTCTATTACCAGGGCTTTGACAACCCGGTATCGTTTGCCCCTTTCTTTACGGAGATCTCGCGCAACCTGATGAACCAGTATGAGATCGGCCTGAGCGTGCCGCCGAATGTCAAAGACGGTCTTCAGAATTTGAAGATCAAGGTCGATGTGCCGAATACGAGGACGGCTGCTCCGGATCACATCTTTGTCGGTGAGCCTGGCGATGGAAAGTAACGGACAGCCGGAAAAGCAGGCTGGCAAAGCGTAATGGCTGGCGTGTAAGGTGTTCGCGGACGGGAGTCTTCGGGAGAGGGATGCATCTATTTCTCCCGGCCTTCGTCTATGGAGACCTATGGCGATGTGCAAACTATCCCTTCTGGCAGTCGTTCTTGCAGCCACTTCTTCTTCCAGCTTCCAGCAGGGTCTGGCCCAGGCGCCTGCTTCCACGCCTGCTCCTGCTGCGAACCGGGTCGTGGGTGCCCTGGTCAAGGTCGACGGCATGAAGCTGACGCTCAAGGACCAGCAGGGCGCCGAAAGCACGGTCACGCTGGGTGATACGACCAGGATCGTTCGGATCGCACCAGGACAGACAAGCATGGCGGGGGCCACACCGATCCAGTTAACGGATCTGCAGCCCGGCGACCGGCTGCTGGTGCGAACGGCGCCGGCGGCCGATGGAAGCCTGAACGCGACCGTCGTCGTCGCAATGAAGCAGGCCGACATCGCCCAGCAGCAGGCACAGGCACAGACGGCCTGGCAGCACGGCGTGGGGGGCATTGTGAAGTCGGTCGATGCAGCCAGCCGGACTGTGACCGTGGCAGCCGGTAGTGCTGCCGAAACGACCCTGCAGCTTGGGCCGACGACCGTGGTAAAGCGCTATGCGCCGGAGTCCATCCAGTTTGAACAGGCGCAGCCTTCTTCCATCGACAAGATCATGCCGGGCGACCAGTTGCGCGCCCGCGGTACTGCCGGGCCGGAGCACACCTTCAAGGCAGACGAGATCATTGCCGGCTCCTTTCGCAACCTTTCCGGCACCATCAGCAGCGTGGATGCGCAGGGCGGCGTCGTGAACTTTACGGATCTGGCGAGCAAGCAACCAGTGGCCGTCAAAGTGACCAATGACACCCAGCTGCGCCGCATCGACGATGCGACTGCGGAGAAGCTTGCGGCGACGATGAAGACCGCAGGGCCGGGTGCAGGAGGCCGGCCGGGTGCAGGAGGTCCGCCGCCCGGTGCGCCCTCAGGTCCGCCGCCGGGTGCGCCGCCGAATGCCGGTCCCGCTGCGCATGGAGATTCCGAACAGGGAACGACGCGTCGGGGAATGAACGAATCCGGAGGTGGCGGCGGGTCCGATTTGCAACAGGCACTGACCCAGGCGACTCCGATTCATATTGCCGATCTGAAGAAGGGTGACGTCGTGATGGTCGTCGCGTCATCCGGCGCCGACAAGCAGCTGGGTGCCGTAACCATGGTGAAAGGCGTTGAACCGCTGCTGCGTGCGTCTCCCAATGGCAGTGCGGCTATGCTTTCGGCATGGAGTGTCGGTGGCGGCGCTCAAGCACCAGCGCAGTAGCTGTCAGAGGATGGGGCTCCCGGGAAAGATGCTGCCTTCAAGCAGCGTGATCTCGTCTGTGGCCGGACGGAGCTGCAGGTGCGGGAGCTGCTGCGCCATGCCGATCACCGAGCAGAGGGCATCGAACGCATCTTCCGACGCCGCGGCTGAGTTCAGAGTTTCCTGGGTGAGGCTGGCGTTGAGTCGTCGCAGGTAGGACTCGCGTGCTTCGCGGCTGCTCTTGTTGACGGGGCCGGTGAAGGAGCGGGGATAGATCTCCATGGCCATCGGGCGAGCCGAAGGATGAAACGGCCAGATCGAAAAGCCGGCTGCGCGGAGAGTCAGCAGGCCAGGTATGCCGCGGATGCTGCCAGTGCCGACGGCTCCGGCGCCACCGACCTGAAACGGGGATTTCGGCTGAACACCCGGGGTGTCGAGACGGTCTGCCCGGCGATAGCCGAGCCAGCCAGGGGCGCGGTGATCCTGGGGGCATGGCCGGCCGCCGCCTGTCGCGAGTCTTCTACCCCAGAATGGCGAGGCGCATCCCTGCAGCCAATCCTCGCCGCGGCCGGCAACGATCTTCCAGAATGCTTCGATCTTGCATATTTTCTCGGATGACTCCGAGCCGATTTGCTGACGGACAAACCATGCCGGATAAGAGAAGGCGAAGTCGAGACCGACGATCAGATCTGGCGTGTTGTGTGCCTGTTCTGCCAACCACTCGATCGTTTCGGCACGCGTCCGGCCGCTACTGATTTCAATCGCGCCAGCCTGCCAGTCAGCCACGACGATGAATTTTCTTTGTGCAGGGATGGACGCGCTGCCGGACCAGTCAATGGCGATATATCGGCTCAACGCGACAGCTACTCTTCCTGCAGCCGGTCGAGCAGGTCTTCCGAAATCTGCCAGTGCTTGAGAATTTTGAAGATCACGCCTGAAGAGAAGCCGGCCCGTGTCAACTGCCGGAGAATGCGTGCTGCTTCCTTGTCATTGGCGGGCTGCTTGATCCGCTTGCGCGCGAGATGCTGACGGGCCAGTGCTTCTTCGCTGATAGCTTCATACGCCTTGTCGAGGGTTTCGGTCGCCAGCTCGGTTGCAATGCCCTTCTGCATCAGGTCCTGCTGGACGCGGCGCCTGCCGAAGCTCTGGTTCTCCTGCCGCAGCCGTGTGTAGTTAGCAGCGAAGGCCGGGTCGTCGAGGAACTTGTACTCCTTCAGCCGGTCGATGACGGTCGCGATTTTCTCATCGCCGACCTCGCCCGGCTCGACGCGTTTGCGCATCAGCCGCTTCAACTCGGTGACTGTCCGCATGCGACGCCCGAGCGAAGCCGTGGCGTAATCGTAGAGACCCTTCTCATCCAGTGGTTCCGGCGGCTTCTTCGGACCGCGCTTTTTTGCCCATGCCATGGTTTCGCCTTTACTGCGTTGGCGGCTGTGTGGTGTGCGTCCACTTGTCGCACCACTCATTCACCGTCCGGTACCAGAGCTGGCTGTTTTGTGGCTTCAGGACCCAGTGGCCTTCATCGGGGAAGTAGAGCATTTCGGAGGGCACATGCATGCGCTGCAGGGTGGTGAACAACTGGAAGCCTTCCGACACATCGAGCCGGTAATCGAGCTGACTATGAATCACCAGGGTCGGTGTCTTCATGCGTGTTGCCGAAAGCATGGGGGACCAGCGGCGGTACTGCAGACGGTTGTTCCACGGAGTGCCGCGAAACTCCCACTCGTTGAACCACAGCTCGTCTGTCGTGCCATACGCGGATTCGGTATTGAACATGCCGTCATGCGTGACGACGCAGGCAAAGCGATCGGTATGGCCGAGGATCCAGTCGGCCATGTAGCCGCCGTAGCTGGCGCCCAGTGCGCACTCGCGCGTCTTGTCGATGAACGGATAACGCAGCTCGGCAGAGTCGAGACCGCGCATCAGGTCGACGTAGGGCTTGCCGCCCCAGTCGCCGCCAATCTCTTCGGTAAATTTCTGGCCGTAGCCGGTCGAGCCGCGCGGATTCACCATGACGACGACGTAGCCGTCGGCAGCCAGCAGTTCGGCATTCCAGCGATAGCTCCAGCTGTCGCCCCAGGCTCCTTCGGGGCCGCCGTGGATGAGGAACTTTACCGGATACTTCCTGGCCGGATCGAAGCCGGGTGGCCGGATCAGGAAGCCCTGCACACGGGTGCCGAGGGCGCCGTGGAACCAGAAGCGTTCCATGTCCGGCATATCCAGCTGGGCCAGCAGATGCGTGTTGAGGTGGGTGACGACACGAAGCCGCGTATCGAAACCTTCGGCCTTGTCCACGGGCGACGATTTTCCGGTAGTGCTGTCGAAGCTGAGCGAGAGGATTTCTGCAGGGCGCTGCACAGTCATGCGAGACACGATCAGCAGCACGCGGCCATCCAGGGCTGCGATGGCGTGCAGGTCACTGAACTCCCCGGCCCGCGAGATCATCGTCGCGTGCTCCTGCTTCAGGTTCAGGCGAAAGACAGGCGCTTCGCCATACTCCTCCGTGGTGAAGTAAATCGTCTGCGAATCGGGAGACCAGGCCAGTTCCTCAATCCACCGGTCGAAGCCGGGGAGCACTTCACGCGTCTGCTTCGTCTGCCGGTCGAGCAGCATCAGGCGGAAGCGATCGCTCTCGTAGCCGTTCCGCAGCTGCGACCTGTAGGCAAGGTACTTTCCATCCGGCGAGTAGGCTGGGCTGAAGTCGCCGCCCGGACTGGTACTGACTTTCTCCGGCTTGGCAGACAGGTCGGCCAGCTTGAGGGTGAAGATGTCGGAGTTGGTGCTGAGCGCGGGCTCGGGGTCCAGATTTTCCTCGAAGGCAATCTCTTTCCCGTCCGGCGAAAAGGCATAGGCATCCGGTCCGCCGAGCGAGAAGGGCGGCACGTTGCGGGTGTCTCCCGGATTCAGGTCGCGGGGCACGCTGCCGTCGACAGCGACAAGAAAAAGGTGGGAGCGTTTGTCGCCGGTAAAGCTGTTCCAGTGCCGGTTCAGCAGGCCGGTCATGAACTTGGCCTTCACCCTGGACTTTCCCTGGTCGTCATCGCGCTTCCTGTTGCAATCGTCCTGCTGCGGCCCGGGCGCGCAATCCGGATAGACCGCGGAGGTGAACAGGATGCTTTTGCCATCCGGCGACCACAGAGCGCCGTCCGCGCCGGTGCTCAGCGACGTGAGTTTATGAGCGTCTCCGACGTCTCCAGTCGCGGCGTTGAAACCTGCGAGGTAGACCTGCTGCTCGCCATCGCGGCTGCTGAGAAAGAGGATCTGGGTGCCGTCCGGGGAGAAGCGACCGCGCGTCTCGCCCGCCGTCGAGGCTGTCACGGGTTTTTCGTCGCCGCCGGCAGTCGGCACAATCCACAGGTGCGAGGTGCGGGTATCGCGGTCGAGGTCGGCATCGGTGACAGAAAACAGGATCCACTTGCCGTCCGGCGAGATCGCCATGTCGCCGAGACGCCGCATCTTCATCAGGTCGGCAAACTCCATGGGACGCCTTGCGGCTGGCCTGGCTGGAGTTGGCGCCTGGGCCGAAGCGAATGGGGCCGGGCCCAGTCCTATCAAGAGGGTGCTTCCGAGAAGGCAGGCTGGGATGGAGCGGCGAAAGCAGAAGCTCGGCATGGTTCTCCGTGCGGATGGGTCGACCGCCTCAGTGTACTGTCCCGAAGGTCTGCTTCGAAGCAGAATACGTGGCCGGGAGCAGCGGCTGTGTCCTTTCTGGAACTGGCGCCGTCTACTATGGAAGCTGGAAGCCGGGGTTTGAAGGAGACGTGTCCTTGTCGCTATTGCGTGCTGTTTCGCCTGCTGTCTTGTTCGCTGCCTTGTTGCTGATGGCGCATCCCGCCTCCGCGCAGGCGACCTATACGGTCACGCCGTCGTCGGACCAGGGTTTCGGCAAGGTGGACACTTCGGCGCCTGCGACGCCACCGGACCAGATCATTCAAAAGTTTGCGGCCAAGGAGAGCGAGTTCCGCAAGGCTCTCGACCAGTACACCTATACCCGCGAAGTGCGTGTCGAAACCATCACGGAAGATGGCAAGGTAGACGGGCGCTATGAAGAGGTCGCAGACATTTCCTACGGTCCGGATGGCCACAAGCTGGAGCATGTCACCTTCGCTCCGGCGAATACGATGGAGCGCATCACGATGTCGCCGGCAGACTTTTCAGATATCGAACATCGCCTGCCCTTCGTTCTGACCGCTGAAGACATCCCGGCCTACAACGTCACCTACGTCGGACGGCAGAAGGTCGATGAACTGAACACCTATGTCTTCGATGTGGCTCCGAAACGTTTCGAGAAGAACCGGCGCTACCTGCAGGGCCGGATCTGGGTGGATCAACAGGATCTGCAGATCGTACTCGTCAGCGGCAAGAATGTGCCAGACGACACTCGCAAGGGCCATGAAGACCTGTCGCCGCCGTTCACCACGTATCGCGAGCAGGTCGACAACCAGTACTGGTTTCCGGTGTATACCAAGGCCGATGCGACGCTGCATTTTTCCGGTGGCAATGGTTACCTGTCGCAGGATGTCCGGATCCGGTACGTGGTCCGCTACAAGGACTACAAGCGGTTCCGGTCGTCGGTGAAGATCACCTTTGACGGGCAGGACATTTCGAATGACGGCAAGAGTGGTAATGGCACACAGCAGCAGGCGCCGCCGCCGACTTCGCCGCCTGCTCAGAAGCCTCCGCAGTAAGCGGCTTCAGCCGACGACGACGCGGTGCAGCGCGGTCTCGAGGATGGTGCGGTCGATGATCAGGCCGGCGGCCTGGCTGGTGCGCTTGCGGTAGAGGGCTGTGGTCTCACAGAGTACGACGACGTCTTCGATCTCTGCCGGGTTGGCGACTTCTTCGAGCACACGCTCACAGAATCCCTGCTCGGTCATGCCTTCGAGACGAAAGCCGCGACGAATCGCATCGGCCAGGTAGAAGCGGGCCACATCGCCAAGCACACGCTGCACCTCGGGAGAGATCTCGCGCCGGTTGGCTTCGATGACGGCGGCGCCCGGCAGTGAGATCTTGATGCCGAAGGTGTTGTCCAGCTCGCTGTCCGGTTCGAAGACGACGGCGGTCGCGATGACCAGCACATTCTGCAATTCGGAGGTGCTCTCGATGAGTGCGTCCAGTTCGGTGAGCAGTTCCGGATCGCTGTGCTGGTAGGCCAGGTCGATGCGCGGCAGCAGCAGCATCACCTTCTGCCGCTTGTAGCTGCGCACGATACTCTTGGCCTTCGCTAGGGCATCGGAATCGCGCGTGTTGTAGACGGTGATGATGTGCTCCATGCCGGCCATCTTGGCGATGGATTGGGCCAGGCTTTTCTTGCCGCTCTGGTTGGGTCCGATGATCAGGACTTCGTTGCCGATCTTCAGATCCTGGTAGGCGGCGGGATGGCGCGCCCGGTCGACCAGGTCGGCGATGGATTCGAGCAGATCGTCCATGCCTGCCAGGCGCGGATGCAGGGCGCTGACCGGCTCTTCTTCCAGGCTGAGATTGATGCGCTCCTTGCGCTTGCGGAACTCGGAGACAAACTCGATGAACGCGGGCAGGGCTGCAACCGAGCCGACGACCGTGGCGAAGACGAGCAACTCTTCCGTGATGAGAAGAGCATTCTCGCCGCCCAGCAGTCCGTTCCACATAGCCGCAGCATACCAGCAGGCCTTCTGTCGGCATCGCTGCGCTCTGAAGCGACTTGCGAGACAATAGTTGGATTCCGGGGCAGCATTGCAACTCTCTGGCTGCGCCTGGCAGGAAGAAGAATGACGCAAAGACTCGCTGGGAAAATCGCCTTGATTACAGCCGCAGGGCAGGGAATCGGCAAAGCCTCCGCATTGCAGTTTGCTGCGGAAGGAGCCACGGTGTGGGCTACGGATCGCAATGCATCATCGCTGCAGGCTTTGGGTGCCATGGATGCGAAGATCGTGACCCGTGTGCTGGATGTGCGCGACACCGAGGCCATCACTGCACTGGCTGCGGAGATCGGCAACATCGATGTGTTGTTCAATTGCGCGGGCTATGTCCACCAGGGAGATATTTTCGCGTGTGAACAGAAGGACTGGGACTTCTCGTTCGATCTGAATGTGACGTCGATGTATCGGACGTGCCGTGCGTTTCTTCCCGGCATGATTGCGGCCAGGAAGGGAAGCATCGTGAACATGTCTTCGGTTGCGTCCAGTCTGAAGGGTGCTCCGAATCGCTTTGTTTACGGGACGACGAAGGCAGCGGTGATTGGTCTGACCAAAGCGATTGCGGCGGATGTGGTTGCGAGCGGAGTTCGCTGCAATGCGATCTGTCCCGGGACCATCGAGACACCTTCACTGGGTGAGCGCATTGTGGCGCAGGGCGATGTGGAGAAAGCCCGTGCGGCGTTTCTTGCCAGGCAGCCGATGGGCCGTTTCGGCAGGCCGGAAGAGGTTGCCGCGCTGGCGGTGTACCTGGCTTCCGATGAATCGGCGTTCACGACGGGGCAGACGCATGTCATCGATGGCGGGTGGAATATCTAGTAGTAGAGATACTTCCGCCATTTCTGGTCGGAGTGGCCGATCATGCGCATGATGTGGCGGCTGGTGTGCAGGGAAAAGGGCCGCGGTTCGCGCATCAGTTTCATGTCGGGCAGTTCGTGCAGGAGCAAATTGCCTTTGCGGCGGTTGCAGGAGTGGCAGCAGGCGACGAGATTTTCCCAGGTGGACAGGCCGCCGCGGGAGCGTGGATGCACGTGGTCCAGTGTCAGCTCGCCGGCTGCAAGAACGATGCCGCAATACTGGCAGGAGTTGCGATCGCGCAGCAGGATGTTCTTGCGCGAGAGGGCGCGGGTCTGGTGGGGGATGCGGCGATACTCCAGCAGGCGGATGACCGAGGGCATGGCGACGTGAATGCGCGCGGCGTGCAGGGTGGCGCCCTGCTCTTCTTCGGTCCGGGCAACGCCTTTCAGGACGAGGACGAGGGCCCGCCGGGCGCCGCAGATGTTGATGGGTTCGTACGACGCATTCAGCACCAGCACCGGCTTTTGCATCGTCTTCGGCTGTGCCAGTCGGATTTCGACGGGCACGGGAAGGGGTGCGTGTTTGGATTTGCGTGTGTGGATCATGGCCTTGGCTGCCGACATCGTTTCTCCCCCGCGTTTCCTTTTCACTCAGAACAGGCCAGGACCTGTTCGCCTTCGCTCATCTTTTTATGGTCGCTGCTGCTGCGTGTGGTCGATGCTGCAAATTGCATGGACGGCAGCAGGGTTCCATCCCATCTCGCTACACCTTCGCGCTGGGCGCGAGCCGCGGTGGCGACCCATATCCTGGCGGCGCCGGCTTTCTGGAGTGCCTGGCTGCAGGCCCGGGCGGTAGCACCGGTGGTGTAAATGTCGTCGATCAGCAGGACATTCCGTCCGCGCAATCGAGCGGCTGCTGCTTCGGAGACAAAAAAAGCGCCGCGAAGATTGCGACGCCTCTGGTGCGTGGTGAGGCTGGCCTGACTCTCGGTAGATCGCCTGCGTTCGAGCAGGCCGGGAGCGAGTTCGAGCCGGGCGCATTGATCGGAAGTCCGAAGCTGCCGGATGACAGCCTGTGCGAGCACACGGGCCTGGTTGAAGCCGCGCTCGTGCTGCCTGGTGCGGTAAAGCGGTACCGGGATGACCAGGACGGGGTCTTTTCCTGCGATGGGTCGCAGGAGGGCAGCGACCTGCGAAGCCAGTCGCTTGCCGAGAACGGTGGCGATCGGTTCCATACCTTCGTACTTAAGCAGGTGGATCAGGCGACGCATGACGTCTTCGTAGGCGCCAGACGCAACCGCCTGCTCGAAAGCAGGCGGGGCCAGTTCACAGGGACGGCATCGTTCGGGCATGCCGGATGGCTGGTCGAGCCTTGCATTGGAGGTGGAGAACTGGGCGATCCCGAGATTTTCGCCACACTGCGCGCAGAGGATGCCGTCCTGGGGAGCGAGCAGACTCCAGCAGTCTTCACATACCGGCGTTCCGGTGAGGCGAGTCAGAGGGTGCCGGCAGAGAACGCAATCCGCGGGGAGAACAGCACAACTCAGGGAATCGAAGCTACTACGAAGGAAGCCGAGGAGTGGGGTAAAGGTGGCTCCGAAAGACGGTCGGGAAGCCGGCAGTGACCGCGTGAGGGCAGCACAGGATACCGCATGATCCTGAGAGCCATCGACGAGTGACCGCGGATTCCTAGGGAAGACGCACCTCTTTCGACTCGGAAGGAACTACCCCTTCTGAGCGAGAGTATACGGCGAAGCCGACGGCGGCGCCAGAGCCAGTTGTCGTGCTTGCGGGGAAATGAAAGTGTGGCTCTGCGGGAGAGATCATGGCGTAGGCGCCGGAGCCGGATTGGCTTTTTTCAAGTGGGTGCCATAGACGATCGCCGGATCCACGCCCTGGTGGAGGGCGGCGACACGAAGCCTGGCTACGAAGCTCTGCAGGTCTTTGAGGGATTGCGGGTATTCGGGTTTGCTGACGGTGATGTCTTCCTCTTCGTCTTCCATCTCGTCTTCGGGATCTTCTTCGTCTTCGTCCTCAAGGTCGTCTGCTTCGTCATCCGGGTCTTCCAGTGCCTGGGGGATGGCGGCTGGAGTTGGAAGTCCCGTGGCGTCATAGGGGATGCCGTCGGGGGTATGGGCGACGTTGGTGACGGTGCTGTGCGAGTAAAGTTCATGTTCGGGCAGGTTGCGGGCGGCGATCTGGAGTCCGTAGAGAAGGAGGCCGGCGCGTTTGGTGTCAAGTTGATTCATGGCGAGTGCCTGCAGGACACGGGCGATGGCGAGCTGGATGGAGGAGAGGTCTTCGATGAAGGGGAGATCGAGGACGAAGGATTTCTGGTCATGCGGAACGGGTATGTGGCCGTGGTCGAGGGTGGCGGCGGCGACTGCAGCGGCTGGCCGTTCGCGGTGGTGATTGTTGTGGAAGTAGCACCAGGGTTTTGTGCGCAGTGCGGCGGCCCGGCACTTGGTGCCGTTGGGGCGGATGTGCCGGCATTCAGGGATCATGGTTTCCTCCTGGGGTACCCTCCCCCTGGCTGCGCGGGTTTCGGGCTAAGTATTTGATACTGTTGCGGTTGCTTGAGTCCGGATGGCTAAATATTTGATTCTGCTTGGGTTGCGGGTAGATATCTCATTCTGTTGGGTTTGTGGCATGAGAAAGGCGCCCCGGGTTTGGGCGCCTTTTGTTACTGGGATGGTGTCTTATTTCTAGGATAACGGGTTTAGGGAATTGATCGGCATGGAATCTGGATTGGGTGTTGGGTGAAAGGGGTTCGAGCGTAG
>CAZZVA010000113.1:10179-10824 GCA_964657345.1 uncultured Acetobacteraceae bacterium | reverse complement strand
CACGACAGGGATGTTGTGGCTGAGGGCTGAGCCGAAGATGGTGCCGAAGAAGCCGACATCGTCATAAACCTGACCGATGGCGCCGCGGATGACGGTGCCATTGCGTACCTGGTAGGCAAAGCCAAACCGTCCGCCCAGATTCAGCAGGTCGACATTCTGATTGCCGTTGGTGCCGATACCGCCGATACCAGCAACGCGAATCACGCCATTCTGCAAGTCGGTAAAGCCGCCGTTGCCGGGGCTGTTGACTGTTTCCGGAAAGATGATGTCCCAGCGGACGCCATAGTTCACGGTCAGTTTAGGAGTAATGCGCCAGCTGTCCTGTGCATAGAAGGCGCCTCGTTTCTGGCGATTCGACGCTGTCTGGCTATACACATCGAAGCGCTGGAATTGCGCGATCTGTCCTTCCAGGATGGCAGCAAGGCCGGAGCCCGCCCCCGTGCTCTGGTTGAAATACAGGTTGCCGCTGCGGTTGTAGTCACTGGCGTTGCGGAGGTTGAGAGCGTAACGAACGTCGCCACCAAAGCGCACCGAGTGATTGCCGAAGGTCTTCGTCCAGTTGTTTGCGACCTGGAAGACCTGCTCGCTTTCCTTCAGCGGGCAATTGCAGGATTGATTTCCGAAATTGCTGACGCTGCCATCGAC
>CAZZVA010000113.1:0-10169 GCA_964657345.1 uncultured Acetobacteraceae bacterium | reverse complement strand
TATTGAAGCTGGGTGAGCCGGAGGTATCAGCCGAGCCGGTATTCAGATTCGGCAGACCCAACGCGGTTGCAGGTGCAGTCCCGGCGTCAAACTTGTTTTCGGAGACGTGGTAGTCGAGATAACCGAAGCGGAAGTCCGTCAGAAGGCTGGAATTGATGGCGTAATCAAATCCGGTTGCGGCACTCTGGTTCTGGACCGTATCGGTCCCGGTGGTGAAGCCAAGGCCGAAGCCTTCGCCGCCGGCTGCGCCAAAGACTGGCGCGCCAAACAGCGTAAAACGTGAGTAGTCGTACCGGGCAAAGGCGTGGATGCTGCCAGTTACCTGGTCATCCACGCGCAGGTCAGCCTGGTCGCCATTGTTGTTGCCGCTGCCGGATCCATCGTAGTTATTGGTGGTCGCTGTCGCCGCACCGGCATTTGGCGCGGGTAGCTGGCTGAGCAGCGCGCGCCCCTGCGGAGTTACCAACGTATTGGAGATGACGGCGCCGCCGTATTGAGTCAGATCGCAGGTCGGGCTCGCCGTGTTGAGACAGGTGCTGCGCACAAGCGCGGTCGGCACATTCTGCTGGAGACTGGTACCGATTTTCTGGCGCGTTCCCTGATAGTCGCCGAAGAAGAAGGCCTTGTCCTTGAGGATGGGGCCGCCGATCGACCCGCCGAACTGGTTATACAGCGAACCGGGAATGTATTTTCCTGTGACCGCGTCTGGCTGGGACTGGGTAAATGGATCGCGTGCTTCGAGAGCCGCGCTGCGGCGGAATTCGAAGAGGTCGCCATGGATTTGATTGCCGCCCGAACGCGTTTGCGCCGAGACGAAGCCGGCAATGGCGCCGCCGAATTCGGCAGGGAAGTTTTCTGTGTCGACTTTCGATTCGCTCACGGAATCGAGGGTCGGATTGACGACGATAATGCCGTCGATCGGTTCCCGATTGTCAGTGCCATCCAGAAGGTAGCCCAGGGAACCGTAGTTCGAACCGTTGACTTCGAGGGATTGTGTGCCCTGCGGATTTTCAGTAGGAGCGATGTTGAAAGAGCCGCGCTGTACGCCTGGCGTCAGCAAGGCAAAGCTCGTAAAGTTACGGTTCTGATTCGGCAGGTCCTGGAGTTGACGATTGTCCAGCACGGTGCCGACGTCAGCGCGGTCGGTCTGGAGTGCTGCTGCTTCAGCCGTTACGGTAACGGTCTGGCTTGCACCGGCTGCCTGGAAGACCAGGTTGACCTGTGGCGATGTATCGGCGGCCACGGTGACGTTGTCCGCTTCAGCTGGCGAAAAACCCTGCGCTGTAGCCTTCACTGAATACGCATCGGGAATGAGTCGCGATGCCGTGTAGTTGCCGCTTGCATTGGACTGCACGGTCTGGCTGGTGCCCTTGCTGGTGTCGGTGATGACGATGGATGCGTTGGGGACGGCGGCGCCACTGGGGTCAGTCACGGTCCCGACGATGGAGCCGAAGACGGCCTGCGCGCTCAGTCGCAGAGGCATGGCGGCCAGAAGAAAGCCGCAGAAGAGAAGGGTGAAAACCGGTACCTTGTAACGGATTGCGATTGAGGGAGAGGGGGAAACTCTGATGGCATTTACTGCTTGTAACGCGTTCACTGCGGTGCCTCCGAATGAATTACGAGCTGGGCAACGGAGAATAAAGCCGGCATCCCACTGCTTCCGGCAGGCGCCGGTGTGAATGCCTTTGCATCTCTGTATCAAGTTGTGGTCGCCCGACGCTGCTTCGAATCTGCGCCAGGTCTGAAAGTCAGAAGCAGCGGATTTCTCTGCTGCCTTCAGGCGTGTGTCGAGTCACCTCGCCCTGCAGTGACCCACCCACGCAAATACCTTGGATGACCGGTTGAGGCAAAATGAAGCCTGTACCCTTTGACCAACATCAAAGTTGTTGATGACAGTGACAGAGAGACGAAACGTTGCATTCGAGCGCACATTAGCCAGCGCCAAGCGGACCATGGTGCTGAGTGAAATCCTGCGCCTGGCGTTTGACAGCTTTCGTGCGAACAAGGTGCGCTTCGCCCTGACGGCTCTCGGCATGGTGATTGGTTCTGCTTCGTTGATTCTCGTGACCACCATCGGGCTCACTGGAAAAAACTATATCCAGCATTTGATCCAGGGCATTGGGATCAACATGGTGGAGGTTGAGTATTCCGGTGGCGGCACGGCGGAAAGCGGCGACTACCGCAATGACTTTCTGACCCGCGACGATGAGAAAGCCGTGGACAGCCAGGTGCCCTCCGTGGCGGCCTCGTCGCCCATGCTCGAGATGCATGATCGCATTTCGTTCGGCTCGGGGATTGTGAAGGACATTTTGGTGCTTGGGGTCTCCCCGCAGTATCGCGTAGTGCGCAACCTGGTGATGTTGTCAGGCCGCTATTTCGATGATGAGGACGAGGATACGCACACCCAGGTAGCAATGGTGACGGCGCCTTTTGCGAAAGAGATGTTCGGGGGCACCGACGCTGCGCTGAATCGAAGTTTTCAGATCAGCGGCATTCCGTTCACGGTCATAGGAATCTTCAAGGAGAGGGTTGACACCTTCGGGCAGTCAGAAATTGCGGATCAGACGGTGCTTGTGCCCTATTCCGTGGCGAGGTACTTTACCGGCACGGACAATGTGAAGCAGATCTTCTTTTCCATTCGCGATCAGAACGATGTGGAAGAAGCGACGCGGCAGATTCTGAAGGTGGTGCAGTCACGCCACAAAGCCAACTCGGTATACCACGCGCAGACCTTGACGGAGCTGCTGACGGTGGCCGCGCAATCCGCCAATGCCCTGACACTGGTGTTGCTGCTGGTGGCGCTGGTGACGCTGGCAGTAGGTGGTGTTGGAATTATGAACATCATGCTGGCGAATGTGCGTTCACGGATCCGTGAAATCGGCATACGGAAAGCGCTGGGCGCTACGGCGCGGGAGATCAAGCTCCAATTCCTGGTGGAGGCGGTATTGATTTCGCTCGCGGGTGGATTGATTGGAACTGCCGTGGGGATGGCGATTCCGCTCTCCGTGCGATTGTTTACCAGTTACCGCATTCCGATCTCGGGTCTTTCGGTGATTATCGCCTTACTGGCTGCCACTGTCGTCGGCGTAGTCTTTGGAACTCTTCCCGCGACACGGGCAGCCCAGCTGGATCCCGTGGAGAGTTTGAAATACGAGTAGCTGCTGCGGCTTCTGCTTACATTACAAAAGCAATCTGCTCCAGTGTCTCCTGCATTCGATCCAGGCTATACGCGCTCCAGTCCAGATCCTGTACGGCCGAACGCAGATGCTCGCTACTGGCGCCATATCCGCGTCCAGCGAGAAAGCCGCCGATCACGTCTGCGGCCTGCCACGTATCCAGGGTTGAACGCAGGAGATTACTACGAAGGGAATCCAGTTCGGAGCGCGTGAACTTCTCAATGCGAGCACGTTCTGTCATGGGCTGAGTCGCTCCTGCGTCAATGGATACTCGGATGCTTGTCTCGCAGGCGAGTTAGCGGCGAATGTTCAGTATTCCAGGAAACTACAATTCGACATGACCCTGATTCGAGGCAATGGCCCGGCTCTTTCTTCATCGGATTATCAGTCAGGAAGTTGAGGATGGAGGAGACACCGGCAGTAATCCTGAGAGCGTCCGGAGTTCTCAAGTCTGCGATGCGATGCGACTGAGCATCAGGCCAGGGCGCGTTCCGGGATGAGAACCGGAATGTCATCTACGACCGGGTAGCGCCGCTGGCATCCTCCACATTCAATGCAGGGTTCGCCCTGACTGCCTGGGTCGCCGTCGATAAGCTGTAGCGATCCGTGACACACCGGGCACGCCAGCATGGCCAGGACGCCGGGCGACAGGACACTGCTGAGCGGGAGAGGGCGAGGCAGGGCAGGCATGGCAGCAGTGTACGGCAGGCGATGGAGCGATCACGCCCAGCTTAGGGCTGGAACGGCTGTTTCAAGTACCATGAAGCGTGGAGATGCGTGTAGAAGATGGCATTTGAAGAGATGAACGTGCGGGCTGCGGCCAGGGTACTGGATGGCGCAAAGATTGCCGCGGAGATCCAGAAAGAGATTGCGGCAGAGGTGGCACAACTGGCTGCGCAGGGCGTGCGGCCCGGGCTTGCGGCAGTCCTGGTAGGCCACGTGCCGGCATCAGAAATCTATGTGCGCAGCAAGGTGAAAACCTGCGGCGAACTTGGTTTATTCAGTGACCTGATCACACCGCCAGAGACAGTGACGACAGAAGAGATGCTGGACCTGGTCACCAGCCTGAATGCCCGCGATGACATCGATGGCATCCTGCTGCAGCTGCCCTTGCCGTCGCACGTGAATGCCAAGCGGCTGCTGGAAGCAGTCGCTCCGGAAAAAGATGTGGACGGCTTTCACCCGGTGAGTGTGGGGCGTCTGCAGACCGGTCAGCCGGCGCTGGCAGCATGCACGGCTGCGGGCATCATCCAGGTTCTCAAGCGCAGTGGCATCCCGATCGCCGGCAAAGAGGCGGTCATTCTTGGTCGCAGTGACATCGTGGGCAAGCCGACGGCCATTCTGCTGCTGGAGGAAAACGCGACGGTCACGATCTGTCATTCGAAGACGCTCAATATTGCAGAACACTGCCGGCGCGCGGACATCCTGGTCGCAGCTATCGGGAGGCCTGGCTTCGTGACAGCAGACATGGTGAAGCCCGGGGCGACAATCATTGATGTCGGTATTAACCGGATCACGGAACGCGAGCAGCTGGAGGAATACTTCCCAGGAGACAAGGAGCGTGAGGAGATGTTCCTGCTGAAGGGGTCGACACTGGTGGGTGATGTGCATCCGGCCGCCTTCGCGGTCGCAGGTGCGTATACGCCTGTTCCGGGCGGCGTCGGCAAGCTGACGATTGCCATGCTGATGGCGAATACTGTGCGCGCGGCCCGCCTGCGTCGCGGGCTGGCGGTGTAACCGGTTATGCTGCGTGTCGGACTTACAGGTGGCCTGGGGAGCGGCAAGTCAACAGTGGCCGCGATGCTGCGCGAACACGGAGCGTACGTCATTGAGGCAGATGCCGTGGGAAGGCAGCTGATGGAGCCTGGTGAAGCTGTGTACCGCAAAGTCGTGGAACACTTTGGTACGGACGTAGTTCGCGAAGATGGCACTCTCGATCGCCGCATGCTGGCAGAGTTCGCGTTCCAGCAGGGCAGGCGTCGGGAGTTATCGATGATCGTGCATCCGGCCGTTATCGCGGCGCAGGAGCAATGGATGCAGGACCTCTTTGCGATCCATCCGGATGCCGTCGCAGTCGTGGAATCAGCATTGATCTTCGAGGCAGAGCGTGACGGCACCGTGCCCGGATGGCGCAAGCGTTTTGACACCGTGCTGCTGGTGACGGCGCCTCACGCTGTAAAGGTCGAACGCTTTATCGGCCGCATGCAACCGAAAGATGCCGAGCAGCGGGCGGCACTTCTGGTCGACGCCGAGGCGCGTATCGCCGCGCAGATTTCAGACGAGGAAAAGATACAACTGGCCGATGCCGTCATCGAGAATGGCGCGTCCATGGAAGGTACACGGCAGCAGGTAAACAGGCTTTGGCCGGCACTGGTACAGCAGTCGATCACGCCATCCGCGGTGTCGAAAGGGATGTCCCATGTTTTATAAGAAAACTGCGGAAGTCCGGCGGCCGATGCAGCCGAGGCGGCGAACAAGTCTACGCCGCCTGGCGCTGGTATGCCTGCTGGTCGGTTGTTTCTGGTACATCGTTTCCGGCAGAAATTTCATGTCCATCGGCCATCTTCCGCTTGCGGGCGCCAACACGCCATTCTTTTCGTCTCCTCTGCACCTGACGGAAGCCAGCGCCGACGCTGCTTTCGATTCGGAAGAGCAGAACAATATGAGCGTTTACAAGCGTGTGCTGCCGGGTGTGGTCAATATTACGTCGACGTCTCTCGCCTATAACTTTTTTTACGGGGCGGTCCCACAGCAGGGGCAGGGTTCCGGCTTCATCGTCGACAAGGAAGGTCACATCATCACGAACTATCACGTGGTCGAAGGCGGCCGCGAGATCGAAGTGACGGTCGGCAAGAAGCCCTACAAGGCGCAGGTAGTTCTGAAAGACAAGGCCGATGACCTGGCGCTATTGCAGATCAATGCGCCGAATCTGCAACCGGTCGTGCTGGCTGATTCGAAGAATCTGCAGGTAGGACAGAAGGTATATGCACTCGGCAATCCTTTCGGGTTGAATGGCACCATGACGACGGGGATTATCAGTGCGATGCGCTCGGTGCGCGGCCCGGAAGGCAACCTGATTGAAAATGCGATTCAGACGGATGCTGCCATCAACCCGGGCAATTCCGGCGGACCGCTGCTGAATCTGCATGGAGAAGTCATCGGGATCAACTCCATGATCGCGACCAATCCGAATGAGCAGATTGAACAGAATGCCGGCATCGGGTTCGCCATTCCCATCAACACGGCCAAGGCGGTATTGCAGGACTTCGCGCATTACGGACGGATCCGGCGACCATCGCTTGGCATCGCTTCGATACCCATCGGGCCTGAGCTTGCCGATCAGATGGGACTCGCTGCAAACTCGGGAGTGCTGATTCAGCGCGTGTTGAATGGTGGGGCTGCGGCGAACGCCGGCCTGCGCGGCGGCACAGAACAGGCCTACCTGGGCAACACGCCCATCTATCTTGGTGGAGACCTGATTGTTGCGATTGCCGGCCAGCCGGTAACGAACACGCAGGACATCAACGACATCATGAACCAGCATCGTGCTGGAGAGACCGTAGAAGTTACGTTTTATCGCGGCAAGACCAAGCGGGTCGTAACTGTCACGCTTGGCGAAGCGGGAAATTCTCCGGAGCAGCAGACATAGACCTGGCCGCAATCGGCGGCGCGAGATTGACTCGTGCCGGCCGCAGTATGGAAAGAGGTATTGGATGAACAAGTGGACGACTAAAGATATTTCTTCCCAGGCGGGTAAGCTGGCAATCGTGACCGGCGCCAACAGCGGCATCGGTTATCACACCGCGCTGGAGCTTGCGCGCGCCGGAGCACATGTCATCCTGGCCTGCCGTAATCCGTTGAAGGCAGAAGAGGCGAGAGCGAAGATTGCCGCAGCGGTCCCGCAGGCTGCTGTAGAAGTCGCGCAGGTCGACATGGCGAACCTGGATTCCATTCGTTCTTTTGCTGAAAGCTTTGTCGCGACTGGACGCAAGCTGGATCTGCTCATCAATAACGCCGGGGTCATGGGCTTTCCGCAGCGAACGCCGACAGCGCAGGGTTTCGAAGGACAGTTCGGCACCAACCATCTCGGCCACTTCGCACTCACAGGCGAGTTGATGCCTGCCCTGCTGAAGACGCCGCATAGTCGTGTGGTCACGGTCGCCTCCATCGCACACAAGGGTGGCCGCATGCGTTTTGAGGACCCGAACTGGGAGAAGGCTTACGATCCGCGCAAAGCCTATCAACAATCCAAGCTCGCGAACCTGATGTTCGGCCTGGAACTCGATCGCCGCCTGAAGCGCGCGAATGCCGATGTCGCAAGCATCATTGCGCATCCTGGTGTCGCGGTCACCAGTATCGTCAGCAACGGCATGGGTTCCGGTGTCCAGGCGAAGATTGCGAATACCATGATCCAACTCTTTGCGCAGTCCGATGCTCGCGGAGCCTGGCCGACGTTGTATGCAGCGACATCTCCGGACGCCAAGAGCGGTCATTATTATGGTCCGGATGGCATTGCCGAGATCAAAGGTCTGCCGGTTGAGGTTCAGCCGAAACCGCATGCACAGGATCCGGTAGCCGCCGCGCGCCTGTGGCATATTTCCGAACAGATGACGGGTGTCGAGTACGTGGGAGTTTCGTAGACGGGTCAGGGCTTGAGTAGATAGCGGCGATTTGCGATCGCGTATCGTCCGGAGACCACCCTGGCGATGGCCTCGGTGTACGCGCTATGTTCTTCCACCAGGATGCGGGCAGCAAGGCTGTCGGCTGTGTCGCTTTCTGCAACCGCTACTGTGCGCTGTAGAACGATCACGCCATGGTCAAGTTCTTCGTCGACGAAGTGGACGGTGCAACCCGCGACCTTCGCGCCATAGTCGAACGCCTGTTGTTGGGCATGCAAGCCCGGAAATGCCGGCAGCAGCGAGGGATGAATATTGAGAATGCGCTGCGGAAAGGCCTGCACGAAGCCAGGCGAGAGCAGGCGCATATAACCCGCGAGGCAGACCAGGTCGACTTGGTGCTGCTGCAAGGCAGCGATGATGGCAAGGTCGTGTTCCGCTCGCTTTCGGCCATTCGCTTCCATGGCCAGCGAAGGTAGACCGCGCATGCGCGCGGCTTCAAGGCCGCCGGCGTCAGGCAGATTCGAGATTACAACTGCTATTTCACAGTCAGGCAGACGGCCCTGGTCGATGGAATCAGCGATGGCAAGAAAATTGGAGCCGCGACCCGAGAGAAGTATGCCGAGCCGATGTTTGCGGGCTGCTTTCATTGTCTTTGCATCGCCAACCTGAAGACGAACCTCACTGGAGTGAATCAGCCATAGATGACTTTGCGATCCTGGCTGGGATCGTTCTTGATTTCCGTACGGGCGATGCGGCCGATGACGTAAAACTTTTCGTCGGCGCGATCGAGAAGAGCCTTCGCCTTCTTGAACTTGTCTGCGGGAATCACGGCGATCATGCCAATGCCCATGTTGAAGGTCCGCAGCATTTCGTCCTGGGCGACAGAGCCAAGCTCGCGCAGATGCTCGAAGATGGGCAGCACAGGCCAGCTGCCGAGTTCGATGTGGGCGACGGTCGTCCGCGGCAGAATGCGCGGCAGGTTCTCCGTGATGCCGCCGCCGGTGATGTGCGCAAATCCGACGGCCAGATCAGCCGCCGCCAGTTTCTTCAGGATGGACAGATAACTGCGGTGCGTCTTCATCAATGCCGCCCCGGCTTTTTCGTGGATGGGGTTTACGAATTCATCCGCGCGGTACTTCGCGACCTCAAAGAAAAGCTTGCGGGCCAGTGAGTAGCCATTGGTGTGCAAGCCGGTAGACGGCAGACCGACGAGTACATCGCCGGGCGCAATGTGCGAACCGGTGATGAGCCTGTCCTTGTCGACGACACCGACGATGAAGCCTGCCAGGTCATACTCGCCATCTGCATAGAAGCCCGGCATCTGTGCGGTCTCGCCACCAATGAGTGCGCAGCCATTGGCTTTGCATGCTTCCGAAAGGCCAGTCACGATTTTTTCAATCATTTCGTCGCCGGTATTCGGATCCAGCTTGCCGGTAGCAAGATAGTCGAGGAAGAAGAGGGGCGTTGCACCCTGCACTGCGATGTCATTGACGCAATGATTCACGAGATCGGCACCGACGGTGTGATGAATGCCAAGTTCAAATGCGACCTTGAGCTTGGTGCCGACGCCATCCGCACTTGAAACCAGTACCGGTTGGGGGTACTTCGTTGTATCCAGTCCGAAGAGGCCGCCGAAGCCGCCAATGTCGCTCAGCACCTGCTTGTTGAAGGTTCGTTTTGCCAGGGTCTTGATGCGCTGCTTGGCTCGATCGCCGCGTTCGATATCCACGCCGGCGTCGGCGTACGTGGCGGGGGTTTGCTTGGTCAGGGACAAGGGGCTCTTCCGGCGTGCTGCAGAATTGGAGATACCAGTCTACCGAAGGTGGGTTGCTGATTCCTACTCGCCGCGTCGATTTGGTCTCGCGTTCAACGCCCGGCACTGCCGGCGGCTGCCTCGAAGACTGCAAATCGCTTCTCCAGCTGCCATTGCTGCGCGGCTTTTTCGCTGGACGCCAGCAGGGTTGAACAGGACGTGTCCGGCGTCGCGGTTGTGGCTTTCGCCAGCAGTGCCAGCGACCTTGCGCAGGCTTTCGCGGGATGCTGATACATGGACGCCTGGTCAGCCACCGGCCATAACGGCTCTCCAGGCAGAAAGCTGAAGGCGATGCTGTTGCGGACCAGGTTCTTGATCGTGGGATAAGTGATGCCATACGTCGCAATGGCGCGTGTGTATTCGTGCGTCATGTTGCTGCGATTCACTCCCTCATCATCGGTAGAGAGGGCAACCGGTACGCCGGCAGCCATGTAGGAAGGCAGCGGATGCTGATTTCCGGACACCTTCAGAATGCCGTCGTTGGACGTGAGATTGATCTCGACCATGGTGTGCCGCGTCGCCATCTCCTGGAGTAAATCATTCGCTCGATTCTCGTACATC
>CAZZVA010000112.1:0-10881 GCA_964657345.1 uncultured Acetobacteraceae bacterium | reverse complement strand
GCCGACGATCCTGCCGCCGGCGCTTAGCACCAGCTCGCGGAACTCAGCCATCGATAGTTCTGCCTCTGCAGGCGTGGGCGTGTGATGCGCGGTGCGAGTGGCCGCTGGAATTTCTCCCAGGTCATCTTCCCAGGGAGCAGTTACCTCTGGGGTGCTGGACAACAAGGAGGCTGATCGGGCCAAGCGCGCGGAGAGCGCAAGGCGCTGGGTCCGACCCTTCTGCAGATTCGATTCCCGCACTTCCGAGACCAGAGAAACCAGCAGTACACGATCAGCCTGCCGTGTCTCTTTCCGGCTCATTGGCTTTCCACACAATCAGGCGATCGGAACAGTCAGGGCTCCAGATCCCGGTGCCCGGCCGCCACAGGAACTCCGCTTACGCCGGCAGCCACTGGACGATGGTCGCCGTGCATCACCGAGCGCGTACTTACGACGGTTGAGATGGCATGCTTGAAGATCAACTGCTCCTGGCTGTTGTTCTCCAGGAGGACAGAATACTTGTCGAAGGAGCGGATTTTCCCGGTCAACTTCACACCGCTTACAAGATAAATCGTGATTGGCGTCTTATCTTTACGAACCGTGTTCAGGAAAGTGTCCTGAATGTTTTGTGCCGGCTTGTTCTCCATGTGCCGATCTCCTTGTGCTGAAATCTGAATCCATAACGCTATGTAAATGAATCAAGTTGCCATCGAAAGCTATGAATCTCGTGACTGAGTATCAAGATACAGCTTTAGCCCTCATCTACCACCATTTGCGACGCGGCTTTCTCTCAACCTATCCAGATGGACGGTTCACCGCGCATTACGGTCTAGAGGTAGATGCGCGCTTTTCACTTGAGGTTTGCAGGCAGGCTATTGTTGCATCCAAAACGCCCCCTATCAAGAATTGACCGTCATCGTCGATGATGAGCACGCTACGGCGTAAACTTGAAGGTGTGATTCTGCCGTCAAAAGCCACCACGCTGTCAGCACCAGCCACTCCATCCAGAAATGACGATAGTGAAGTTGCTGCCGCTCGACGTGCATCGTTTCTGCCTGTGCCCCTGCTGGACTTTTCACGCGAGCATGCAGCTATCGGCAGCGAAATTCTGGCCGGCATCGAAGCAGTGCTTGCCACGCAGCACTACGTTCTGGGAGAACAGGTATCGAGCTTCGAGCAGCAGGCCGCCCATGCCTGCTCAGTCGCCCACGCAATCGGGTGTGGATCGGGTACCGATGCGCTCTGGCTCGCCATGGCGGCAGCAGGCGTCTCTGCCGGCGATCGCGTCGCGACTACCCCCTTCAGCTTCTTCGCAACTGTCAGTTCCATTCTGCGCACGGGTGCGCGTCCCGTGCTCGCAGACATCGATCCTCGCACATTTAATATCAGCGCCAATGCCGTCATCGAAGGACAACAGGCGTCATCAGAGCCGCTGCGAGCTTTGCTTCCAGTGCATCTCTATGGGCAGGTGGCTGACTGGGATGCGATGGAGGATCTCCGGTCCCGCTATGGCTGCCTGCTGATTGAGGACGCAGCCCAGGCCTTTGGAGCTGCCTGGAATGGACGCCCCGCCGGCTCACTCGGTGACGCTGCTGCCTTCAGCTTCTACCCCACCAAAAACCTGAGTGCTGCCGGCGAGGCAGGCATGGTCACGACCAGCGACGACTCCATCGCCGAGCGGGTGAAGATGCTTCGCGCCCACGGCATGCGCAAGCGCTATTATCACGACGAAGTGGGCTGGAACAGCCGCCTGGACACTATCCAGGCCGCCGTGCTGCTGGTGAAGCTTCGCTACGTTGACGATTGGAACCGGAAGCGACGCGAACTGGCAGCGACCTACAATGCTCTGTTCCAGGAGGCCGGCCTGGTAGAAACAGGTCCTTATCCCGAGAAGGGCGTGGTGCTGCCTTTTACCCAAGGGGCGGCAACCCACGTGTTCCACCAGTATGTGATCCGGACCCGTCGCCGGGAAGAGCTCCGCAGCTTTCTGGCTGAGCATCGGATCGGATCCGAGATTTATTACCCTGTGCCCCTGCATCTGCAGGCTGCCCTGCAAGGTCTCGGCTACAAGCCGGGTGATTTTCCCGAGAGCGAACGGGCTGCTGCGGAGGTTCTGGCTCTTCCCATCTTCCCCCAGCTGAGGCAGGAAGAACAGGAATCCGTTGTGGCGGCTATCGCCAGCTTTCTCTCCTGAGCAACGTCTTTTTTTTCGGGAGTGACGGCGGCTGTGAGGCTATCGGTGACGATGATGGCGGCGCGCTGCGGTGTGACGATGACGACCAGCCGCAGGTGAAGTCGCAGCCGATGGACCTGCGGGCTTGGCAGCAGGCGGCGGCGCAGTACCGGCAGGCAGCAGGCGCTTGACCATCTCCCCCTCAAGGCTGAATGACTGCTCCTCGGTAGCTACCCGCCGGATCATCCCGGTCTGCGGATCAAGCGACGGAACAGCTGTGTCTGTTGCCACCTTCACGGTGAATACCGGTACCGGCTTCGCAGCCAGCGGACCCGTTGTCTCTACCACCTGGTGGGTCACGGAAACCGGCAGGTACCCGGCAATATCGCGCTTGCGGTAGGCACCCTCATAGCGGTGCTTCTTCACATTCCACGCAAACACGCGGATCTGATCAAAGTCATACGGCAGACCGTCTTTATAGGGACTCAACACCGCTACGTAGTCAGGAACGGTGCCATCCGGAAATTTTGCAGTCGCCCCGGGATCATCCACCTTCTCCAGGAGGTACGCTCCCACGATCCTTTGTCCTTCGGAATACTGCACCACCTCGTCCGGCACATCCACATCCAGTCTCCTGGCAAGCACCCAGCCAATACGCCCGGAGCCATCCCGAACCAGCCACCAGTCTTCCATGGGAACAGCATTCGGATCGACGACTTTTGCCGGCTTACTTCCGCGTCTGCCCCGTTTCGTCTCCGGCACCGGCTTCGCCACGGCGACTGCTTTCCCGGCCGGTCCGGCAGCCGCTCCTGCCTTGGTCGCAGGACGCATCCATGCAGCCTGCGCATCCGGCTTGGGCACACTGGCCCGTTGGATCAGCTGCAGCTTGTCATTCTCCGGCAGCAGCAGGAAACGAGCCGTATCGCGGCCCGGGGCCAAATGCGCGTAGAGGTCGTCTCGCAGAACAGCTGTCGACACGGCTGTCGTCGCCAGGTTCGCATCATGGAGCGCCTTGAATTTGTCATAGGCTGCCTGGTCGATCACCATGTGATCTTCAATCCAACCTGTGGCGCCAGCCGGTGTTTTTACCTTTAAAAAGCGTCTACCGTGGTCCAGGACTTCCAGTTGCTCGCCGTTATAAACCGTCGCCACCTTGTTCGAAACCGCGGCGACGCGATCCCGCAAAAAGGTCTGCGTGGAGCTGACGTACACATAATCTCCATGATGCACTGCGGCATATCGCCTGCAGCCGGAGAGCGCGAGCAGAAGGCACAAGCAGAGCAGGGCGAAGCGGGGAGTTTGGCGGGGGTTCACTGTACCTTGACGAACGAGGGATCGCTGACCGCCGGGTTTCCCCGGCGCAGCAACAGCATACCACCGGAACGAATGCCTTCTAGTGCGTTCCTGCTACCTGAGAAGTTCCCTGGGCAACGGTCGCCGTTTCACTCGAGACCAGGTCCAGCTTGCCAACCGTCGTTGAGTCAAAGGCGTAGACATCCAGATCCGGATTGCCGCCGCTGTTCGCGACCGCCAGGAACTTCTTCGATTGATCGAGGGACATCGCGAGTGGAAGAGAACCCGTCCCGAACGGAGACGAGCCAAGTGCGGTCAGTCCACCGCTGGCAGAAAGGCTATAGCCGCTGATCGTGGAATCGCCCTTGTTGGTGACATAAAGGTAGTCGCCGCTGGAGTCGAGAACCAGGCCGGTCGGCCCGTTTCCGGTCTTGAATGGCGAACCTGTCACTTCCGTGAGTCCGCCACCGGAGGCAATGCTGAGTGCCCTGAGGCCAACACCAATCTCGGCGACGTAGAGCACGGTGCTGGTCGGGTTGCTGAGCACGCCGTATTCTCCGCTTCCCCCATTCAACAGATCGAGATGGTTACCTGTGTCGGCCAGTGTGACATTCGTTGCATCGAACGTCAGGATTTCCATGCCGCCGCCTCCCAGTGTCAGGTATACATAGGCATTATTCGGCGTGATGCAAAGCTGGTATGGCGCATTGCCGGGAACAGTGTTCGTGGTTCCGTTTCCAGCCTTCACGGTATACGGGGACCCGGTAGCCGCCGTCAGTTTGCCGCTGCTGGCATTGATCGTGTACAAGGCCACTTCCGGCAGAGTAGTGCTCACGTTTTCTGCTGCCGCCATCAGGTAGTTGCCGGTCGAATCTACCTGCATGCTGACTGGGGCAAACACATCCGCCGCCTCCGCCGTGTTGCTGTTCAGCTCCGTCAGCACGCCACCGGTACCGATCGAATAGCCGAGAATTCCGGTGGCCGTGCCGACGTACAGAAATGTGTTCCCGGGCGTGACCGCAATCGAAGTGGGAACAAGGCCTATCGAATATGGCGAATTGGTGACAGCCGTCAGGGCGCCCGTCGTAGCCACAGAGTAGGCGCTGATCGAACTTTGCGAGGCGTTCATGAAGTACAGCACATCTCCGGCAGCCGTGTTGCCAGTGGTGGTGCTGGTTGTCCCTGAAGTCTGGGGAGTGAAGAAATTCCCGCAACCACTCAACAGCAGAAGTCCAATCAACGCCAACCCTGCAAACCGCTTCATCCGCGACCCCACCTCTACCCGCACGGCATCCGGCACCGTCGAGCGCTTGCTAGATAGTAACCAAAGCAACCGCAGGTTGACGTTTCCGGGGAAAGAAAAGCCTGCGCCGGCATACACCGGGTCTTCGAAGGTATGCCGAGTATGGTTGCAAGCCACCCGTGAAGCCACGGACAGTTCCTTGAGCGTCGACCTGTCGCATTGCCAGCAGCCATCTGCCGCCGAGTTCCTTGCACACTCTCATTTATCGCCGATGGGTTGACCATCTGTATCACCGCGCAGTTGGTACTGTGACTGACGTATGCCCAGGCGAACGAGTGCAGTGATCCGGACGAAAAAATGCAAATGGGACCTTTACTTAGTCCTAGCTATCCCAGGTACCTCGGCTAGGCGGGAGATAGAGGCACCTGTAAGTCACTGCATAGCCGTCAGCCTGGTAATAGTGAGCGTGCAAGGGAGTATGGCTTTTTCAGCGATGCCGGCAGGTGAGTCGCCGACACAGTACTCCGGGCAGTTCCATTCGATTCAGGATCAGGAATCACTTTCATGGTACTGCGTTGACGAAGCTCCGCGAATTGGTTCTACTTGGCAGGGCAAGTTACGATATGCTGCGATGCAAGCTAATCGGTTTAAGTAAACCTTTGCTGAAGCGCTTGACTTGAGCATCTTCATCGCAAACCGGATTCGGCCTCTCAAAAGCTAGCGACAGACTAGGCGGACAATGCTGGACTCTACTTCACTCATGCCTCACGCAGTCTGCTGGGCAGCAGCGCCTCACCTGATCTGGACCATGGTGATTACGAATACGATCACCTTTCTCAGCTATCTGACTATCTGCATCCTCCTGGTCGTACTGGCTCGACGCACCGGTCGCGTGATTGCAAGCGACTGGATCTACTTCCTCATCGGCTTCGCCCTGTTTATCCTGGCCTGCGGATCAACTCACCTGCTCGAAGTGATAACTACCTGGGTTCCTGTTTTCTGGCTGGATGCCTGGATGAATATCCTCACGGCCGGTCTGTCGGGATATGTCGCTATCATGCTGATCTTGCGCGCTCGACGCATCGCCTTCGGCATCAATGACTATGCGCAGCGACTCAACGCCAGCGAATCAACGAACTATGAAATGCGGGAAAACCTGCTGGCTGCCAAGAAGCTCGAGGACTGGAGCCGGATGTCTGCCACAGTCAGCCACGAAATCCGCAATCCGCTCGAAGCTATCCAGAACCTGCAGTACCTGATCTACAGTTCGGCCGACGCCTCGCCCGAGATCGCTGCTCTTGCCCGCACTACCGTGGAAGAGGCCGGACGCGTCCTGGCTATTGCCGATTCAACACTCTCCTTCATCCGCCAGGGCAAGAAACCGGAAGAGGTTGATCTTCGTGCAGCTATGGAGTCAGTACGCTTCGTGCTGAATCCACTTATCGAGGCTCGCCAGTTGCACTTTCACGTGGAGGCGGTTGGTAACTGTACAGTGCACGCCTTTGCAGGAGAAGTGCGGCAGGTACTGCTGAATGTTGCACGCAACGCCTGCGAAGCCGTGAACACCCCGGGCGGCAAAGTCGAAGTACTCCTGACTGGCCGCAGCGAAGGTGTTGAAATTGTCGTAGCCGACCAGGGAACCGGCATAGCACCGAACATCCTCGAAACCCTCTTTCAGTTTGGCGCGACTACCAAGGGCGACGCCGGGAACGGCATGGGTCTGTGGAGCGTGAAACATATCCTGGAACGGCACTCCGGAAGCATTTCTGTGCAGTCCGTTGTGAATCAGGGCACATGCTTCAACCTGTACTGGCCTCACGAATTCGCACTTACGTCCTGAGCCGAGCTATTCCCGGACTTCAGTGAAGTCGATCGGCACGAGAACCACTGCGAAAGCGCGCATCCAGCTTCTGCCGTCCGGCAAAGCCGGCCTCCATCGTATGCCAGTATTCAATCTTCGGCTCGCCACGCTTCCAGCAAAGCAGCACAGTCTCTCCATCCAGGTCGCAGGGGAAGTCCACGAGACCTGACTCGAGATCCTTTACCTGTACGCCGATCGAAGAGAATTCCTCCATCGTCTTGACGACTGCCTCCTGGTGTCTCACCAGAGCAGCCGCGTCCCGGTAGGATGCGACGACATCCACCGCCATGCCGCCAGAATGAAAAATGCGAACCTTGAGCGCAGCGATTTTCTGCTCCAGCCGCGCTGCTTCATCCTGCGCATGCAAGGCCCGCTCGAGCAAAGCATCGAGAATTGGGAGCAATCCCTGCGCCTGTTCCAGCGAGAACGTTTTCATCTTCATCCGCAATTCCTCAGCACTCCAAATTCTGGACGTACTCGCCAAAGCGTCATGCCTTCACTTCCAGCATCCGGTCCAGTGCGATCCGCGCCCAGTACTTCACATCTTCGCGCACCTTGATCTGGTTCACGACCCGGCCTTCTTCCAGGTTCTCCAGCGCCCATGCCAGGTGCTGCGGCGAGATCCGGTACATGGTGGTACAAAGGCAGCCCGTATCGTCCAGGGTGATGATCTTTTTGCCCAATGGCGCGAATCGGTGGGCCAGGCGATTCACCAGGTGGATCTCGGTACCAACGGCGAACATACTGCCTTCCGGGGCGTCTTCGACGAGCTTGATCAATCGCTCGGTCGAGCCCAGTGCATCTGCTTTCTGACAGACTTCCCAGCGGCACTCCGGATGAACGATGACCTGGATGCCCGGATACCTGGTGCGCACCTGGTCCACGTGGCTTGGAAGAAAACGCTGATGTACCGAGCAATGCCCTTTCCACAGGATGACCCGGGCTGCCCGCAGCCGATCGGGAGCGATGCCGCCGCCAATCTGGTAGGGATCCCAGACGACCATCTCCGACAACGGAATTCCCATGGCATAGGCAGTGTTCCGTCCCAGGTGCTGGTCGGGTAGAAACAGGATTTTCTCGCGGCGCGCAAAGGCCCATTCGAAGGCTGCCCGCGCATTGGACGACGTGCACACCAGGCCACCCAGTTCGCCACAGAAGGCCTTGATCGCCGCAGTGGAATTCATGTAGGTGAGCGGCAGCACCTGGTCCTCGCGCAGACCGGCGCGCTGCAGGCCTTCCCAGCAGGCTTCCACCTGGCCGATCTCTGCCATATCTGCCATCGAGCAGCCGGCGTTCAGATCCGGCAGGATGACTTGCTGCAGACTGCGGCCCTCTGCGTCGGTGCGGCCCAGCACATCGGCGCTTTCCGCCATGAAATGCACACCGCAGAAGAGGATGTACTTCGCCTCAGTCTCCGCCGCGATCTTCGAAAGTTTGTAGGAGTCGCCGGTAAAATCGGCAAAGCGGATGACTTCGTCCCGCTGATAGTGGTGGCCAAGAATGACGGCGTCTGCACCCAGCCGGGCACGAGACGCGGCAATGCGGCCATCCATCGTGTGGTCGGGCAAAGTCAGATAATTTTCCAGCGAACAGCTGTCTGCGGCCTCACTGGAACGCAACTCTGCTGCTGCATCTTCCAAAAGTACTGCCATGGTCTTCCGCCTTCAGTTCAGCTTGTCGCCAAACGGGGATGTTGAAAGCTTGCTGCATTGCAGCGGGTTCACTGTGGCCCTGGTGGCCGCCCAACCCGCGGGGATGTTGCAATGCTGTCTTGTAGATGCCGACGAAGCCATTTCGGGTTCAGAAGCGCTTCACGGCGTCATCCACAGTTTAGTACATCCATGTCCTGCGCCTACAACGTTACTTAGGAAAGACTTACCGACGGTAAGCTGAAGCAGCAGGCGCATCCCTCACACCATGGAAACGGCGAATGGGCGATTTTTGTGGGGAAGGCTGCGCGTGGGTATCATAGGTGAGCAATGCAAGCTGAAGTCATTTCGACCATCGTCGCGCTGATGCATCCCTGCGTCCATGCTCAGGCCGACCCTGTTGTCCTGCAGGCATCCCTGGGTATTCCGGACACGTTTTTTATCTTTGTGGTCGCCCTGGTCGTCTTCGGCCCGAAGCGCCTGCCGGAAATTGGCAAGCAGATCGGCAAGCTGGTCTTCGAGTTCCGACGCGCCAGTAATGATTTCAAGCTGCAGATCGAAGAAGAGCTACGCCTATCGGACCAGCAGGAAAAGCAGAAACAGCTCCAGCAGCAGGCGGCCGCCCAGGTTCAGCCGACTGCCGTCGCTCTTTCAGCTGACGCCAGCGTGAGTTCCGAGTCCTCCCCGCCCGCGGCCTCGGAAGGCACGCTGGTCATTCAGCCGCCATCCTCCGGCGACCCGGTGGAAGCACAGCGGCCAAATCGCGTGACTTCGGCTCCGATAGCAAACAGTAGTGATCCTGTGGAAGAAAAGCCCTTCACGATGCCGATCGTCGAGACGGGTGAGCACTCAGCACGCGAGCACGATACAGAAACAAAAACAGAAGCCGCTGTCCTTCATGATGGATTGACGCATGGATGACATCGTTGATCGCGCCCGTGTAGCCGTTACCGAACGCGTTGAACTGCCCGGCATGAGCCTCATTGAACACCTTGAGGAACTTCGTCGTCGTATCGTGCGTTCAGCCATTTACCTAATCGCCGGCTTCTTCATCGCCTATTACTTTCGCGAAAAGATCTACGGTCTCATGGAAGCGCCGATGGTGAAGGCGCTCAATAAACACCACCTGGATCCGCACCTGGTCTATCTGAATCCGGTAGACGGCTTCAACATGTACATCAAGCTGTCGCTCATCGGCGGAGCAATCATCGCATCGCCCTTCATCCTGTACCAAATCTGGATGTTCATCTCACCCGGCCTCTACCAGAAGGAAAAGCGTTACGTTGTGCCCTTCATGACTGCCACTGTCGGCCTTTTTCTTGGCGGAGCCTTTTTCGGTTATCGTTACGTCTTCACGGGTGCGCTCGACTTTCTGCTTGGCTACAGCGCGCAGTTTCGACCCATGGTGACGATCAGCGAATACACCGACCTGTTCATGACTGTCATTCTTGGTCTTGGCATCAGCTTTGAGCTGCCCATCCTGATCATGTTCCTGGCGCTTTTCGGAATCGTCAGTGCAAAATTCCTCTGGAAAAATTTCCGCTATGCTGTCCTGATCATTTTCATCATCGCGGCCATCATCACGCCGACTCCCGACATTCCCACAATGTGTGTTTTTGCGACTCCCATGCTCCTGCTTTACCTCATCGGCATCGGCGTTGCCTTCATGGTCCATCCCACACGCCGCAATCGCTTGAAAGAGGCGAAATGAAGCGCCAGGTGGCTGCCTTGCTGCTGATGCTCACCATGAGTTGCTCTGTGGGCTGCGTTCAGGCAGAGGCGCCGATGATGGGCTACAAAGTGGTTGCGACGCTGCCGCACTCGACCGAGAACTACACAGAAGGTTTCTTCTACCTGGACGGCCACTTCTACGAAGGCACCGGCCTCGAAGGCCATTCTGAACTGCTGGTAGAGGATCCTTCCACGGGCAAGGTGGTTCAACGACGCCCACTCGATTCGAGTTACTTCGGAGAGGGCATTATCGACTGGGGTCCGAACATCTACGAGTGGACCTGGAAGTCCCACGTCTGCTTCGTCTATGACCGCTTCAGTCTGCGCCCTCTCAAGCAGTTCAGCTATACCGGCGAAGGCTGGGGCATGACTCGCACTGCAAAAGAAATCATCACCAGCGATGGCAGCGCGATCCTGCGCTTTCGCGATCCTGATACCTTCCAGGTCACCCGCCAGATCACAGTCAAAGACGGCCGCGAGCCGATCAGCCAGCTGAACGAACTGGAGTTCATCAAGGGCGAAATTTATGCAAACATCTGGCATGAAGACCGCATCGCGCGCATCTCCCCCCAGGACGGACACGTCATCGGCTGGATCGATCTCACGGGTATCCTCCCTGCGGATCAGATGGTGAATGCAGAGTCTGTTCTGAATGGCATCGCCTACGACAGCCAGCATGACCGTCTGTTTGTGACCGGAAAGCAATGGCCTGCCGTTTTCGAGATCAAAGTGGTACCCCGGCGCGGCAACAAGTCGAAATAGACGTGAGACTCTACGCAGGAGCGTTCGCATGATCGCCGGCGCGCCGCTCGCCTTCTGGCTCTACTTTCACGCCGCGGTGCTCACCGTCCTGCTCGTCGATTTTTTCTGGCTGCAGCGGAGTAACAGCGAGTTGAGGCAGTCGACTTACGTTGCCTGGACGCTCGCGCTCACTATCCTGTCGCTCGGCTTC
>CAZZVA010000111.1:0-10893 GCA_964657345.1 uncultured Acetobacteraceae bacterium | reverse complement strand
GAGAGGAAAGGAGGTCGCGGAGAATCGCCAGAGCCATTGTCAGGGCGCGGCCGCTAACGACTACGGCACAACTGGCCAAGGTCATAGCAGCTGCCGCCCCGTCAATGAAAGGTGAAAAGATCCATCCGGCGACCAGGACTTTCCAGGCACTCCGCATTCGCGTCAACGATGAGTTGAAAGAAATTCAGACACTGTTGCAGATAGCGCCGAAACTCTTAAAGACCGGCGGCAGACTGGCAGTCATCAGCTTTCACTCACTCGAAGACAGGCTTGTAAAGGATGCATTGAAGGAAGGAGCCCGGCAGGGCATCTGGCAGCTGATCACCCGCAAGCCGGAAGTTGCCGACGAGGCAGAAACGGATCGCAACCCACGGTCACGCAGCGCGAAAATGCGCGCGGCCGAGAGAACCGAGTTGAGTTTGGAAGCAGCAAGTTTGGAAGAAGCGAAACGGCGGCAGGCAGATGCTTATCAGTTAGGACTGCGGCAACCAAGACGCTGACAAATTTTAAAAAGGATCGGGCCAGAATCGTCCCACCGTACTACCAGGCGAAAGACAAAGACGATTCAAAAACTGCAGTACATCTCCCTCCTCTTCCAGCGATTCTGGCCCGGTCGCAAGGAATGGGGGAACAGGACACGGACTATGGCGACTCAGACAATCACGGCAGCACTCGGAGCGCAAGGCTGGTTTGACCAGGCAGCCTCTGCCACCAGCCACGCACAGGCAACCGCCGAGCACAACACCCGCCTCTTTCACGCGCAGCAGCGGGCGCGACGCGGGCCCACGCCGGAAGTCTTTTTCGTCAAACACTTGGACAACACGCGGCTGGTGAAGGCCGAAGATCCTATTCGCAAACGGGAGATGCGCCGCTTTGCTATCGCCATGTCCATTCTCTTCATCATGTCGATGGTCTACGGCTGGCAGCATTTCAGCGCTATCGAGTATGGATACAAAGTAGAAGCCAAGAAGCAGCAGCTGGAACAGCTGCGCGAGACGAACCGTCAGCTGAGCCTTCAGGAAGCGCAGATGTGCGACCTGGGCCGCCTCGACAAGGAAGCACGTAAACTCGGGATGGAGGCACCCCGACCCGGCCAGGTGGTTCGCCCCGACCTGACTCTGGACAGCAATCCTGGTGCCGTGTTGGCCGAGGCACATATACCCACTCTCTAGGCAGCCCTTCAAGAAGGACGGCATCGACAGCAACCTCAGCCATTTATCGAAATCGGTCCAGCCTTGAAGGATTTTCGTTTCACACCCAAAGCGCAGTCGACGCGTGGCGTAGTCGGAGCCCCACGGAGACTGCGCTTTTCCTTGCTGTCCCTGTTTTTCATGGCCTGGGCTGCTGTCATTGTGTGCCGCCTTGCCTGGCTGCAGCTCGTGGACCATCACAAGTTTGTCGAGATCGCGGCGCAGCAACAGCAGCATGGTTTCGAGATCGCTCCGCGCCGGGGCGTGCTCCTGGACCGCAACCTGCACGCGCTTGCCATGACGGTTGCGGTGCAATCGGTGTTTGCCGATCCACGGGAGATCGCGGACAAAGCTGCCACCGCGCGGGCTCTTGCGAAAGTGGTCCACTCCGACCCGACCGAGGACTTCACCACTGCCCCGCAGATCAACGCCCGCCTTGCCGCCGGTCACAATTTTGCATGGATTGCGCGTAAGCTCGATGCGCCTACGGCTGCCAAGGTCAAGGCCCTCAATCTAAAGGGCATCTACTTTGCCCGCGAGTTCAAGCGTTTCTATCCCAATGAAGACCTAGCCGCGCAGGTGCTTGGCTATGTAGGCACAGATGACAGTGGTCTTGGCGGCATCGAGCGCAGGTTTGACGACGATCTGCACGGCACCCCCGGTCACATCATGACGATCGTCGACGCCAAGCGGCAGGTGTACGGCAGTGACGAACAGGAGCCGCTGCCCGGCGAAGATCTGCAGTTGACCATCGACGAGAATATTCAGTTCATGGCCGAGCATGCGCTCGATCACGCCATGGCCCAGCATCATGCGTTGAACGGGACTGTTGTTGTGCAGGACACGCATACCGGGCAGATCCTGGCTTTGGCCATCCGCCCTACGTTCAATCCGAACGATTTCCGGCATGCCACAAACGGGCTGCTGCGCAATCATGCCGTCAGCGATATTTACGAGCCGGGATCGACTTTCAAGCTGGTGACGTATGCTGCTGCGCTCGAGGAGAAGGTGACCACACCCGAATCGATGATCGATTGCCAGGGTGGCGCTATCACCATTTTTGGCCGTACGATTCACGACGCCCCGGGCGAGCATTTCGGACGCATCCCGGTCCAGGAAGCCCTGTGGCACTCCAGCGACGTCGCCGCTGTGAAACTCGCCATGGCGATGGGCCGTGAAAACTTCTACAAGTACATTCGGGCATTCGGCTTTGGTCAACGCAGCGGCATTGAGCTGCCGTCGGAGACGCGCGGCATCCTGCGGCCGACCCATCGCTGGGGTGCTACCAGCATTGGATCGCTTGCTATCGGCCAGGAAGTAGGCGTAACGCCGGTGCAACTGGTCAGCATGGTCTCGGCCATCGGGAATGGTGGTACCTATCTGCCTCCGCACATGCTGCTGACTGCGTCGGATGCCAGCTCTGCAAAACTGCAGGGTCAACCGTTCCGGCCGGCATCGGAAATCCCGGCTGTTTTGCCGGAGGGCGCGCACCGCGTCATTTCCCCGCTGGTTTCCGCAGAAATGCGCAAGATGATGGAAGGCATTGTGCTGCACGGCACCGGTAAGGATGCTGCGCTGAACGGCTACTCCGCGGGCGGCAAAACCGGCACTGCCCAGAAGATTGATGTCGCCACGCATACCTACTCGAAGACCAAGCTGGTCGCGTCGTTTGCCGGATTTGCGCCCGTCAACAATCCGGCGATCAGTGTCGCCGTCATCATTGATTCGCCCGAAGGCCAGCACATGGGCGGCCAGGTATCGGCGCCGGTGTTCGCTGAAGTTGCGCAGCAGGTGCTCGAATATCTCGGGATTCCGCATGATGAGCCTTTGAAGCCACAGAAAGAGTTGGACGAGGAACGCAAGTCAACGCACATCGAAGATGACGGGGATCAACTCGATGCTGAACAGTTGAATGCCATGTTCGCTGAAGTCAACAATCTGCCGGCTGACGATCCCCTGCGCGCTCCATTGAACGCACAGGTGCCTGCGGCACCTGCAAACGATGGCGGCCTTCATGGCGTGTCCGTCAAGCCGACTACTCTCGCCACTGCCGCCCCTCTGCCGATTACGAAACACCTGACCGTCGACCAGGAGATTGCCCGGCTTCATCAGCCTGCTGTCCCGGCGCCGCCGGCAAGGGATCCGGCACCACTATCCGACAAGCCTCCTGCTGAGACAGCGTCCAGTCCGGGCCTTGCCAAAGACAACGCGCCCATTGTCACCGACGGCAGGCGCCGCGTATCCGTACCAGTGCTGGTGGGCGAACCCCTGCGGCAGGTCATTGAATCGGCAAGCGACTCCGGCCTGGTGATCCAGGCCCTCGGTACCGGCATCGCCCGCGAACAGGCACCCGCCGCCGGCACCATGGTTCCTCTTGGTACACAAATCATGGTTCGCTTTCAGAGATAACCGTTCAGCGATACTCTGGGACTGCACTCATGATGACCTTCTCTCAGCTCGTCGCTGCAACCAGCCCGCAACAGGTCTTTGCAGCCGGGGCGGAGAGCAGCGCCCCCATCCAGGCCATCGAATACGACTCGCGCAACGTCAAACCGGGTACTCTCTTCGTGGCCATGAAGGGCGGCACCATGGATGGCAACAGCTTCATCGAGCGGGCTATTGACGCAGGCGCCGCAGCGATCGTAACCGACTCCAGTGCCTATTTCACAAGCACTCGCGCCGGGCATCCATCTCTGCCGATCGCGCAGGTAGACCATGGCCGGCGCGCCCTCGCGGAGTTATGCCGCACCTTGTATGACTATCCGGACACGAAACTTGGCCTGACCGGTGTTACCGGCACCAACGGCAAAACGACGACTGCCTACCTGCTGGAACAGGTGCTGCGCGCCCATGCTCGCAGCACTATCCTGGTGGGCACCATCGAATACCGGATTGGCGACCGTGTGTTGCCGTCTCCGCATACCACGCCGGAATCCCGCGACCTCCTGGCCATCTTCGCCGAGGGCCTGCAACAAGGCGTGTCCGAAGCCGTGATGGAAGTGTCATCCCACGCGCTGGATCAAGGTCGCGTGTGGCAGCTGGCGTTTGATACTGCCATTTTCACCAATCTCACGCAGGACCACCTGGACTATCACGGCACCCTCGAAGACTACCTGCGGGCGAAGACGCGACTGTTCGATGGCACCTGTTCGCAGGTGCCGAAGACTGCTGTCATCAATGCGGACGATGAAGCCGGCGCGACCCTTATCGCTATTGCAAAGCAGGCGGGCTCGCAGGTCTTCTCGTACGGGATTCACGAAGGCGACTTCCGCGCCGCCGGGGTGCGGGTGTCCGCAGCCGGCACCCACTTCTCCATGCAGACGCCCTTCGGCACCGCGCCCATCACCAGCCGGCTGTTGGGCAGGATCAATGTCTACAACCTGCTTGCCGCGAGTGCTGCGGCATGCGCGCGCGGTCTGGCACTGGATGACATTGCAGCTGCAGCAGAAGAGCTCCACGCGCCTCCGGGTCGGTTCCAGACCATCGACACGGCACAGGATTTCACTGTCATCGTCGACTATGCCCATACCAGCGATGCGCTTCGCAATGTGACAGCGCTCGCGCGCGAGCTGGTGCAGAACCATCGGGGCCGCGTCATTACTGTCTTTGGCTGCGGCGGCGATCGGGATCGCACCAAGCGCCCACTCATGGGCCACGCTGCCGGTGAGGGCAGCGACGTCGTCATCGTCACCTCGGACAATCCTCGCAGCGAAGATCCAGGCGCCATCATCGAGGATGTTCTGCCCGGGCTGGCGGGTACCCTGGCAGCTGTACACGTCGAGCCGGATCGTGCCCGCGCCATTCAACGGGCCATCGCGGATGCCCGCACAGGCGACCTGGTGCTGATCGCCGGCAAAGGCCACGAAAAGACGCAGACCATTGGCCAACACGTCATCGAGTTTGACGATGCGGAGCAGGCGCGGCAGTCGCTGGACGGCCTGGTGCCGAAGGGCGTCTCGTGAATCTGGAGCTGGCACAATGCGCAGCCTGGATGGATGCCGATCTCAAGGCCGGCCACGCCGAGACAGGCACCGGCCCGGCTACCGGATACTCGATCGACACGCGCACATTGCAGCCGGGCGACCTGTTCTTTGCCATCCGCGGCGAACGTTTCGACGCGCATGATTTCGTTCCGGCTGCCTTCGCCCAAGGTGCCCGCGCCGCTGTCGTGGCCCATGCGCATGTGGCCCGCATGCTGCAGGAAGCTCACCAGCACACGCTGCTCGTCGTCGACGATCCCCTGGCGGCCATGCAGACTCTTGCGTCCGCAGTCCGTCGCGCATGGGGCAAGCGCCTGATTGGCATCACCGGCAGCGCCGGCAAGACCACCACCAAGGAAGCGATCGCCACGGTCCTCAGTGCAAAGCATCGCGTGCTCAAGTCCATCGGCAACCTCAACAATCATTTCGGCCTGCCGCTGCAATTGCTGCGCCTGCAGCCCGAAGACGAAATCGCGGTCATCGAAATGGGTATGTCCAACAGCGGCGAAATTGCTGCCCTTTGCCGAATCGCTTTACCCGACTGGGGCGTCGTCACCAACGTCGGCAATGCCCACGCTGAAAATTTCAGTGATGGCATCGCCGGCATCGCGCGCGCCAAGTATGAACTGGTTGAGGGGTTGCACGGCGCGCATCGCACGGCATTTCTGAATGCGGACGACCGCTATGTCGCGCAATTCAGCCGCGGCTTTACCGGCCGCGTGCTCTGTTTCGGTACGGGCCCTACTGCTTATATCCGCGCTGAGAACATAGAAGAGCGCGGCAGCGAAGGCATCCGCTTCGATGTCACCGTTCTGGATGAGAAAGCCACCGTCGAACTGGCGCTGCTTGGGCGTCACAACATCACCAACGCACTCGCTGCGATCGCCTGCGGTCTGGAATCCGGCATGTCGCTGATGGAGTGCGCTGCTGCTTTGCGTCAGTTGCGTCCGGACAGCCGTCGGGGGGAGATGGTCCATTGGCGCGGCGCGACCATTATTAACGACTGCTACAACTCGAATCCGGAAGCCCTGCAGTCCATGATCTCGACGCTCGCATCCATGCCTGCGCAACGGCGCATCCTGGTAGCCGGCGAGATGCTCGAACTGGGGCCAGAGTCGGCCACGCTCCATCGCGCCTGCGGAGAAGCTGCTGCGGCAGCCGGTATTGATATCGTCGTCGGCGTACGCGGCTTCGGTCGATCCATCGTAGACGGAGCTGTCGCAGGCGGAATAAAAACAGCCGAGTTCGTTGCAGACGCCGCCGCCGCCGGAATCTGGATGACACAGCATGTGCGCGAAGGGGACGTGGTCCTGCTCAAGGCGTCACGCGGCGTCAAACTCGAGCGTGCCCTTGACGTTCTTGAAGCTGGCAGCAACTAAACGCAGTACGATCTTCGGGCCCAGGACATAAGATTAACGGCAGATCGATCAGTGATCGCTGCGACGCGGAGGAAGTTTGCTTTACTGGCTCCTGTACCAAAAACTGTTTCCCTATTTCCGCCCCTTCCGCATCTTCCGCTATCTCACCTTCCGCACGGCCTTCGCCACGCTCACGGCCATGCTGATCGGACTGGTAGTCGGCCCGTACGTCATTGAAAAGCTGCGCGAGTTCCAGATCAGTCAGTACATCCGCCAGGAAGGTCCAGCCGCACATCAGAAGAAAGCGGGCACCCCCACCATGGGGGGTGTGCTCATCTGCATTTCGATCCTGCTGCCGACGCTATTATGGAGCGACCTCTCCAACCCATTTGTCTGGATGGTTATGCTCTCGACACTGGCGTTTGGCGGCATCGGGTTTGCCGATGATTACATCAAGGTCGTCAACCGCCGCAATCTTGGCCTTACCTCGCGCGCCAAGATGGGTCTGCAGATCCTGGTCAGCGTAGCCATCGCCGTCACACTTGTCCTCCTGGAACAGCAGGGTAGCTACTCCACCCGGCTGGTCGTTCCGTTCCTCAAGCGCTTTCGTCCCGACCTTGCCATCGGCGCCCTGCAGCATGTGCCGCACATGGCCCTGCTTGCATTCCTGCCATTTGTCATCTTCGTCGTTCTGGTCATCGTGGCATCCAGCAATGCTGTCAATCTAACGGATGGGCTCGACGGTCTTGCGATTGGCTGCACCATCATCGCCGCAGCGGCGCTTACCGTTCTCACCTACGTAAGCGGCCATGCGGTCTTCGCGGATTACCTCGAAATTCAGCGTATGCCGCTGGTTGGCGAGGTGGCGGTCTTCTGCGGCTCCATGGTTGGCGCCAGTATCGGATTCCTCTGGTACAACGCCCATCCGGCAGAAGTTTTCATGGGCGATGTCGGTTCGCTGGCGCTCGGCGGTGCCATCGGCACCGTTGCCGTCGTCATCAAACAGGAACTGCTGCTGCCCTTCATCGGCGGCATCTTCGTGCTCGAAACGCTATCCGTCATCCTGCAGGTGGGCAGCTACAAACTGCGCAAAGGCAAACGCATTTTCAAAATGGCACCTCTGCATCATCACTTCGAACTCAGCGGCTGGTCCGAGTCGAAGGTCATTGCGCGTTTCTGGATTCTTGCACTCGTGTTTGCACTCTTTGCACTCACTACGCTAAAACTGCGGTGAGGCTTGCTCCTGCATGGGACAATCGCCTGTCAGGTCCGGCTCATTTTGCAGTCACGGCCAATCCATGACTCTGTCATCTCGACCGAAGCGGAGCGAAATGGAAGGGTCTTCATTTCCTCGAATCAATCAGCAATCACCAGCCATCGGGTCGAAGCAGCATGGAATTCAAGAATAAAAAGGTGTTGGTCGTCGGCCTCGGTAAATCCGGGCGCTCGGCCGCGCTTTTTCTCCGTCGCCTGGGCGCACAGGTTACCGTGTCTGACATGCGCAGCGCCGAAGCGCTCGCCAAGGAAATTCCGGCCCTGCTGGAAGAAGGCATCGCTGTCGAAACGGGCGGTCACGGACTGCTTACTTTTCGCCGCCAGGACCTGATCGTTGTCAGCCCGGGTGTACCGCTCACGACTCCGGAACTCCAGCAGGTGCGCAAGCTCGGTCTTCCCATCACGGGCGAAGTCGAACTGGCGTCGGAATTTTTAAAGACGAAGATTCTGGCCATCACCGGCTCCAACGGCAAGACCACCACCACCACACTGTGCGGGGAGATTCTTAAGGCGTCCGGCCTCGTCACTCAGGTAGGCGGCAACATCGGTATCCCTGTCATCGAACTGGTCGACACGCCGGAAAACCGATCCGCTACAGCCTCGAGCGCATGGTCTGTGCTTGAGATTTCCAGCTTCCAACTCGAAACCACGCAGCATTTCCGGCCGAGCATCGCTGTCATCCTCAACATCACGCCCGATCACCTTGACCGGCATGGCACCTTCGAAGACTACGCAGCGGCGAAGGAAAAGATCTTCGCAGCACAGACCCGCGAAGACTTTCTCGTGCTCAACGGAGACGATCCACGTGTGCAGCTGGCCGCCGGACGCGCCAAAGCAAAAGTCTTCTGGTTCAGCCGTACTAAACTCGTTCGCCAAGGCGCCGCTGTTATGAATGGTGCCGTTGTCTTTCGTGAAAACGAGCAGTCAAGCTTTGAACCGATCATGCCCGTCAGTGCAATCCCCTTGAAGGGCGAGCATAATCTGGAGAATGTGCTGGCCGCGGTCTGCGCGGCACGCCTTGCCGGCGTTGCGTCCGATGTCATCGCCGCGGCAGTCAAAGCCTTTCATGCGGTCGAGCATAGGCTGGAGTTCATTGCCGAAATCGCCGGCGTGCAGTACTACAACGACTCCAAGGCGACCAACGTCGACGCGACCATGAAAGCGCTGTCGTCCTTTCCCGGTGGCATTCATCTCATCCTCGGCGGCAAGGACAAGAATTCCGACTATACGCAATTGCGGCCTCTCCTGCAGCAGCGCGTGAAGAGTGTCTACACCATCGGTGCGGCAGCAGAAAAGATCGAGCGTGAGATCGCCGGGGCAACCCACGTCGTTTCTTCAAAAACGCTGAACGCGGCCGTGGAAAGTGCCGCTGCTGCCGCAGGTGCCGGCGATATTGTCCTGCTGGCGCCTGCGTGTTCCAGCTTCGACCAGTTCGACAGTTACGAGCATCGCGGGCGAGCCTTCAAGGAACAGGTTTTCGCAAAACAATTTGCCGCAACAGCAGCTGCAGAAGGGAACTAACCATGGCCAAGCGTGTTGGCGTCGACAAATGGCTGTACTGTGTCGTCCTTCTGCTGGTCCTCATCGGACTGGCCACGGTCTTCAGTGCGTCCGCCATCATGGCCAAGGCCCGCTTTGGCTCGCCTTACAACTTCGTCACCAGGCAGGCGGCCTGGGCGGCTCTTGGCCTCATCACCATGACAGTGCTGATGCGGGTGGACTACCGCAAGTTTAATCGTCCGAACGTCGTCTTTCCCGCAGTCGCCGTCACCATGGTCATGCTGATGGCCTCCTTTGCCATGCATGGTTCGCACAACACGCAGCGCTGGATCAAGTTCGGCAGCTTCTCCTTCCAGCCATCGGAACTGGCGAAGCCGACGATCGTTCTGTTCCTCGCCTGGTTCCTGCAGAACCGCATGCAGAACATTGAAGATGTTCGCAACACTTTACTGCCCGCGGCATTGCCAAGTCTTTTGTTCATCGCCCTCATTTTGAAGGAGCCGGATCTTGGCACCGCCCTGGTCTGCGCTGCGGTGACCTTCATGATGCTGTATCTCGCCGGGGCGCAGATGAAGGTTTTTGCCTATGCCAGTCTTGTCGTAGCGCCCGTCCTCTATTACATGCTCTTCCACGTTGCGTGG
Source organism: uncultured Acetobacteraceae bacterium (assembly GCA_964657345.1). GTDB lineage: Bacteria > Acidobacteriota > Terriglobia > Terriglobales > Acidobacteriaceae. The sequence goes on along the minus strand of CAZZVA010000111.1, from coordinate 949 downwards.
CGGCGCGAACGTATGCTCGCCTTTCTTGACCCCTGGAAGGATCCGAAGAAGACCGGCTTCCACACCATCCAGTCGCTGATCGCCGTCGGCACCGGTGGCTTCCACGGTCTGGGCTTCATGGAAGGACGGCAAAAGCTGTTCTACCTGCCCGAAGCCCACACTGATTTCATTTTCGCTAACATCGCTGAAGAACTGGGCCTGATCGGGGGACTCGTCATCATCGGTCTCTTCATCGCGCTCGGCTATCGTGGGATGCGCGCGGCCAGTCTGTCCCAGGATCCTTTCGCCCGCTTTCTCGCGTTCGGTATCACAGCGACCGTGATCATCCAGGCCTTCTTCAACATCAGCGTGGTACTCGCCCTGGTGCCGACCAAAGGGATCACGCTGCCACTTATTTCCTATGGCGGCACCTCCGTGTTTTTCACGCTGGCGAGTATAGGCGTCCTGCTGAATCTGACACGAGAGATCGAGTGACCGTGGCGCCTGATCCCGCAGAGGCCACTGCCTTCCGCATACTCATCGCCGGCGGCGGCACCGGTGGCCATATCATCCCGGCACTTGCCATCGCCAATGAACTCCGCGACCGGCATGGAGCAGCAGTACGCTTCATCGGCACACCGCGCGGACTGGAGTCGCGGCTCGTACCCCAGGCCGGGTACCCGCTTGACATGATCGACGTGGGCCAACTCAAGAACGTCAGCCTGCGGACCCGGTTGTCGACCACGACTGCGCTGCCGCGCGCCATTCTGCATTGCCGCAGGCTGCTGGGCGAATGGAAACCGGCCGTCGCCATCGGTGTCGGCGGCTACGCCTCAGGTCCCGCCATGATGGCTGCCATCATCAGCGGCATCCCCACGCTCGCCTTCGAACCCAATGCGGCACCAGGGCTGGCCAACCGCATCATTGGCAAACGCGTTAGTGCCGCCGCCGTGAATTTTCCGCCGGCTGC
>CAZZVA010000110.1:0-10959 GCA_964657345.1 uncultured Acetobacteraceae bacterium | reverse complement strand
CTCCCGTTGTCTAATGCATCCACCAGTCAGGTCTGGGCGTTCGATGCTCTGCTCACCGTGAATGATGCAGCATCCAGCGGATGCTGCCCTGGGCATCAGCCAGGCGGCCCCATTTGTCTCTGTCACGCCGATGGTGCCAGGATGCACATCGTGAGGTATCCTTAGTGGCGATGAGGCCCCTCGAAGGCAACCGGTCGAAGATGCGTCTGAAGCACGGCATCCCCATGATGATCCTGCTTCTGGCCTCGTCTCTTTTTGCACAAAGCAGCAAGGATCCGCTGACCAACGAGCAGGTAGAGCAGGTACGCGATACAGGCGCCGACCCCGTACAGCGCGTCAAGCTCTACATGAAGTTCATCGAAGAGCGTACCTCGGAAATCCACAAGATGGCTGGCAATCCACGCGCTCAGCGTCCGAGCGCGCAGATTCATAACTTGATGGAGGAGTTCACACGCCTCGCGGATGAACTGCAGGACAACCTCGAAACGTCCTCCGACAGCCATATCGACATGCGGAAAACGCTGAAAGAGCTGGCCGATCACAGTGCCAAATGGGAAAGCCTGCTGCATGAACCCAAGGCATCCCTCGATTACGACTTTGCCCGTAAAACAGCACTCGACACTGCGCAGAGCACCACGGAACTGGCAAAGAAGATGCTCACCGAACAGGAGCAGTACTTCGCCTCTCACAAGGGGCAGAAGTAAGTTAGCTGCGTCCTTTGCCTCTGGTCGACATCTAAAAGGCCATCCAGCCGACGGGCGGAGAGGCAGGAATCCCCAATTTGGAAAGTCTTCTGCGTGTGTTGCAGGATCTGGTCGCGCTCACACTAGCCTCTGTAGGCATTGGCGCGGGTGTGATGATTGCGCTGGGCGACATCCGTATCTTTCAGAAATTGCCCGCGCGGGTCGTCGCCGGCACACTGTTTGTGGCCGTGGGTCTGTGGGTCTTCTACACCGGGATCCGTCACATGGTCGCCGGCTGAAAGCTGCCAATCAGCCCCCCGGATTCTGCTACGCTAAGCTTCTGTGAACCCCCTGCTGCACACCATTTTTGAGACGGAATATCGTAACCTCCGTCCCCGTGCACCCATCCCCCCATTCCACATTCGTTTTCGCCGCTTTACCAGTCTCAACACCACCATCCGGCTGCGCGAAGGGCAGATCCATGTCAGCCTCTCCGATCTTCTTGAGGGCGCACCCGAGCCGATTCATCACGCCATCGCTCACATACTTCTGGCGAAGCTATACCGAAAGGCACTGGACCCGCTCCAATGCCAGCGCTATCGTCGCTTTACCACGAACGAGACAGTGATGCGCCAGACAGAGCTGGTTCGCCAGACACGCGGCCGGAAGAAAATGCTTGGGCCGCAAGGGGACTTCTACAACCTGAATGAAGTGTTCGACAGTTTGAATCAGCGCTTCTTCTTCGGACTGCTCGGCCGGCCGGAACTGACCTGGAGCGCGGTAGCAGCCCGTCGCCTTCTGGGCCACTACGATCCGGCACACAACACCATCGTCGTCAGCCGGGTCTTCGATCGCAAAAATACGCCGCGCTATGCCATCGAGTACCTCATCTATCACGAAATGCTTCACCTCAAGCATCCCGTCAAGGTCAAGCGCGGACGTCGCTGCGTCCATCCACGAACCTTCCAGGCGGAGGAGAAGCTGTTTCCGGAACTCGCACTCGCGAAGGAATTCCTCAAGGGTCTCTGACGCCTGTTTCGTTCAGGAAGAGCCTGCATCTGTGCTGGTCAAGACGGGCTGCAGTGGCAGGATCACCACGAACACAGCACCCTTCTTCCGAACGCCGTCCAGTATCTTGACCTCGATCTTCCCTCCATGCCGATCGATGATCTCCTTCGTCACCCACAGGCCAAGCCCCGTGCCGACATCCTTCTTCGTGGTGAAGAAAGGCTCAAAAATATGATCCATCGCCTCCGGCTGGATACCGGGGCCGTCGTCTTCAATAGTCAAATGGACATCGGTGCCGGTATCGTGCCGGTCACACTGTAGTTTGACCGTGATCCGTCCATGCACTCCGACTGCATCTGCCGCATTGCCGATCAGGTTCGCAATTGCCTGCTTCATCTCGCCCGCTCGCCCGTCCAGCGGCGGACATTCCTCAAACTCGCACTGGACAGCAATGTCCTTACTCTTGAACTTGTTCGAATAGATCTTCAGAACAGAATCGACCAGGGAACGAATGTCGATGCGTTCCGCTACATTGGACTCTCGGTAAAACCCTAGTGTCTGCCGCGCGATATGGGACACCCGCTCTACTTCCTGTTCCGCCAGCTCTAAACACTCCACCGCATCCGTCGGCACACCGTCCATCCCCTTTGCGATGTAAATCAAGTTAGCCACCGCCTCCAGTGGATTATTGATCTCATGTGCCATGGTCGCGGAAAGCCGCGCAGCGGCAGCCAGCTTCTCTGTCTTCCGCAAGAGCTCGTGTGCTTTGCGGTTTTCCGTAGCATCCCGAAAGACCAGTACCACTCCAACCAGGCGGTCCAGATCATCCCATATGGGGGCAGCGCTGTCCTCGATCGGGGTGTAACTCCCATCCCGATGCTTCAGGACAGTGTGATTGGCAAGACCCACTACTGCCCCGGATTCCATTACTTTCTTGATCGGATTCTCGACCACCTTCAGAGTGAATTCGTTGAAGATAGGAAAGATCTCTTCTATCGCCCGTCCCCTGGCTTCCTTTGCGCTCAGGCCGATCATGCGTTCTGCATGCGGATTCAGAAAAGTCACCTGTCCCAGGCTGTTTGTAGCGATCACGGCTTCGCCAACACTCGTCAACGTCACCCGGAACCACTCTTCTCTCGCACGAAGCTGGCTCGCATGTTGTGTCTGCAGACGTCCCTGCCGCAGGATGAGATAGGCAAGCAGGCCAAGTCCGGTCACGGCAACCAGGCTGGCCAGGTAAAGACATGCAATCGTGACCCGCACACTGCGTTGGTACGCCAAGGAGCGCGTATCGTGCAGGGTCAACTCCTCCCGCCGCATACCGGCCACTAGGTCACGAATCTGCTGCATCACCTGCAGCCCCGCATCACTCAGAACAAGGCGCCGTGCCTCATCTGTCTTGCCCAGTCGGTATAAGGCGATCGTTGCCGCCAGTTCCTGCATCTTGTTCTGAGAAAGCCGACGCAATTCGTCAACGCGCTGCCGCTGATTCGGATTATCGGCGATCAGCGCTTCCAGTATGGCTATGTGGTCACCCAGGCGAATGCCTGCGGCTTTGTAGGGCGCAAGATATTGCTCGCGACCCGTGTACAGAAAGCCTCGCTGTCCCGTCTCCGCATCTTTCAGCAGCGACTCGGTCTCTCCCAGTTCATACAGAACCTGCTGGGTATGCGTGACCCAGACCTGGCTGGCGACCTGGGCATCCAGTTGTCGCTTCACGATCAGGGCATTGGCGATCAGGACGACCAGTAGAACCAGAAAGCCGGCAATGACGCTGAAGCGTTTGTAGAAATTTCCCATGAACCAGGCCGTAGTCAAATGCTATTGCCGACTCTATTCGTCGTTCCAGCTTCGATCAGCTCGACTAGGCCACCACTCGCGGTCCGAGGATGCCCGCAAATGCCTTGCGATATCCATAGAAGACAACGAACCATAGCAGTGTCGTAAACAAAGCCATTGGGATTCCCTTGGGTGCCATGAAGATGTGGAAGAGCAGGATGTTTACAAGGATCGGACCAAGGATCGTTAGACCAAGCGGAACATACAGGCCCGACAGCAGGATGGCACCGCCGATAGCCTGGAACGCGCCGACGGCCAGGGCATAGTGCGATACGAAGAGTAATCCCATGTACTGGCCCGCAAGGCCGGGCGGTGTCTGCATAGGAATGAAATGCAGGAGGAAGTTAAGTCCAAACACAAGAAACATCAGACCAAGGAGGATGCGGGCAATCAACACGGCGATCTTCATGAGAAAGTGACCTCGGTGGCACAGATTCCTGGAGCACGACGACGACGCTATTATGCTTCAATCGCCGCAGCTTTATCCATCAAATGCCAGGGGCCCGAACCTGTATAGGATCGGCGGATGCAGCCTTTGCACTCGCATGACGCCGCGCCCACACTATCAGGCCTACGCCAAAGGCAATCGATCCCAGGCTCGCTACCTGCGCATTCGTCATGCCCCAGTAAATCTTCGGATTGATCCGGATAAACTCTACGGAAAACCGCGCCACACCGGACAGTGCAAGATAAGCGCCCGTAATTTCACCCGTAGCTCTCGTCATACGCCGGCTGCCCATCTTCCACAGGATCATGGCGATCACCAGCGCCGCAAGAAACTCGTAAACCGGTGTCGGGTGGACCTTCGCATACGTCGGCACCAGCCCGTGCGGAAAACTCATAGCCCACGGCAGCCTGGTCGGGATTCCGTAGTCGCCATCACCAGAAACCAGGCAGCCGATCCGACCCACACCGTAACCGATCGCCGCAGAAGGCGAAGCCAGGTCGAGCATACCCAGTGCCCCGGTGCCACTTTGCTTCCCCTGCCACATCAGCGTAAGCACGCCTGCGACCAGGCCGCCATACCAGGCAAACCCGGCACGATCGAAAATCAACTCTGCCGGATACTGCATCAGCAGGTGCGGCGTCTCCAGCACATGCCATAACTTGGCGCCAATCACTCCCAGCACGGTCGTCAGTGCCACCACGCTCACAGCATCGGCAGTGATCCGGAAGCGGCGAAAATTAAGATACAGAACGTATCCCGCAGACACAGCAGCCAGCCATAACAGCAGTCCGAACGTGCCGATCGTCAATCGTCCAACATGAATATAGGGATACATGAGCAGCTCCAAGTATATCGCCGGGGCCCGAGACCTCGACGCCCGGCCTCATCATGGATACTGTTGGCAGAGTAAGCGAGGTTTGAAAACATGGAAGCTTCTTCCTACCCGGTCCTGTTCTCCCGCGAGCAGATCGCAGCGAGGGTCGCCCAGATGGGCGACCAGATCAACCGGGACTATGCCGGCGAGAGCGTGATCCTGGTCGGCGTCCTCAAAGGCGCCGCCATTTTTCTCGCAGATCTTGCCCGACAGATCACCTTCACCTGCACCTTCGATTTTGTCGCCACCTCCAGCTACGGAAAAAGCAGCAAATCCTCAGGCGCCGTCCAGTTGATCAAAGACCTCGACCAGTCCGTGCACGATCGCAATATCATCCTGGTCGAGGACATTCTCGACACCGGACTTACCCTGAATTTCCTCAAACGACACTTCGCGGGGCACCAGCCAAGATCGCTCAAAGTGGCTGCCTTGCTGGACAAGCCATCTCGTCGCATCGAGCATGTCGTCGGAGACTACGTCGGATTCGAAATCCCCAACGAATTTGTCGTGGGTTACGGCATGGATTACCAGGAACATTTCAGAAACCTTCCGGACATCTGCATCCTTCCGCCGGAAATCTATCAGCAGTAGGGCAAGTCATCCGGCTGAACGATGCCGGGCTTAAGCAGGAGTTTTATGTCAGCAGTCATTCTCACCGCTTCCGACAGTTTCGTTTTGCAAGCTCTCTCCAGCGAGCAGGCGCTCGCCGCTACCATCGATCACACCCTGCTCAAGCCGGAGGCTACTCGCTCGCAGGTCACCGCTCTGTGCGAGGAAGCAGCGCGGCATCGATTTGCCTGCGCCATGGTCAATCCCGTCTGGGTGCCTCTCGCCTATGCCGCCCTTGCCGGTACTGGCATACCGGTAGGCGTGGTCGTTGGCTTTCCGCTGGGTGCGAACACCACTGCAACCAAGCGCGAAGAGGCAGCGGAGATGGTCAAACTTGGCGCCCATGACATCGACATGGTCGTATCCATCGGCATGCTGCGCTCGGGTATGCTCGCCCAGGTAGAGCAGGACATCCGCTCGGTAGCCGAGGTTGTGCATGGCGCCGGGGCCATCCTCAAGGTCATCCTGGAAACCTGCCTGCTCACCGTGCAGGAGAAGCTCGGCGCCTCTGAAATCGCAATCCATGCCGGGGCTGATTTCCTGAAAACCAGTACTGGCTTCTCAGCGAATGGCGCCACGGCCGAAGATGTAGCTATCCTTCGCGGGGTCGCCGGCAATCGCTGTGGAGTCAAAGCATCCGGCGGCATCCGCACCCTGGCAGACGCACGTGCCATGCTGGCTGCAGGCGCCAATCGCCTTGGAGCCAGCGCCGGTATCTCTATCCTGTCGGAACTTCGCCAGTCGCTGGGCGCCGACGTCTGAAACAACACCCTGCTGGAACTCGGTTCCTGCAGCTGAAAACAGGTCGCTTCCCTTTCACAGCAGCCCGCGCCAGCCGCGCAGCCGTGCGCTATGATGACTCGATTGCCAGATGACCAAGCCCAAGCAGAACGGAGAGGAACCAGACAGCGCCGCTGACGCTGTTTCGGAAAGCAGCGCTGTCCCGCAAACTGCGTTCGAAGGAGACTACCGATTTGCGTCTCCAGCCACTTCCGCTCTCCCCGCACGCTTTCAAACCGATCCTGTTCAGATCGAGTTCCTGATGCGCCTCGCGAACGCGCTCAACACCACGCTCGATCTGCAGACGCTGATGCATCGCACCGCCGAACTGGTTCGCGTTGTCATCGATTACAAAATCTTTGCCATTCTGCTGCTCAACGACCGAACCAACGATCTGCGCATGCGCTTCCAGATAGGGCATGCTGCCGAGATGGACAGGAAGCGCATTCGCCTCGGACAGGGCATCGTCGGCATCGCCGCCGAACGCAAGCAATCCGTCCTCGTCAACGATGTTGCCAAGTCGGAGCATTATCTGCCCTCCATCCCGGGCGTCCGCTCGGAGCTGGCAGTTCCCCTCGTCGTCAAAAATAAACTTATCGGCGTGCTCGACATCGAGAGCGAACAGGTTGACTTCTTTCAGACAGAACACATGCACCTGCTGGAGCTCACCGCCTCCCGTGTCGCCATCGCCATCGAAAACGCCCGCTTGTACACGCGGGTCTCTCGCCAGGCCCAGATGCTCGAAGTACTGAACGAGATCAGCCGCGACCTCACCTCGATTCTCGAACTCGATCCCCTCTTCGAACGCATCGGACAGTTGCTGCGCCGCCTCATCGACTACCAGATGTTCACGATCCTCCTGATCGACGAAGCAGAACAGGTACTGGATCTGCGCTTCTCCGTCCGCTTTGGTGAACGCTTCTTCTCCAACAATCGCGTACCTCTCTCTGATGGCCTGGTTGGCCGCGCCGTTCGCGAACGTATGCTCCTGAACGTGCCCGACGTCCGCAAGGACCCTCGCTACAAGATGGTCAACTCGGAAACCCGCTCCGAGATGGTGGTGCCGCTCATCTACAAAAACAAGGTCATCGGCGTCCTCGACCTCGAACACACCCGCCCCGGCTTCTTCAACGAAGAGCACGAACGCGTCATGATTACCATGGCCGCGACGGTTGCCATCAGCATCGAAAATGCGCGCCTTTACCAGCGCGTCGCGCAGCAAGAACATCGTCTCGAAAACGACCTAGCCATGGCACGCGAAGTGCAGCTGCGCCTGCTGCCGCAAAAGAAACCGCAGCATGCCCACGCCGAGTTTGCGACTCGCTTCCTACCCGCCCGCATGATCGGCGGCGACCTCTACGACTTCCTCCGCTACGACGAATTCCGCACTGGCATCGCGCTCGGCGACGCCAGCGGTAAAGCTACGCCAGCAGCCCTCTACTCCGCCCTTGTGAGCGGCATCATGCGAGCCGGTGCGCCGCAGTGTCCCACACCAGCGGAAATGCTCAAGCTCTTGAACGAATCTTTGCAGGAACGGCAGATGGACGCCCAGTACATCACCATGGTCTTCGCCGTCTGGAATGACGAAGATCAGACCCTGCAGATTGCCAATGCCGGGGCCATCCAGCCGCTCTTCTGTCGCGGCGGTGAAGTCGAGACCATCCAGGCGGAAGGCTTTCCCCTCGGCCTCTTCCGCGAAGCGAATTATGAGCAGTTCACTCTCTCCACGCGTCCCGGCGATGCCATCGTCTTCTTCAGCGACGGCATCGTCGACGCCCAGAACACTGCCGGCGAAATGTTCGGCGACAAGCGTCTGATCGAAGTGGTGAAAGAACATATCCACGCATCCGCAACTGAACTGGCGGATGCCATCATGCACGAGGTTGGCCGATTCCAGGCCGGCTTCGACCGCTTTGACGACGAGACTGTTGTCGTCCTGCGCGTCCGCGAGCCACTCTATTCGTAACCCGTTTACGATAGAGCTATTCCCGCATTGCTGAATTCTTCTGGAGCGAAACACCTTGTCTGAATCTACTGATCCGTCGCCTAACGGTTCCCTATTGCCGGCCGTGCAAACCATCCGTCCAGCCAGGAGCCTCATGGGCAGCCTTCGCCTGCCCGGGGACAAAAGCATCTCCCACCGTTACGCGCTTCTCGGTGCTCTTGCGGAAGGCACCTCCCACTTCACCAACTTCTCTACAGGTGCCGATTGCGCCAGCAGCCTTGCCTGCGCACAAGCGCTAGGCGCCAAAGTAGAGCGTGCCGAGGCTTCCGTCACTATCACCGGTTGCGGTGGTGCCTTTCACGCACCGGCTTCGTCACTTGACTGCGGTAATTCCGGCTCCACGATGCGCATGCTCGCCGGTCTGCTAGCGCCACAAAACGGCAGCTACACTCTCATCGGGGACGCATCGCTTTCGCGACGGCCCATGGAGCGCGTCCGCAAACCTCTGTCGCAGATGGGCGCGTCGCTCAGCCTCACAGACGGCCACGCTCCGATCGTTATTGAGGGTGGCCAACTCCAGGCGATTGATTACACCACGCCCATCCCCAGCGCCCAGGTCAAGACCGCCGTGCTCTTCGCAGGTCTTCAAGCCATCGGCGCCACCACGGTGCGCGAAGCCGTCCGTACCCGCGATCATGGAGAACTTGCCCTGCAGGCGTTCGGCGCTCAGCTTCATCGCGGCACCGATTTCATCACCATCGAAGGTGGACAGAAGCTGAAGGCCATTGACGCGGTAGTGCCCGGCGATCTCTCCTCGGCCGCCTTCTTCCTCTGCGCCGCGGCTCTTTTTACAGATTCGAGCCTTGTCTTCGATGCACTCGGCCTGAATCCTACTCGCGCTTCGTTACTCGACGTTCTCAGTAGCCTCGGAGCACGAACCAGTGTCCTCGACCTCGAAGAAAAACATGGCGAACTGATCGGTACTGTGCAGATCCAGGCTCCGCCCGAAGGTCTCGGCTCGACCATCATCAGCGGGGCACTTGCGGCCCAGTTGATTGATGAACTGCCAGTACTCGCGGCTATCGCTCCTTACACCCGCGGCGGCATTCGCATCCGCGACGCCAAAGAGCTTCGTGTCAAGGAGTCCGACCGCATTGCCCTGGTGGTGCAGAATCTTCGTGCCATGGGTGCCGCGGTCGAAGAGTTCGAAGACGGACTCGATGTACCCGGCGGCCAAAGCTTGCATGGTGCCGTCATCGAGAGTGGTGGAGATCACCGCATTGCGATGGCCTTCTCTGTTGCAGCGCTTCGGGCACAGGGCGAGACGCAGATCCATGGTGCCGAGGCCGCAGCCATATCCTTTCCGGAGTTCTTCCACCTGCTCGACCAGGTGGCAGTCCGGTAATCGAGTAAGCCTGATCTATTGCGGCGGATTGGCCGGTGGCGCCATGCCCTGCGGAGCCATTGGACTCGGCGGTACCGCAGGTGCCTCACGTGTCTTCTCCAGTTGTTGCTGCTGCGGCGGCAGTCCCGCTTCCGGCGTCTTTGGCGCCGGCTCGAGACCCGGAATCACCGGTGCAGCATTCATCTTCCCGCTTACCGCATCGCCTGTGTTGATGCCGTACTTCTGCAGCGTATTGGCAACCACCTGCTCAAGGCTCGCACGGTCGATCGCGTACGTCGCCAGGTCGGAGATCACTGTATTCTCGGCAGCCGCGAGGCTTCGCTGCTGCTGCAGCACAGCAGCACTCGTCGATGCGCCAAGCCGATACTTTTTCTGCTCTGCCAGCAACGCCTGCTGGTTGTAATCCCGTGTTGCCATCGCTGCCTGTACCGCAGCGCGATCATTGGTCAGCGCATACTGCTTGTTGATCACCTGGATCCGCACCTGCACATACTGTTGCTCCAGCTTCATCTGGTCCTGCCGATACTCCAGCAAAGACCGTGCCTCGGCTGCCTGTGCCTGGCGATTGCGCAGTGGAATATTGATGTTTACGCCGACTGCCTTATCCGGACCACTACTGTTGAACAGATTTTGGAAGACGGTCGAATATCCGATCGGCGCCACGTTGCACGACTCCGCGCCGAAGTAGGACGGGCTGCAGAACGGGCTCACTGCGCCACCGATCGCATTGCCGCTGTAGTAAGCGTACAGGTCAACCGTCGGCAACAAGCCATTCTTGACGCCCTTGATGGTGATCTGCGCGTTCTTCAGGTTCAACAGGGATTGTTCAATCTCGGGCCTGTTCGAATATGCCTCTGCCACCAGTTGATCGACAGGCATGTCTTCTTCCGGCGTCTCAATCAGGGAAACGCGGTCCGTTGGAATCACCGGCGCCGCAGTCAACTGCGGGTCATTCAGATTGCGCGCAATCGCCTGCTTCATCACCAGTTGCTGATACTGCAGGTTCGTCTGCGAACTGATCAGCGCCTGCTTGTCCGTGGCTACCGCATTGTCAGCGTTCAGTACATCCAGGGGTGCCAGGGTGCCGATCTTCAACTGCTTGCGATCGTCTGAAGCTACCTGTGTCGATTGATCGACCGCCCTCTGCTTCGATTGGGTATCTTCGTACGAACTCACCAGCGCCCAGTAAATGTTCTCGACCTGGTTGATGGTGTACAGCAGCTGCAGCCGGAACGATGAATCCGTAATCCGCCGATCATTCACTGCCTGTGCGATGAACCTGCCGTTAATGCCGGTTCCGAAGCCCTGCAGCAAGTGCTGCGTGACCTGGGCCTTGAAAGCAGACGAAAGCGTCGGACTGAAGCTGTT
>CAZZVA010000109.1:0-10973 GCA_964657345.1 uncultured Acetobacteraceae bacterium | reverse complement strand
GTCGTCCTCCAGGGGTCAACTATTCGCTGCGGTCAGCGGGCGTGGAGCGTCTTGGGGAAGCGGATGCGTGCCACCCTGCTGGTCGCAGTGTTGGCGGGTTCAGAACGGCCGAGTAGTTCTCTGCGTTGACAGACCATGATGAAAATCATCAGAAGAGAGAACTGATTGCCGAAGCCGAAAAGATAGCGGGCGGTGAAGTTATTGATGAGATAGACGATGATCAGGTTCCAGAGGACGATGTGGTAGCGCCACCAGCCAGCTGATTCGATACGGGAAGTACTGCGCCACAACCAGTACAAGGCGCGCAAAATACTGCCGAGCACTACGGACCCGCCCAGGATTCCATTGTCGAACAGCACAGTGATGTAGCCGCTGTCGATATCGAAGCCCTGGCGATACCCCGCGCCGAAGAGCCATTGCAAACCTTGCAGACGCCGGATGGCCGTTACCCAAAGGGTAGTCCGTCCCGAAAAGCCGGAGTGAATACCGCGCTCGCGGCTGTCTAACTGGAGGGCTGTGATGAAAAATTTGACCAGGTGTGCCAGTTGATTTCCGTGAAAGAGAACGAAGATGGCGCCGGCAAGCAGGCTCAAGGCGATGACAATGGTCAGGAGACTGAACCGCAGCTTGCCGATGAGCGGATTGAAGATCATGAAGCGCATCAACGTCACGAGGGCGGCCGCGATGACCGCGCCAAGCGAACCGCGCGAGCCGGTGGTGAACAAAAGCACGATGGTCAAGACCGCCAGTGCGCCGAAGAAGAGTCGCTTCTTACCGCGGGGCAGGTCAAGAGCCATGCCGACAAAGAGCGGAAAATAGCTTGCAAGCGTAAAGCCAAGCAGATTTGGGTGAGCGTTTGCGCCTCCTGTAAAGCGTCCCGTGCCCGCTCCCGAGTAATCGGCTAACTGCTTGCGGCCCGCAATCAGGATGATCAGGGAGCAGGCGGCAGCGGAGTAGACATAGCAGCGGACAATCTGCAGAAAGCCAACCTGTAGAACGATGAGGCGGGCGGCCAGAAACAGGCCGAGAAGAATCAATCCATATTGGACGGAGTAGGAATTTCCGGTGAAATAGGTGACGACCTCGGAGAGCATGCCGAAGAGGATAAGGAGGCTGCCCCCGCTGAGGATGCGGGAAAGCTTGTACACGCGATCCCGGGCAAGCAGCACGATAAAGCCGGCTACGTAAAGCATCAGAACCGGGATCTGGCCGGCGTTGTTGACGACGACCCAGTACTGCATGAGCGAGAGAAAGAATGCAGCTGTGACCAGGAGCCTGATAAAGAAAGTGGCAGTGAACGGCGAATCCACATTCGCAGGCGTGAAGGAAGCTATCCTCGATGGTGGAACCGGGGTAGGTCCGAATTGGGGATGGGCAGCCAAAGCCAAGCAGGGTTTGCCGGTCGAAGGTGATCCTGCGCGCATCGCAGAATGCGTGCGCAGCCTGAAATCCTTGCGGCTGCTGGCATTGTATCGCGAGGGATTTTCGGCGACAGCAACATGGTTCGACAGGCGCGCGAGAACTGCTTTACTCTGGTGCAGTCGTCCAAGATAAACAGTTTCGAGGAGAATCCATGTTTCGCGTTGTCATGTTGCTGTTTGTCGGGCTGCTGTTAGCTGCCACAGGTTGCGAGACAGGAAGCACTCACGAGAACAAGGCAGACGGCGGTCTGGCCGGCCAGAATGTTGGCGAAAGCGGGACCAAATCCGGTCCGGTACCCGGATCAGCGACAGGCACCGATGCGACTGCCTACGAGTCCAAGGAGCCGCCGGCCGAACAGAAGCCGGCGCCAGCCAGCACCATCAGCTCTCCTCCGAATACGACGCCGTCAACGACCGCGACGCCCAAGAGCAAGCAAGCCAACAAGTAGATTGCGATTGCGTATCACCGGCCCCATCGTTTATCCCGACCGAAGCAGCTTCCACGCAAAGAAGTTGTTTGTACGGCACCCGCAGCGATGGTTGCTGCTGGCAGGTCTTGCAGTGGGGACTGCTGCGGCTTTCGCGCAGGGTGTTCAAACGTCCTCCGGGGAGAATAAAGCACCGGCGTCCGCTGTGACTTACAGCCATGACATTGCGCCATTACTGCAGCGAAACTGCATCACCTGCCACAATCCTGGAGGCAGTGCGCCTTTCAGCCTGCAGAGTTACGCGGTAGCAAAACAGTGGGGCGGGCAGATGCTGGATGTCACGCAGAGCCGTTACATGCCGCCTTGGCTGCCAACTCCGGAGCTGCATGATCCGAAGGCTGCAGCGGCCTTCCAGGGAGATCGCCGGCTGAGCGATAGCGATCTTCAGTTGATACAGCACTGGGTCAGCGCAGGAATGCCGGAAGGGCCGGCCTCCGCGGATGTCGCTTTCAGTAGTAAGGATTTGTTGCGGAATGCCGGAAAGCCGGATGCGATGCTTACGCCCGCGCAGCAGATCGATGTGCCCGCGTCTGGTCCCGATCTGTTCCTGACGTTTGCCGTTCCCGGGCCGACTGGCGCAGCGAGGCAGATACGGGCGATTGGTATTGAAGCCAGTGACCCGCAGGCAGCGCATGCGATCCTGATCGGTGTCGATCACGAGCATGTTCTTCGCAAAGAGCATCCTGAAGCAGCGCAGGATGGTTTGGCAGCAATGGAGTTGTCACCAGCAATGACGGAGCAGCTTGCTCCCGACGGACAGCTCTTACTGTGGACGCCGAATGCGCCGCTGCTTCAGTCGCAGAGCGCGTGGTCGCTCCCGGGTGGAAGTGACATTGTGCTGTCCGCACATATCAAAACGACGGGACGAGCCGAGAAGCTGACGTTCAAGGTGCTGCTGTTCTATGCGCCACAGGCGCGCGCGACGCAATCGAGACAGCTGCTTCATCTAGGCGATGACGCGGGACTCGAGATTCCGGCTGGCGACAAAGAACATGGCGTCGAAGCCCAGTTACCGCTTCGACAGGCCACGACGGTAACCGCGATCTACCCTCGTGCTCATTACGCAGCACGTAGCATGGAAGCGTATGCGACGCTGCCGGATGGCTCACGACGACTACTGCTCTCGATCGACAAGTGGGATGTTGACTGGGCTGGTGTTTATCGCTTCGTGAAACCAGTGGCTCTTCCGAAGGGGAGCGTCGTGCATACGAAATTCACCTACGACAATTCGTCCAACAATCCGCACAATCCGAGTGATCCGCCGCAGAAAATTGTCGCGGGCCATGGGCCGAAAGACGAGATCAACGAAGTGTGGCTGGAGACTGCGGGTCCTCGCTGATTCAGGCGAGTTTGGATTCCAGTTCGGCCCAGCGGGCATAAAGAGTGTCGAGAACAGCCTGGGTCTCGTCCACCTTTTTCAAAGCGGCCTGTAAACGAACAGAGTCGCTAGCAATGGCTGGATCTTCTGCGGCGTCCCGCGCGGCCGACGCGGCTTCTTCTGCCTGCGTTACCTTGTCTTCCATGCTTTGGTACTCGCGTGCTTCCATGTATGAGAGCTTTTTCTTGACGCGTGCCTTGAGCTGATCGGATTCCGGAGTGGACTTTGCAGAACTCGGCTCGGATGCGGCGAGTGCTTTCTTTTGCTGACCGTCAGACCACTGCTCCCATTGCTGGTAGTCCGCAAACTGGCCGGCTTTGCCCAGACCATCGAGACCGATGACGACAGTGGAGACACGATCGAGCAGATAGCGGTCGTGTGTGACCAGAACCAGTGCGCCTTTGAACTCGAGCAGACTCTCTTCCAGAATTTCAAGTGTCTCGATGTCAAGATCGTTGGTTGGTTCGTCGAGCAGCAGCAGGTCGGCTTCTTCCAGCATGAGCTTAGCGATCAGTACACGGGCACGCTCGCCGCCGGACAGTCGTCCAACCTGCTGATTGAGTTGCTCGCTGGTGAACAGAAAGCGCGTGGCCCAGGAGGCGACGTGGATGACGCGGCCCTGGTAGACGACCGAGTCGCTATCCGGCGCGAGTGCGCGACGCAGGGTGACGTTCGGTTCCAGCTCGCGCTTCTGATCGAAGTAGACGATGCGCAGGGAAGTGGCTGGCTTGATCTCGCCAGAGGTCGGTTCATACTCGCCGCGGAGGAGTCGCAGCAATGTGGTTTTGCCACTGCCGTTTGCGCCGACCAGGCCGACGCGTGTGCCGGCAGTAAGATGGAAGGTGAGTCCGCTGAAGAGCTCGCGTTTGCCGTCATCGATGCTGTAGTGCATGTCTTCGAGCGAGATCAGGCGCTTGGTTTCGCGACCGCTTTCGACAAACTCGATGCCGGCAGAGGCGGTGCGGCTGCGGCTCTTCATGTCCTTCAGTTCGCCGATGAGTTCGCCGGCACTGTCAATGCGGGCTTTGGACTTGGTGGTTCGTGCCTTGGGTCCGCGACGCAGCCAGTCGATCTCGGTCTTCACGCGGTTTTCGAGGGACTCCTGGCGACGCTGCTGAGCTTCCAAAAAAAGCTCTTTCTCGACGAGGAACTCGCTGTAGTTGCCGTGACGGCGCAGTAGGCCATCCGGATAACGGCGGTTAAGCTCTGCCATCTCTGTTGCGACGTTTTCGAGAAAGTAGCGATCGTGGCTGATGACAACGCAGGCGAAGCGCTCGGAGGCGAGTGTCTGTTCTAGCCACTCAATGCCTGCGAGATCGAGATGGTTAGTCGGCTCGTCGAGAAGGAGAATGTCGGGATCGCCGACCATGGCTTCGACGATGGCGAGACGCTTGCGCCAGCCGCCGGAGAGGGCTGCGGTTTCTACGTCGAAGTCGAGGAAGCTGGCGCGACCAAGGAGCGAGCGCGAGCGGCCTTCGCGTTCGCTTTCAGCCAGTCCGGCGCGGGTAGCCGCTTCTGTCATGACAGACCAGATGGTCGACTTGGCCGGGAACTGCGAATCCTGCGCGACGTAGGCCATGCGCGTTCGCTTGCGTGAGGAAACTTCACCGGCATCCGGATCGATTTCGCCCGCGAGCAGCTTCAGCAGTGTGGATTTGCCTGAGCCATTCGGGCCGATCAGGCCAATGCGATCGCCTTCATCGACCGTAAACGAGACGTTGCGGAAGAGCGTCTCGGCGCCGAATGCCTTGGTGATCGATTGCGCGTTGAGAATAGCAGCCAAATCAGATTCCTTTACTCATTGCATGTGCAGCAGGCGCACAGAGCGAGGGCAGATTCTGCCCTCCACGGTGCAGGTGGCGATCATTCGGTGCTAGCGGGTGGCTGTGCTTTGCGTCGCGGTCATGTACTCGGCGTAGGGGCCCTTAAAGTCCTCGATACCCTTGTCATCGAAGTGCCAGATGCGCGTCGCGACTTCGTCAATCAGGTCGAAGTCGTGCGTCACCAGCAACACCGTACCATCGAATTTCTGCAGCGCCTGGTTAAGTGCGTTGATCGATTCGAGGTCGAGATGGTTGGTAGGCTCATCGAAGACCAGGAAGTTCGGCTTCTGCATCATGAGTCGGCAGAAAACGAGACGCGCGGCTTCGCCACCGGAGAGTGCGTCGGTCGGCTTGACGCCTTCTTCGCCGCGGAAGAGCATCTGGCCGAGCAGCCCGCGGATTTCTTCCTTGGTCTTCTGCGGATCGTAGCTGTGCAGCCACTCCTGCACGGTTGTGCCCTTGTCGATGATGCCGTGGATGTCCTGCGGAAAGTAGCCGACCTGGGCTTCGTGGCCCCATTTCATGGTGCCCTTGTCGAGCTTGAAGTCCTTGTCTTCGGCCATGCCGAGCACAGGCGTCGAGGACAACAGGGACTTGACCATGGTGGTCTTGCCCTGGCCGTTCCGGCCCATCAGGCAGATCTTCTCGCCGCGCATGATGGCGCCGGAGAAATTCTTGATGACGGTCTGCCCATCGTAGGACTTGCTGATGCCGTCAAACTCCAGCACATGCTTGCCGGAGGGACGATTCATGTCGAACCGGATGTAAGGGCGTGCAATGTTGGAGCGAGCCAGCTCGCTGGTCTGCAGCCGCTCGACTTCTTTTTTACGCGAAGTCACCTGGCTGGAACGCGTACCGGCAGAGAAGCGCGCGATGAACTCGTTGAGCTGGGCGATTTTCTTTTCGCGCTGTTCGTTCTGCGATTCAAGACGCGAACGTACCTGGGTTTTCGCCAGCACCATGTCGTCATAGCCGCCGGTGTAGATGATGATGTCTTCGTAGTCGATGTCGGCGATGTGGGTGCAGACACTGTTGAGGAAGTGGCGATCGTGAGAAATGGTGATTAGCGTTCCTTCGAAATGCAGCAGGAAGTCCTGCAGCCACTCGATGGATTCAAGGTCAAGATAGTTCGTCGGTTCGTCGAGCAACAATGCCTGGGGCTTACCGAATAGCGCTTGTGCGAGGAGCGCGCGAACCTTCTGGCCGCCCTGCAGCTCGCCCATCTTGCGCTCGTGCAGTTCGTCCGGAATGTCCAGACCCTGCAGCAGGATCGCGGCGTCGCTCTCGGCGGTGTAGCCATCTTCTTCGCCGACTATGCCTTCAAGCTCGCCAAGACGCATGCCGTCTTCGTCGGTCATCTCGGCTTTGCTGTAGATCTTTTCGCGCTCTTCGAGGGCCGCCCACAGGCCCTTGTTGCCCATGATGACAGTGTCGATGAGGCGATAGTCGTCGAAGGCGTATTGATCCTGGCGGAGGACGGACACCTTTTTCGGGCGGACGACCGTGCCCTTTTGCGGGTCAAGATCGGCGGCCAGGATCTTCATGAACGTGGATTTTCCAGCGCCATTCGGTCCGGTCAAGCCGTAGCGGCGACCAGGGATGAACTGGACGGAAACATCTTCAAACAGAACTTTTGCGCCGTAGCGCATGCTGACATTGCTGACAGAAATCATGCAGGGGTCTCTTTAATTGTCGTTGGGCTCAGTCCTATTCTCTCATGTACTGGCCGTACGGGCGTAGACACCTTTGGCGCAAGGGCATGCTCCTGCTGGTCGCACTTCGTGTGGGGCTTTACGGCTGAAACTTTCCTTGCTTTTCGAATGAGGATTTTCGCCTGGATTGCGAGTTTTAGCGATACTTAGCAGTCTCGGAAGCGCGTCGTTCCACGGCCCTGGCGCAGATCTGCCGGGACGACTGTGCCGCCCAGCATAGGGTGTCAGGCGTTTGCCGCTATTCTGTTATGACTTTGTCGGCCCATTCCACGAGAGAAACAAAGATAGGCGGGCTTCCGTACTTCGCTCCATATGTGGTGAGATCTGCCTCGGTGACGCCGCGAGCACGCGAGCAGGCGCCGCACGCATAGATGGGTATGTGTCTGGCTGCGAGCTTGTCCAGGGTATCGGCGATCTTCGGCCAACCAACAGGTGTGACAGCCTCGGCCACAACCTTGCGCATCAGCACGACTGCTTCTCCAAGCAGGAAAATCTGGACCTCATGTCCTGCCTCGGCAAGGGCAAGTCCGTGGGAAAACGGGAATGCTGCCTTGGTTGGGTCGTCGGAGCCCCAGGCGCTCTTCATCATGATCTTGAGTTGCTTGTGTGCTTGTTCTTGCACTTGGGCGTTTATTCCATGAGCGGCGGCCATTCCGAAGAGTGGTAAAGCCGCCAGGCGGGAAAGAAATGATCTGCGAGGCTCCAAAGAGTAGCTCCTTACCGAGGATGTCTAACTTCCTGGTGAGTGCCCGGACAACAGTCCCGATCCTGAGACACATTCTGCGATGCATGTGTGACCAGGAGTGGCAAGTGGCCGCACGGCACGAATGAATGCCGCGATTCTACGTTGAATCGACCATTCTGACCAGCAAAGTTCTGAAGCAGGCAGATATGCAGGTCGAGCAAGGAGCTGGCCGCGTGTTCCTGCAAATCAAAAGAAGAAGAAGAACAACTCAGAACAAGTGCAGAAACAACTGGTTCGTCACCAGCGCTGCCAGATAGGCCAGTCCGCTCATGTAGAGGAACTGGACGGCCGGCCACTTCCAGCTGTTGGTCTCACGGCGGACTACCGCCAGGGTCGAGGTGCACTGCATCGCGAACGCGAAGAAGACGACCAGGGCGATGGCTCCGCCGAGAGTCATGTCGTGGCGCAGTGCGGCCTGCAGGGTTTCTGACTGGGTGAGGTGGTCGGCTCCGTAGAGGGTGCCGAGCGTCCCGACGATCACTTCGCGGGCGATGATCGAGCTGAGCAGGCCAATCCCGATCTTCCAGTTAAAGCCAAGGGGACGGATGAGCGGCTCGATGATGTGTCCCAGGCGTCCGATAACGCTGTCGGCCAGGTCGGAGAAGTGCCCGCCATGAATCGGGACGATGCTCAGCACCCACAACACAAACGTGACGCCGAGAATGATCGTGCCGGCCTTTTTCAGGAAGAGTTTGCCCCGATCATAAAGACGTAATCCGAGCGATCGCAGGGTGGGCCAGCGATACTGTGGCAGCTCCAGGATGAAAGGCGCGGACGACGCTTTCAGCACCGAAGATTTCAACAAACGTGCGGTACCGAGCGCGGCCAGGAAACCCAGAACATACAGACTGAGCATCACGCAGGCACGCAGGCCGATGAGATCGCCGACCAGCTTCCGGTCCGGGATGAAGGCTGCGATGATGAGCGTGTAAATCGGCACGCGAGCAGAGCAGGTCATAAACGGCGCGACCAGGATCGTCGCCAGGCGGTCGCGGCGATTCTCGATGGTCCGGGTCGCCATGATGGCCGGCACAGCGCACGCGTAGGCCGAGAGCAGGGGAATGAACGCCTTGCCGTTCAGGCCGATGGAGCGCATCAGGCGGTCGGCGATCAGGGCAGCGCGCGCCAGGTAGCCCGAATCTTCGAGGATCCCGATGAACAGGAAGAGCAGCAGGATCTGCGGCAGAAAGACGAGCACGGCCTGCACGCCATTCCAGATGCCGTCGCGCAGCAGGGCCCGCAGCCAGTTGTCCGGAAGCAGATTCGCAACGTGGGTTCCAGCGCTGGTTAGGATTTCGCCGAGGCCGTCACTGAGTGGCTGGCCGATGGTAAAGACCACCTGGAAGACCGCGATGACAACTGCCAGGAAAACCAGCGGTCCCCAGGCGCGGTGCAAAAGGATGCGGTCGAGGCGAATCGTCCAGATGGGCGAGGAGGGATGCCGGTAATCCGCGACCTCCGTGACCTGCGCAGACCACTTGCGGCACGATACCGGGTTCTGCAGAACGGGAAGAGTCGCGATCGGCGCCTGGTCGAAAGCCTGGGGTGGATCGCCGGCGCGCAGAAGAAAGTTGGCAATGGTCGGAATGTTGGTGCCATGCGAGGCACTGATGAGAGCGACGGGGCAGCGTAGCTCCTGCGCCAGGGCGAGCGAATCGATCTTGCCTCCGCGGGCAGCGAGCAGGTCTGCCATGTTCAACAGGATGAGCGTGGGCAGACCGAGCGCCAGGATCGGAGACGCCAGCATCAATTGCCGCTGGAGGTGAAGTGCGTCCAGAACCAGGAGCACGGCATCGGGCGGAGGGGTTCCGGGCATGCGCCCATGTAGAACGTCGACCGCGACGCGCGCATCTTCCGACGTGCTGTTCAGACTGTAGATGCCAGGCAAGTCGATCAGGGTCAGGTCTTTACGACCGATGCCGTTCATACGTCCGGAATGCTGTTCCACGGTAACGCCCGGATAATTGGCCACCTTTTGCCGTAAGCCGGTCAGGCGATTGAACAGGGTGGACTTGCCGCAATTCGGCGGCCCCACAAGAACTACCGTCCGGATCTTCCCGCCGGAGCGGCGACTGGTCTGCTCGGCTGCTCGTTCATCCTGCGGATCCAGTTCGGCGAGCGAAGAGCCGGTTGTGTGGCAGCTCACGACGGCAGCTCCTCGACGCTTTCGCAAGGGAACTGCTCGAACGGTTTCACCACGATTAAGCGCGCAGTTTCGCGGCGCAACGCCACTTCCGATCCATCAATGCCGTAGACGGTCGGATCGCCAGCCGGTGCCCGGCGGATGGCCGTGACCGGTGCTTCCGGCATGAAACCCATATGCATCAACTGGTTCTGCACATCGACAGGCAGATCGAGGCTCTGGATCCTTGCCCACTGACCGTCCTGGAGTTCATGCAAAGCCATCTGCCCGTCCTTCACCAACTGTGCCGCCATCCTTCATTAGACCAAGTACGACCGAAGAAGTCGCACTTTGACTATATCGCGTATGAAAGGGTGCTTACAAAGTGTCAATTGCTGTACCACGCGGTTTTGATCCGGGATTCGCCGTCCTGATCAGTGGCTCCAGCAGGCCGAAGGATAGTCCGTTACGGTGTACCGCGTAAATCGTCTGAGAGTGGTATGACGGCCATGATAAGGAGGACAGTGGCAAATGGCAGGCTGAAGAGAAAGCCAAGGTAGCGAAAGCCGAGTGCCCCGACAATGCCCCCGGAGAAGAACAGTCCGATCAACGACGCAAGCAGCCACAACTGATCGAATTCGACCACCTTGGCGGCGGGTTCTCTGCAGATAGCTGCGTAGATAGCATGTCCGACCTCGATCCCGATATCCGTGACGATGCCAGTCATATGCGTCGTACGGATGACCGCACCCGAAATTTTGGTGATGATGGCATTCTGCAGGCCCATGGTGAAGCAGAGCGGCAGAATGGTGCCGATGACTCCACTGCCTGCGCCTTTGGCTTCGAATTCGCGACCGGTCACTGCAAATCCGATGAGCATGATCGCCTCAGCCAGCAGTGGCAGTGCGTACTCACTGTGCAGTGCGCGCCTGCGTGCCAGGCCGACCATGAGGGACGTGCTGGCAGCGCCCGCCAGGAACGACAAAACAGAAGAGGCCCCAATCAGTACCAGGTGGAAGCTGCCGACCGCCAGATTGTCGGCCATGGAGGAAACGATGCCGGACATGTGCGAGGTGTACTGATGGACAGCAAGAAAGCCGCCTGCGTTGATGGCGCCTGCCACGAAGGCGAGATAACGGGCGAGTTGACGGTTCGCTGGAGCGGTGCGGTCACGGCCACTCAACCGGCGCAGGTAGTAGATCGGCATCGTGCCAACATCATCGCAGCTAAGCCGCGGCTGGCCGGGTACAAAATCCATCGGGAGGGAAAGGAACACGATGCTTT
>CAZZVA010000108.1:0-10983 GCA_964657345.1 uncultured Acetobacteraceae bacterium | reverse complement strand
GCGCTCAACTACATCAAGCTCGATGGCAACATCGCCTGCATGGTGAACGGCGCGGGTCTTGCCATGGCGACCATGGACATCATCCAGTACGCCGGCGGCTCGCCGGCCAACTTCCTCGACGTGGGCGGCGGCGCGAATCAGCAGCAGATTGAGCATGCCTTTGAGATCCTGCTGTCGGACAAAAACGTGCAGGCCGTGTTCATCAATATTTTCGGCGGCATTCTGCGTGTCGACACACTTGCAAATGGCGTGGTGGGC
The DNA here is from genome assembly GCA_964657345.1 of uncultured Acetobacteraceae bacterium. GTDB lineage: Bacteria > Acidobacteriota > Terriglobia > Terriglobales > Acidobacteriaceae. Next base: position 10,725 of record CAZZVA010000108.1, on the reverse strand, counting down.
GCGGCAAAGAAGCTGAACATTCAGATCCCAGTCGTCCTCAGGCTCGAGGGCACGAACGTGGAAGAGGGTCGCGAGATTCTGAAGAACTCCGGCTTTAAATTCATCGTCGGCGAAACCATGCAGGATGCAGCAGAGAAGGTCGTCGCGGCCGCAAAGGGAGTGAACTAGATGGCGGTTTTAGTAGACAAGAACACACGCCTGATTGTGCAGGGTATTACCGGTAAAGAAGGCACATTCCATGCCAAGGGCTGCGCCGAATATGGCACCAAGGTGGTCGGCGGTGTGACGCCGGGCAAAGGTGGAACCACGCATGAGGGCTGGCCGGTATTCGATACTGTCGAGAAGGCCGTCAGCGACACCGGCGCCAATGCGACCGTCATTTTTGTGCCGCCTCCATTCGCTGCCGATGCCATCCTCGAAGCCGAGGAAGCGGGTCTGCCGCTGATCATCTGCATCACCGAAGGCATCCCGACGAATGACATGGTGAAGGTCTGGGCCAAGCTGAAGTATTCGAAATCTGTGCTGGTCGGTCCAAACTGCCCTGGCGTCATCTCGCCCGGCAAAGCCAAGATCGGCATCATGCCTGGCCGCATTCATAAGGAAGGCTCCGTCGGCATCGTGTCGCGATCGGGCACGTTGACCTACGAAGCGGTTTACCAGTTGACGCAGCGTGGCATCGGCCAGTCGACAGCGATCGGCATCGGAGGCGATCCCATCATCGGCACCACGCACGTCGATGCGCTGAAGATGCTGAATGAAGATCCGGAAACCGAGGCGATCATCCTGATTGGCGAAATCGGCGGTACGGCCGAAGAGACGGCGGCACAGTACGTGAAGGACCATGTCAAGAAGCCGGTCGTCGGCTTCATCGCCGGGCAGACCGCACCTCCGGGACGCCGCATGGGTCACGCAGGCGCAATCATCTCCGGCGGCCAGGGCACGGCAGCCGACAAGATGAAGGCGCTGACAGCAGCCGGCATTCACGTGGTGCAATCGCCGGCAGAAATCGGCGCCACGCTGGCAAAGGTCATCGGGCGCTAGGGCGCCGGCCGTGCGGGCATAGGCGCCTCGAGCTCTTATGCTCCCGCTGGTCGCCCTGCAGCACAACCCAGCCCCCAAGTACACTGGAACTACCAAACATTTCAGGAGAATTATGTCGCAACGCACGTTCAGCATCATCAAGCCGGATGCCATTCGCAAAGGTTACGCGCTGGCCATCCTGGCCGAAGTGGAGAAGGCCGGCTTCAAGGTTGCCGGAATCAAAAAGCTGTCGCTCTCAAAGAAGCAGGCCGAAGGTTTTTATCACGTGCACAGCGCACGGCCATTCTTCGATTCGTTGACCACGTTCATGTCCTCCGGTTCGATCATCGCGCTGGTGCTGGAGAAGGAAAATGCGATCGCCGATCTGCGCAAGCTGATGGGCGCGACCAATCCGGCCAATGCCGAAGAGGGAACCATCCGCAAGAAGTTCGCCGGTTCGATCGAAGAGAATGCAATGCACGGGTCGGATGCGGAAGATACTGCGGCGTTTGAGATCGGGTTCTTTTTCGCGGGGCTGGAACTGGTCTAGGCTTCGTTGCAGTGGCTCGCGAAGGGCACGGCTTCAGCGAGCACTGTAGAAGCGGCTCGGACAACAAAAGCCATACCTCGGCGGCTGGAGCCGCGATCCCCCCTACCTGTTGGGGCACGGTGGAAGTCTAGCCCTTCGCAGGGCCGCACATCGCGGCTTTCTCTACCAGGTATTGCGGCAGGCTGGAGCCGTGCTCTCCGACGACAAACATGCAAAACGCCGCAGAGAATGCGGCGTTTCCGGGACTACTCATGATCCTGTTTCGCAGATCAGTGAGACCTGGCGACTACTTGACTTCGGGAGTCGGCGTCACTTTCGGTGTTACCGAAACATTCGCGTCTTCCTGCTTAACCGGGTCCGAGCCCAGGCCCTTGATGCCGTCCTTGAAGCCACGCAGCCCTTCTCCGAGTCCTTTGCCCAATCCGGGCAGCTTGCTGGGTCCAAAAATGATCAGCGCGATCGCGAGAACAACAAGAAGATGTGTTGGTTGTAGAAGTTCGCCCATGTGCAGTTCCTCCTGGCTTTCGCTGGCAAGCGAAACCCGGATTCTCATCCGTGATCCCCATTGTCGCACAAAGCCTGCCTGTGAGATGTACGGACCGCATCGCCCGGCGGATGCAACCGGACTATATTTCGACAACCGGAACGCCTTGGCCTGGTTACTGCACTACCGGTGCCGCGTCGAGCCGCTTCGCCACCATGCCCAGAAACTCCACCAGGTTTTCACTGTCGCCCATGGTCAGGCGCCGGTAAACTTTCATCAGCGGGTACAGCCTGGAGCCATTCACTTCGAGCGTCGGGACTGCCGCGACGGCATTGGGATATTGTGTCAGCGACCACTCGCCACCCCAGCGTTTGCGCAGGACCTCGCCGAAATAGCTGCCCCAGGTTTTCGACTGGTACTCCAGATCGGCCGCAGCCTGGCCGGCCAGAAGCGTTTCCAGCGACGCAATGGAGTCGAGGGAGAAATCGAGCCGCACCCGATGTTCGGAAGCAGCCACCCGGACCGCTTCGGCGGCATACGCGCTCATTATGGCGCCGATCGATGCAAACTGGGCTTCGGCGAGCTTTTCCTTCGGAGTCTTCACCCTTCCAGCGTAAACGGTATCGGGGACGGAAGCGAACCGATGGCTACCGGTCGCAGGGAATGCAGTCCGGATCGCTCCCGGCATTCTGTTCTGCATGTATCTTGTAGGAAGCAGCCAAAGTAACGAGTGGCATGCGACGAAGCGGCCTGAATTGGCTCGCGCCGTGAGCCGGCGAAAGCCGCGCTTCCGTCTAGTTTTGAAGTTTCAGTGCGAAGTGGAGGCACGAAGTTTGCTGCTGAAGAGAAGTCTGTCTGCTGCCACCCTCAGGATCGCAGCCCCCGCCCTTATTTCCGTGTTGAGTTGTGTATCCATCCTCGTGGCGCCAGTTCGCCATGCCGAAGCCCAGAGCACTCCGGCCGGCAGCCAGAGCAGTAGCAGCAGCAAGCTGCCGCCGCCGCCGACCATCGATACCGACGTCAACCGCAACCAGACGCTCGCGAACGTCCGGTATGACAACAAGTACGACATCTACGGCGGTATCGGCTTCGCGCACTTCAATGCAGGCCCGTCGCTGCTGCAAGGCTCCAACCTCGGCGGTTTCGATGTGCAGGGAACCCGCTGGCTCAGGCCCCGCCTGGGTGCGACCGTGAACCTGCGCGGCTACTACGGCACCAACGGTGCCTTTGTGAATCCATTCGGCGTCAAAGGTCCCTTTGTCATGGAGCATCTGGGCATGGGCGGCGTAAGCTTCCGGGCCAAACAGAACACCCATGCCGCGCTGGATCTGCATGCCTTGTTCGGTGCGGATTATGGCACCTTCACCCTGGGCCTCGGGACTGATCCGCAGCATCCCTCGCAGCCGGTAACGCCGGCAGAAGTAGGATTCTTCAACAACGGCGCCACGTTTGTGACGGCGCTCGGCGGCTCGCTTGACCTCAATCGCTCGCCGCAGCTGGCCTTCCGCCTCTCGCCGGATTACCTGTACACGCACCGTGGCGGCGTGACCCAGAATGAGTTTGCGATCTCGGTCGGCATTCTCTACCGCATCAAGTTTCCGAAAGCGCCCGTCCGGCCTCGCCGCTAGGCGCAATTGGCAAACAAATGTCCGGGAAACGTCAGGCTGTCATTACAATTCATTCGAAAGTGGAACGGACCGTCGCCTGCTGACGACGAGCAAGCCTTGTCTGCTGAAGAACAGCATTTCGGTCCCGGGCCCCGCCACATTCAGCTCGGCCATCGTTCCGCATCACCAAATTTCAACACTGGAGTCATCCTGATGCTCAAGCACCCGGCCCGAATTTGTTCGTTCCTTCGCCCACGAGGATTCTCCTCGCCCGGTACTCTCCTGGCAGGAATCGCCCTGCTGTGCCTGCTGGCAGGCGGCCACCGCTTCGCCATGGCACAGGTCGCCGCGGCCAAGCCCGGCACCGATACGCTGGTCTTCAGCAACGGCGATTCCCTCAAAGGCACACTGCTCAGTGCTACCGGCGACGGCGTCAGCTTTAAGAGCGACATGGCAGGAACCCTGGCTGTCAGCTGGAGCAATATCAAGACCATCGATGCGATGGAGAAGTTCGCCGTCATCAAGAATGGGGTGAAGCTGACCCGCAAGACTCCTGAATCCGATGTTGCCCAGGGCACGGTAGCCGTGGCTGACAAAAACATCCAGGTCCAGACGCCGTCCGGCACCACGACCATCTCGACCAGTGACACCCAGGCCATTGTCGCCGATGACGACTTTCAGAAGACGCTGTATCACGAACCCGGCTTGACCCATGGCTATACCGGCGCCTTCACCTTCGGAGCTGCGCTGGTCGAATCCACGCAGAATGCGCGAACCTTCAATGGCGCACTCACCCTGGCCCGGACTGTGCCGAATGCTGCCTGGGTGGCCCCGCGCAACAAGACCACGCTCGATGCCAACGCGATCTACGGAACCACCCGGCAAAGCGCAACCACCTCGAATGCAGCCAGCAGCATCAAGACCAATGTCCTGCATGGCGACCTGGAACGCGACGAGTACCTGTCCACCCGCTTCTACTATCTCGGCTATATCAGCGCCGACCACGATTACTCGCAAGGCCTGGCAGTGCAGCAGATTTATGGTGGCGGTTTCGGCTACACCGTCATCAAGAACAAGATCCAGGAACTGGACGTGAAGACAGACGTCCACTATGAACAGCAAAGCTTTACCCCGACCGGCACTGCCAACAAGAACCTCATCGGTATGGACTTCGGCGAAACCTACATGCGCAAGCTGCCGAAGGGTCTGACACTGAACGAGACCGGCGTCGTGACCCCGGCCTTCAATACGCCGAGCGCCTTCTCAGCAGCCTTCACCGCGGCCCTGGTCTTCCCGGTCTACAAGAATCTCGGCTTCAATGCGGGCTTCGTCGACAATTACCTGAACGATCCTCCGCCGACCTTCAACAAGAACTCATTCCAGTTCACAGCCGGGCTTACCTACACCTTCAAATAGACTGTCTCTTTCGAATGCGAGCGGCGCAGGGATCTCTCTGCGCCGTTTGTTTTTGTGCGTTGAACAGTTCACCTGGTCACGACCAGCGTGAACATCGTCGACGCGGTCGCCCCGGCAGAATTGACCATGACAGTCGGCTTGAAGGTGCCGGTCGTTGTGGAAGTGCCGGCGACAAAGCGCAGCGTCCCGGAAGGATTTGTGTCTGAAGCAGCATAGCTCTCCTGCAACCCACCGGGCAGGCCGCTGACGGCAACAGTCGCCGTCTCGCTGGTGGACGTGATGCTGAGCGGCACCACCACCGGCACGCCATCCTGCGATACCGTTACTGTAGCCACTGCCAGCGACACAGAAATCGGCAGGGGTGTCGAAGCATGAGGGCTGCTGCCGCCTCCACATCCGCAAAACATGCAGAGCAGCAAGCAGAACAATCCGGCGCTGAGCTGAACGTGCCTCCGGTCCTGCATGGCCCGTGTCACCCCCGGCGAAGCAGAGTTGCGAGACGAGTGTATGCCTGCGGCGGAAGCGAGTCGACGTCCGTTTCAGCTGGCGATCAGGGCGACTGCTCCCAGGGCCAATACCATTCCGGCCGTCTGCCCCTTCGATGTCCGCTCCTTCAGAAACGCCGCGGCCAGCAGTATCGTCGCCGCGGGATAGAGCGACGACAGCACGGCAGCAATATCGAGCCGTCCCAGGTGCGCCGCCGCCATGTACAGCATGTTGCCGCCAGTATCGAGGATGCCCACTGCAGCAGCCAGCGCGAGGGCCTGCCAGCCCCATCTCGTCGCAGCCACGCCAATCTGGGGCCGCAGCCACACCCACAGGCAGAGCGCCCCCGCCAGCGTGGCACTGGTGACGCGCGAATATGCCATCGCCCAGAAGACCACGCCAACCGACGTACCCCCGGCAGCCGCAAACTTCAGCGTGATGAAATAGGTCCCGAAGCAGAGGCCGGAGATGACGCCAAGCCAAAGCGTCCGGCGCGTCGGCCGCGTCGTCGAGGGCGCCGCGGCAATCAGCCAGATTGACACGATGGCCGCGAGAAATCCCAGCAGCTGGTGCGCCTTGGGCAGGCCCTCCGTCAGCAGACCGAAGATGACCGGAACTGCCGCAGTCAGCACACCGGCAATCGCTGCTGTCAGACCCATCGCGCCGTAGGAGAGCGCCTCGTAGAACAACATCAGACCGGCGCCCCCGAAGACACCGGCAGCCAGTCCGGCGACCATGGTCTGATGGCTCGCCATGGGCAGATGTAAAAGGTGGATGAGGGCCAGGATGATCAGCAGGCTGAAAAGGTGCGCGACGGCGACGGCCTGGTACGGCGTCATGCGACGTGCAGCCATGCCCCCGCAGAAATCCGCTGCTCCCCACGAGGCCGCGGAGAGCAGCGCAGTACCGGCAGTATTCATCTGGCCGTCAGTCCCGAACTAACGCTGTGACATGGAAGCTGACGGGTAATAGCCCGGAGGCGCAATCACATCCAGGTTCGGCCGTTCCACGTGAATGTCCCACTTGCGATAGCGGCTGTCCAGCGTCGATCCGTGCGTGTAGTAGCCCAGCGTGTACTGGGTACGCGCGCCGTCAATAATGCGGCCGAACGAGCGCTCGATGCCATCCGTCGACAGCTCCGCCTGCAGCAGCCCGCCGGTAGCGGTCGTATAGCGCGGCAGGATGTTGTCATACGGCAGCAGCGGGATGTGGAACTTGTCGATATAGCCGATGTACGGCACGGCAGACTCGCCGGTCAACGTCGCGTACACCTGTTCCTGGTTGCTCTGCAGATAGCGCACGACTTCGGCCACGCCTGCCTTCGATCGGGATTCCTTGCCATCACTGATGACGTAGATAATCCGCCGGCGACCCTTCTTGGTCGTCGACAACGATTGACCTGCCGCCAGAATCGCGTCGTTGAGCGTGTGAATCGGTTTGGGAATCGTGATGAAGCCGGTATTCGAGCGACCCGGCGTCAGGTTCGGATCGATCGGCTTGTTATTGATCATCGGGCCCATGGTCATCGGGCCGGTCGTGTCGGGCGTGCCCATGTCTTCGCCGTGGCCCTTGGACCGGACCAGAACGGCAGCAAGGCGGTCGCCAGTGGCTGCGGTGAAATCGGTCTGCTTGGTGACGCCATCTGCGTAGGTGAAAATCGCTGCTTCGTCTCTCGGGGTAAAGGCACCGGAAAGCGCGGCGAGCGCGTTGTTGACGCGACCCATGATGTCGCGAGGCAGGCTCTGGTCAATGACAAAGGCGACCGAAAGCGGCACCGAGTCGACACTGAAGAAGTCGATGTGCTGGCGCTGGCCGTTCTCATAGATTCGGAAGTCGCGAAATGTCAGGCCCGGGACCTGGGCGTGATGGTTATCCAGTACGCTTACCGGCACCTGCACATAGTTGACATTCTGGCGAATCGTAAAGCTCTGGGCCTCTTCCGCATCCTTGGGAACGTAGGGTGGTTCCTGCTGGGGGGGCCCATCCGGCGAAGCCTGCGTATTCGAGGACGGCGCTGCATCGGCAGGGGGTGCAGGGGCTGGAGCCTGCGCAGGATCAGCCTTGCCGCGCGCAGCCTGGCTGGCCAGTCCGGAGATGCTGTCGCTGCCGCTGGACAGCGGCACTTGCGGTGTCGGCCCGTTGGGAGCCGTCTGCTGGGGTGCGGGGGCGTCCGGCACCGAAGTCTGCTGCGCTCCGGCCATACTGCTGAATACCACTGCGCCAAACAGATTCGACGCCACCAATGCCCGAAAACCTTGCCTCACTCCAACCCCCAAAGCCAGAACTCTCTGCTTCTCTATGCTGTTAAAGTACCTGCTCTACTATAGATGCTGGGTTGTTGTTTGCGCGGATGTCGAGATCCCGCGGTCTTTCTTCCAGGCTTCTTCGTCTCTTCTGTCAAAAGGCTCACCCTGTACGCACCGGTATACGTCTAATGATCATGCGCCGCATCCTGTCCTGCTTGCTGTCCCGGCTGACCCTGCTTTTTCTGGCTGTCGGTCTGCTTCTGCCCTCCCTTTCCACGCTGCACGCCCAGGATGCGCCTTCCCCCGATGCCGCGCCCCAGGGTCCGGCCGGCGATCCAAACCCGCCTGAAGACAGCAACCCCGTCTCCACGTTGAAGGTCAACGTCAACCTGGTCAGCCTGTTCTTCGACGCCCGCGACAAGCACGGCGTCCTGGTCCCGAATCTCACCAAAAATGATTGCGGCGTGACCGAAGACAAGACGCCGCAGACCATGAAGAATTTCACCCGCAACACGGACCAGCCGCTCACACTGGGCATCCTGCTCGACACCAGCGGCAGCCAGCAGAATGTGCTGCCCATGGAGCAGCAGACCGGCTCTAACTTCCTGCACCGAGTCCTGCGGTCGAAAGACGAAGCCTTCCTGATCGCCTTCGACGTCGATACCAACCTGCTCTCGGACTACACCAACAACGCCACCGAGCTGAGCCGCCAGATGGACAAGGCGCAGATCAATGTCGGCGGCGGCGGCTACGGCGGCCCCGGCGTCGGCCAGGGTCCTGTCAACGTGCCCGGCGGCGCCAAGGGGACGGTCCTGTACGACGCCGTTTACCTCGCGTCGCGCGAGAAGATGAACACCGAGACCGGTCGCAAGGCCATGATCCTGCTGACCGACGGCCAGGACGAAGGCAGCAATCACAAACTTTCTGCTGCAATCGAAGCCGCGCAGAAGGCCAACGTGATGGTCTACGTCCTGCTGATTGCCGATCGGCCCTTTTATGGCGGCGGGATGAACATCGGCTACACCGGCGACTACGCCATGCGCAACCTGGCCGATGCAACCGGCGGCCGCGTCATCAACGTCGGCAACAATGGCAAAAAAATGGAAGACGCCTTCGCGCAGCTTGAAGACGAACTGCGCACGCAGTACATCGCCAGCTACACCCCCACCAATACCAAGCTGGACGGCACTTATCGCAAGGTCGAGGTGAGCTGCAAGGTCAATGGCGACAACCTTAAGGTGCAGGCCCGCAAGGGCTACTACGCCATCGCGCCGGAAGATTAAGCCAGCCTGGGCCAGGGCTCGCGGTATCATTCGCTGCATATGCTCCCTTCCCGCCGCGGTTTTCTTGCAGGTCTGGTGCCTGCTGCCTTCGCTGCTGTCCCGCTAAGCACCTGGGCCTCCCCGGACGCTCCTGCTCCCGCCAGTGTTCCGCCTGCTATCGCTGCGATCCGGAGTCGCAAGTCGGAAGCGGTTCCCATTACCGGCCAGGAGCGCGAAAGCCGCATCGCCCGTGCCCGCGAGCTGATGGAGAAGAACGAATTCTCGGCAATCTGTCTCGCCGGGGGAACCTCGCTCACGTATTTCACTGGCGTCCGCTGGCACAACAGCGAGCGGTTGATGATGGTCGTCCTGCCAGTCAAAGGCGAGCCCTTCGCCGTCTGCCCGGCCTTCGAAGAAGAGCGGTTGAAAGAGCTGCTAGCGCAGGTGCCGTCGATGGCTGCAACGCGCACCTATGTCTGGGAAGAGAATGAAAACCCCATGGATCGCCTGGCGGCAGGCCTGAAGGATCAAGGTCTGACCACTGTCACCATCGGCGTCGAGGAGACAGTGCCGTACGGCTTCGCCGACAGCCTGGCAAAGGCACTCCCCCACGCCACACTGGTGAATGCGAAGCCCGTGACTGCAGGCTGTCGCGGCATCAAGTCCCCGGCGGAACTCGCCCTGCTGCAGCTCGCCAATTCGGTCACCCTGGAAGTCTATGAAGCCGCGTGGCGCTCGGGACATCCTGGCATGACCACCCATGACTTCTCGGCATTGATTGCAGCCGGCTATGACCGGGCAGGTTTTGCCGGCGAGGCCAGTTGCGAAACCGCCGAATATTCGGCCATGCCGCATGGCTCGATTCATCCGCAGGTGATCCGTGAGAATGCCATCGTGATGATCGACGACGGCTGCAGTGTGGAAGGCTACAGCTCTGACATTACGCGCACGTTCGTCTACGGCAGGCCCTCTGACAAGATGAGGTCCGTTTTTGACATCGTGCATCAGGCGCAGGCTGCCGCACTGGCGACAGCGCGACCAGGCGTCGCCTGTGAGGCCGTGGACGCCGCTGCCCGCAAAGTGATTGTGGATGCGGGCTATGGCCCGGGCTATACGAAATTCCTGCACCGCGTCGGCCACGGCATCGGCATGGATGGCCACGAATGGCCGTACCTGGTCCAGGGCAACTCGATGCTGCTGGCAGAGAACATGACCTTCTCCGATGAACCGGGAATTTATCTGCGCGGCGAGTTTGGTGTTCGCCTCGAAGACTGCATGCACATCACGAAGGACGGGGCAAAGCTTTTTACAGGACCGGCTCGCTCCCTCGAAAAGCCATTCGGTTAAAGGCTAGCCGACCGATACCATCGAGCTTGTGGCTGCAGCTGAGCTGACGTAGCCATCCACGGACTGCTCCGTTTTTTGAGTGTCCTGGGTGGACGAAGTATTCTTCTGCCGGTCTATCAGAAGAGTGTGTACATAGCAGCCACTGGTTTCCGGCTTGCGGAAGGCATGGTAGGCGCGGGCGATCCATTGCCTCTCCGGCCACGCGGTCTTTTGCAGCTCGGTAATCAGTTCACTCTCCTGCGGCATGTCCATGTAAGCGCCATCGAGCAGTGTCGGATCGATGTTGCTCTGCATGGCCTGGGGGAAG
>CAZZVA010000107.1:0-11152 GCA_964657345.1 uncultured Acetobacteraceae bacterium | reverse complement strand
TGGGCGACCGATCCGGCTCGTCTTTCAGACATCGCATACCCGTCGAAACCTTGGCAGCCCCATGAGTGGTTATGGTGGAGCTGGAGGGAATCGAACCCTCGTCCGAATACGGTTAGTCTGACAAGTCTCCTCACGAGCGTGAACAGGGCGAACCCTGCTGGACCCAGGCCAAGCAGAATTGCCTTGGCCTTTCAATTATCGGCAAGCTGCTGCCTTCCGTGATTTTACTACGAGGCCCCTGAGATAGGAGGGAATGGGTTGCAATGGGGACATCAGCGTCCACTTTCCGTGGCTCGAATGAAGGAAGCAGTGTAGTCGTGCAGGCTCTTGAGAGCCGGTTCATTGATATAGACCATGTGACCGGTTTCGAAGAAGTGATAGCTGATATTGGCCTGGAGATCCTGCGGCATGGGCAGGTGTTTCATTTCGTAGGTCGCTCCGAAGTAGAGACAGCCAAGATCAAAGTAGCCGCCCATGAGCATGACCTTCATCTTCGGATTGCGTTTCATGGTCATGGCAAGATCCGGCATGACGTTGACACTGGCCCCGTCCCATCCTTCCTCTCCGGGAGTTTTGTGGGCCAGGTGCCAGTGAAAATCATTTTCGCGGGCGCTCGGCTTGTACGTCATATTTTCGCCATACTTCAGATCCTGGCGCGCGTACTGGTTGATCGCTGTGACGAACGCAGAATCAATGGCATTGGTGAATGGATCGTAGGTGGCGTCTTTGCTCAGCGGGTCGATGTCGGGTCCCTGGTAGCGAGTGTCAAGGCGGCCGGTTGTGATGCCAAGCTCGCTCTGCAGCTCCTTGGAGAAGTCGCCTCCGCTCACACGAAGGTTGGCACGCAGCCAGTAGGCCGCAGGCACCCCGGTGTAGCCTTGCAGCTTGTCTGCGATGGCACGCTTTTTGTCTATCGGCAGATCAGAACCCTGCAGGAGAGCCGAGGCGAACTCGCCTAAACTGAATTGCTCCACCTCTCTTAGAAAAGGCTCGAGGGCAGGAGGCTGGCTTGCCAGACGATGGTGATACCAGCCGGTCGCGGCCATGGAGGGGAGGGCAAGGATATAGCCCTGATCGGTGCCCGGGTTTCCTTCGGGACTGTCGGCGCTGTCGTCAAAAGAGAGGATCTGTGACAGCAGGATGACGCCGTTGAGATCGACGCCCTGCAACATATTGCTGAGGACGGCGCTTCTTGTCGTGCCATAGCTTTCCCCGAAGAGATACTTGGGAGAGTTCCACCTACCGTACTTTGTCAGGAAGCGGCGGATAAACCGATCGAAGGCATGGGCATCTTCGTCTGTTCCCCAGAAAGCTTTTCCTGCATCCTTGCCGAGGACGCGGCTGAAGCCGGTTCCGGGCGCATCGATGAAGACGAGGTCGCTGACATCGAGAAGGCTGTACGGATTTTCAACGATCGGATAGGGAGCAGCGGTGTCGTGCTGCACATCCTGGGTGACGATGCGTTTGGGTCCGAATGCGCCCATGTGCAGATACATGGTCGCGCTTCCAGGTCCGCCGTTGTAAAGAAATGTGACTGGCCGCTTGCTGGTGTCCCCATCCTTTTTGAAGTAGGCGGTGTAGAAGATGCGGGCTGTGGGCGGCTGATCTTCCGGCTTTGCGGGTAGGTCCATGCCGGCATCCGGGAGATATTTGCCATCGAGGCCGAGCATGGCATCCTGTGTATCGCTGGCGCCGACGGTCAAGGTGCCGGCGATTGCACGATAAGAAAGCGGCTGGCCATTGATGTGAACGGAACCTTCCGTCAGGGAATCACTTTGGGGAGGGAGACCCATAGAAGATCTGGTCGAATCCTCTTTTTTGTTGGTATCCGGCTTCGTCTCCGGCGCTCCCTGGGCGGATGCAGGAAAGCTGCCTGAAGTTACAAGCAGCACGGCGCTCATGAGGGCGACGGATAACGGTGTTTTAGCAATCACGTTAGGAGACACTCCAGATTGAATTTGGCAGGAAAGTAAGGCTGGCTGTTCTCATGGGACCGGCCGACATCCAAATTGTTCCACGTGGAACAATCGAGAACTTAAGTGTAGTGCGTCTAGCGCTATTTGCTGTTTTCCTGCCGATTGATTGCATTCCTCCTGAATGTAAAGTCCAAATGCAGCGCCAGAGTGTCAATGTGATTTTCAAGTGACGGAGCGTGTCAGCAATTCTTCATTCTGACGGGAAATAGCTATGACACATACCGGGGATGAAAGCAAAGGCCGCACGGTTTACAGTGCTAGGAGGAGTCCAGTCACCTTTGAGTGCGAACCAAGACAGAAACGGCCAGCAATCGCATCACAGGAAAGCCGCAGAGTTATTGCCAGATTCAGCGACAGCTCGCATCTCTATCGAGACGGTGCTCGACTCGACGACGGATGGGGTCGTCGTCCTTGACTCAGAGTATCGCTTTCTGTATTTGAACCGGACGGCGCGAGAGCTGCTTTCGCCCCAGGGCGAATTGCTTGGCACGAAACTCTTCGACAGCTTTCCCGGGACCGTCTATGAAGATTCGCCGTTTGTGAAAGCTTATACAGCAAGTATGGAGGAGGGGATTGCCGGAGAGTTCGAAGCTTTTTATCCAGAGCCATTGAACTTGTGGCTGCGGGTTCAGAGCTATCCGGCGGAAGGTGGCATCATCATTTTCTTCCGGGATGTTACGCGGGAGAGGAATGCGCAAGCCGAGCTGCGCATGAAGAGCGAAGAGGCGGAACGCCAACTCTCCGAGATAGAGACGCTGTATCGAACTGCTCCGATCGGATTGGCACTGTTCGACACGAAGGAATTCCGATATCAACGATTGAATGACAGGCAGGCACAATTTTTCGGTCTTACGCCGCAGGAAATTGTTGGCAAGACACTGACAGAGATGGCACCCATCGAGGGACTGTCTGAATTATTTCAGCAGGTGCTGGAAGGGAAGCCTGTGATCAACTTTCCGCTGGAGGGCGAGTTGGTGACGCACCCGGGGGAATATCGTTATTGGACGGTAAGTTATTTCCCGGTGTACGGTCCCGACGGAAACGTGCAGGCAATTACGGCGGCATCGCTGGAAATCACGCAGCAGAAGAAAGCCGAACAAGCGCTGATTCAGAGTGAAAAGCTGGTGGCTGTTGGCAGGCTGGCAAGTTCGATAGCACACGAGATCAACAATCCACTCGAATCTGTGACTAACCTGATGTTCCTGGCTCGCCACAGTACCGAGATGGAACAGGTTCAGCAATATCTTGAGATGGGTGAGCGGGAACTACGCCGGGTTTCAGCAATTGCGAATCAAACGCTTCGTTTTCACAGGCAGTCGACAAAGCCGCAGAGCGTGATGCTGGAAGAGCTGATCGACAACACACTTTCGATCTATCACGGCAGGATCATCAATTCACATGTAAGTGTGCAGAAGCGCTTTCATGGCAAGACGCCGGTGAAGTGTTTTGAGGGCGAGATCCGCCAGGTGATCAGCAACCTGGTGAGCAATGCTATCGACGCCCTGCCATCGGAGGGCGGCACACTGATACTGCGCACACGCGCGGCGGTAGATTGGCAAACGGCTGTTGAGGGTCTGGTGATCACAGTTGCCGACTCCGGCACAGGGATGTCGGAATCCGTGAAGACGCGGCTCTTTGAGCCTTTCTTTACTACCAAGGGTATAGGGGGAACGGGCCTGGGCTTGTGGGTGACCAAGGAGATTGTGGAGCGTCACCAGGGACGGCTACGGGTGAAGAGTAGTCAATCGACGAAACAGCACGGCACGGTCTTCACCATATTTCTCCCGTTCCATGCAGTGAGCCGCGAGACGGAGAATAGCGGATAGGCCCATTCATTGCATACTTGAAAGCGCGGTTCCGGCGCCTTACTGGCAGAAGAGCAACATCCCGAAGAGGAAGAACCAGAAAAGACCCATAGAGTGCCAGTACCAGGCGGTGCAGTCCACCAGGATCTGCCGATACTCCACCCGCTTGAGATAGAACAGCCCGGCCACCGCGGCACACAAAGCGAGCAAGCCGAGCACCAGGTGAGCGCCGTGGGCGCCGGTGATGAGATAGAAAAAGTGGCTTGCCGGATTCCCTGAGAAAAAGACGCCTTCCTGGGAGAGTTGTTTCCAGGCAATCCATTGACCGCCCATGAACAGCAGACCGAGCAAGACGGTAGCGGCGAGCCAGGGAGCGGCACGACGCGACATGGGACGCCCGAGACCCAGCCATTCATCCATCACATCCACTTCACGGAAGAGTTGTCTGCGCGCCAACTCGACGGTGACAGAACTGATGAGCATGATCGCTGTATTCAGAAAAAGGATTGATGGCAAAGTGATGGGCCGCCAGTCGAGTACATACTCGCTACGTGCATCGAAGTGGCCGGTTGCCTGGCGTGCGAAGAAGGCGCTGACCAGGGCGATGAAGAACATCAGATCGCCGGAAAGCCCGAAGATCAGGGCCATGCGATAACGGGTAATGAGCTCACGCGGGCCGCGCTGCCCACGATTGTGGCGGTCCCAGTTTTCATCTCCTCCTCCGCCGCCGGTCGGACGATTGTGAACAGGAGGGCGACCGCCGATGCCTGTATCTTTACGTTCGACGTCCTGCGCCGGAGTACGGGTGAAAGTTGCGGGCATTACCTGGTCTCCACCGGTTCGTTTGCAGTGGCTGCGCGTTGCGGAACGGGACGCAAGCTATGCCAAAGCTTCCAAGATCAGATTACTCCTGTTGACACAAAGCGTCCCACCTCGAAATTGAAACGCGTTGACCGTAAAAACGAATTGGCCTGTGTCTATGACACGGCTTGGCCAGGATGAATTTCGCGGTCAGGACAGCTAGCCGGCTCGTACCATGTCGAGAAAGTACTGATGCACCCGGCGATCGCTGGACAATTCGGGATGAAAGGTAGCGGCGAGGATGTTGCCCTCGCGAACCAGGACAGGACTGCCCTCTCTTTCTGCGAGAGTTTGGACTGCGGGGCCTGTCCTGCTGATACGCGGAGCGCGGATGAAGACCATTTCGAGGGGAGCACCCGCCAGACTGGTCTCGACCTGGGAAATCGAACTATCGTTCTGACGACCGTAGGCGTTTCTTTCCACGGTTGCATCGAGGCGGCCGAGGGATGTTTGCCTTGGACTCAGGACTTCCTTTGCCAGCAGGATGCATCCGGCACACGTACCGAAAGTCGGTCTGGAGGCAGAGTAGGACTGTAGCGTCTCAAAGAAACTATCGCGTTCCAGGAACTTGAGGATCGTGGTCGACTCACCTCCGGGGATGATGAGACCGGCGATATCGCTCAATTGCTCCGGACGCCGGATCAAGACGGGTTCGGCGCCAACATCGCGCAGGGCAGCGGCGTGAAGGTCGTAGCCACCCTGGACGGCAAGGACACCGATGCGAGTCGCACGGGCAGAAGTCATGACGGGGATGCGGGGGTGTGATTCGAATCTGCGCGGGAACTGCAGGCTCTGAAGAGCATGCAGTCCTGCGAAGGAAGCTGAAAAGCGACGGGCAGTGATCGGAGCATAAAGCTCGAAATCACCAACCCCGCGTCTGCATCATCGAGTCTTTATCGAGCATGGCCACGGCGAGGCCTTTCATCGCACCGGAGCATTCCGCACTGGTTTCCGCCAGCACTTTTGGATCGTCGTAATGGGTGGAGGCGCGGACGATGGCGCGGGCGCGGCTCTCTGCTTCTTCCGGCTCTGCGAAGGTGTAGGAGTCCTTCATGAAAATTCCGGAACCAACGAAGACTGTTTCTGCGCCAAGCTGGCGAACCAAGGCGGCGTCTGCAGGGGTCGCGATGCCGCCTGCCGAGAAGTTGGGAACCGGCAGTTTACCGGCCTTGGCCACCATGTAGACAAGCTCGTAGGGAGCGCGGTGATCCTTGGCAGCGACATACAGTTCATCCTCGCCGAGGACGGTAAGGGCACGGATTTCTTTCACGATCTGTCGCATATGCTTGACAGCATGGACAACGTCGCCGGTCCCGGCTTCCCCCTTGGTGCGGATCATGGCGGCGCCTTCTGCGATGCGGCGAAGAGCTTCACCAAGGTCGCGGGCTCCACAGACAAAGGGTGTTCGGAAGGCATGCTTGTCGATGTGGTTTGCTTCGTCAGCGGGCGTCAGAACCTCAGACTCATCAATGAAATCGACACCTATCTCCTGCAGCACCTGGGCTTCGGCAAAATGGCCGATGCGACACTTCGCCATGACCGGAATAGAGACCGCGGCCATAATCTCACGGATCATTTTTGGAGACGACATGCGGGCGACGCCGCCTTCCGCACGGATCTGTGCGGGCACGCGTTCGAGCGCCATCACTGCGACAGCACCGGCCCGTTCGGCAAGTTGCGCCTGCTCGACATTGATGACGTCCATAATGACCCCACCCTTCAACATCTCCGCCAGACCTACCTTGAGCCGGAGGGCGGGTGCCTGAGACTGGTGACCATTGCTGCTGCCGTTCTGTTCTCCGTGTGCCATTTGAGTGCCTTTCCTTCGGGATGCATGTGAAACAACCAAGTCATCCCAACGCTTTAGTTTAACAGGGTGCTAGTGGAACGCCTGCTCCAACGAGCGGGACCTGCGTTGGCTCTGGCAGGCGCTGCACGCCGATAGTGTTATCTTCTCGCTGATCGCAGGCTGATGCTGAACCCTATTGCACGTGCTGATGGGAAACGGGGAGGAAAGGTGACAGGGTGAAAGCTGCTTCCGCGTATCAGCAGACATACAAAGGGCTTGGTTCGACATCCATCTCTTTGGGCCAAGCAGTTCATCCTTGAGAACTTCAAGCTTCTGGAAGAAGGCCCCGATGAGCCGCGAAGATGAACAAATCTGTTCTGTTAAAGACGTTGGGCTATTCAGCGTCGAGAGAGGATCGCCGTTTGCGCCCCTCCCTGTGGTCATTGGGAGGAAGGTCGATCAAACAGATAGCCGGTTTTACGTGGGAACGCATCCTGGAAGATGACCTCACCGGGCGATCGGCCCAGTTGTCGTATTACTTCTTTCTGTCGCTCTTTCCGGGTCTGATTTTTATCTCATCGCTGATCGGCTTGATTGCGGGCTCACACAGCCATTTACGCGAACATCTGTTGGATTCCTTCGGGACCTTCCTGCCACCTGCCGCCTACACACTGGTCGCGAGTACGTTTACCGAAATCCTGCGTTCGAGTACGGCAGGGAAAGCACTGCTGGGCGTAGTGTTTGCTTTCTGGTCGGCAACTTCCGGACTGTCTGCCGTCCAGGACACACTTAATGGAGTATGCCGCGTGAAAGAAACGCGGCCATTGTGGAAAAGCACGCTAACGTCGATGATTCTGACCGTGGTGGTGGTCACTCTGGGCATGATGGCGCTGGTCGCATTCTTTTACGGCGGCGCCCTGGTGGAGTTTATCTCGGCGCAGATCGGGTTGAGCGCCGGGCTCACCTTTCTATGGAAACTGGTGCAGTGGCCAATCGCGGTTTTCCTGTTGTCCCTGACATTTGCTGTCGTCTACTACTTCGCTCCAGACATCAAGCGAGTGGACTGGCGCTGGATTACGCCGGGGTCGGCTGTCGGGATTCTCGGCTGGCTGGGAGTCTCTGGTATTTTTCGCGCCTACCTTCACTATTTCAACCACTACTCGGTGACGTACGGCTCGCTGGGAGCAGTGATCATCCTGCTGCTCTGGTTTTACTTGACGGGGTTCATGTTGTTGCTGGGTGCAGAGGTGAACAGTGTTATCTACCAGGTTACAGACGGAGGCGGAGCAGCGGCACCGGGTGGCGCCCGTGTCCCAACCCCACCTGCTGAAGAGAAGGTGTCGCCAGCCTGATCCGCTGGCTTCCAGGCCCGGGAGCGGCGAGGATGTTGCGATGTGAATAGGCTTTCACTGCAGCGGTATACTCAAGAACATGTCAGTGATTGATAAGCCGGGTCCAAAAAGTTTTTACCTTGAGACATTCGGCTGCCAGATGAATGTGCATGACTCAGAGAAAGTCATTGGCACACTAGAACATGAAGGCTACGCCCAGGTACAAACCGAAGAGGCGGCTGATCTGATCCTGTACAACACCTGCTCCATTCGCGATAAGGCAGAGCAGAAGGTGTTCAACCGGTTGAATGACTACAAGAAACTGTATAAGCAGGGCAAGCGGTTTGCCGTACTGGGCTGTGTTGCGCAGCAGGAAGGCGAAAAGATTTTCGAGCGGGCTCCCTATGTTTCGCTGGTTTCCGGTTCAGCCTCGTATCGCAAACTTCCGGAGATGCTCGGTCGGCTGGAGGCGGGTGAGACTCGCATCACGGGCCTGGATGACCGGCAGACTGAAGAGACCTTCGAGACCGAGTTCACCTCGCGATCCAATAAGTACCGCGGATATATCACCATTATTGAGGGTTGCGACAAGTTCTGTGCGTACTGCGTGGTTCCTTTTACGCGGGGCAAGGAGCGAAGCCGTACGTCCTCTTCAGTGCTGGAAGAAGCGAAGCGGATGGCGGATTCCGGCTATACGGAGATCCAGTTACTGGGTCAGAATGTAAATAGTTATTCCGATCCGGAAGGGAAGCGCAGTTTCGCCGAATTGCTTGCAGCAGTCGGGCAGATTGAGGGTATTCGCCGGGTTCGATTTACGACCTCTCACCCGCGCCACTTTTCCAGGGACATTGTCGAAGCGATTGAAACTTATCCTGCCTTGTGTAACCACGTACACCTGCCGGTGCAGAGTGGCTCTTCGAAGGTTCTGCATGCAATGAATCGCGAGTATACGCGCGAGCAATATCTTGAGCGGATATCGTGGATGAAAGCGGCGGCGCGGTCTATCAGTATGACCACGGATATCATCGTGGGATTCCCAGGCGAGACGCCGGCAGAGTTCGAACAGACGATGACACTGCTGGAAGAGGTACAGTATGACGCGGTCTTCGCCTTCAAGTATTCCGCTCGGCCCAACACACCTTCCCTGGATATGCCGGACGTGATTTCCGATGAAGAGAAGAGCCGCCGCCTGCAGGAATTGATGGACCGCCAGCGCGAGATTCAGCGAATCAACTATGGGCGGCGCGTGGGCGAGATTATGGAAGTGGCAGTGGAAGGCCATAATGCCGCGCGCGGACAGGTGTTTGGAAAGAATCCTGAAAATATCACGGTCAACTTCAGTGTTGCGGGACCGATTCTGCCTTCTCCGGGCAGTTACTGGCCGGTGAAAGTAACTCAAAGTTTTCCCAACAGCCTGGTTGGCGAATCCATCGCCTAGGATGTAGACATGGACGTCGAGATGAAGATTCGAGGGCTGGTGATGGACCCTTCGACCAGTATGCCGATCGTGATCCTGAAAGATCTGACCAGCGACGTGGTGCTGCCGATATGGGTGGGCCTGTACGAAGCGAATGCGATCGCTCTCGAGATTGAGAAGACCACGACGCCCCGGCCTATGACGCATGACCTCGCCCGCAACCTGATCCAGGGATTGAATGCCACGGTCGAGAAGGTGGTCGTCAACGAGTTACGCAACGATACGTTTTACGCAGTGATCTGGCTCCGCCAGGATAATGAGACGGTGACACTGGACGCGAGACCTTCGGATGCAATCGCTCTTGCATTGCGGTGCGATTGCCCGATTTATGTGAGTGAAGATGTGCTCCGCGTCGCGAAGCTGGCGCCGGCCGCGACCGATACTACCCCTGAAGAACTGCGGAGATGGCTGGAAGGTCTCAACGATGAGGACCTGGGCCGCTACAAGATGTAACGCGCGTTCAGTGCTGTCTCGAGATGTATGGGGTGGTGGGTTACACTGACGCAGCAGTGGCTGTATTTCTCGGCTAATCCAGGGACGTCCGAGGCGCGTGACGGGATGAAGAAGAACACACACGCATGAGTCGCAGCGGCCGTGCAGCCAACGGGTTTCTCACCAGTATTCTTCAGTATGCCTCGCAGATCGTGGTGCAGGCGCTGCTGGCGCCGATCGTGCTCAGGGTTGCGGGGCGCGAAGCACTGGGCGCTTATGCGGCGATCATGCAGACGCTTAGCTTTCTTGCGCTGGTAGATATCGCGCATTCCTGGTCACTGGAGCGTTTTCTCGGACAGTCGATCGGTCTCGCCGACGGCGGCGCGCGTTTCCGACATGTCTTCACCACGGCGCGCACACTGCTGCTGATTACGAATACGGTGTTTGCGGGCTTGACTGTTATTTTCAGTCTTTTTATCAGCCGGCTGTTTCATCTCTCTCCGGGAATCGCGCACCAGGCGAAGGAAGCGTTGTATGTCATCGCGGTCTGGTCAATCTTTCGAACACCCCTGGCGGCGTACCTGAATGCCTCCGTGGCGACACAGGATCTGGCAGCGACCAACCTGATCGGCACCCTGCTGGGGGCCTCACGTGCCGTGGCCTCCCTAATTTTCGTACTTCTAGGCGGAGGTCTATTTGGACTGATGCTATCGGGAACCATCGTCGAAGCTGCGGGGATGTTCCTGTATCGCATTCGCTTTAAAAAGCTGAATCCGACGCTGATGCCGTCGTGGGGCATTCCTGAGCCGGCCCTGCTGCGCGAGATGGTGGGTTTTGGCGGCCACGCAATGTTTCTGAACGTTGGAAACATGCTGGTGTTCAGCTCTGGTAATACGCTTGCCGGCATGACCAGCGGGGCCGCTGTAGCGAGCACGTATTACACCTCGCAGATGCCGACGATGACGGCCTACAACATGATTCTGCGGTTGTCGGACAGTGCGACCCCGGCGATCAATGAATTATGGGGCCGGAATGATCTTGAACGACTTAAGCTGGCGTTGATGCGGCTGACGCGCTTCCTGATACTGTTGTCGCTTCCGCTGGCGACTGGCGTCATTCTCTTCAATCGCGATCTTGTCGTGTCATGGGTAGGTGCCCAGCAGTATGCGGGGACTCTTCTTAGTGTGACTCTGGGTTCTTTTTGCGTGGTCATCGCCATTCAGCGAGTTGCTATCGTCTATTCGTTTGTACTGGGGTGGATGCGATTGCTGACTATTACCGCCTTTACTCAGGGTCTTGCGAACCTCGGGCTGGCCTTATATCTCGGGAAGAGACTTGGCCTAGGCGGCATCACGCTGGCGCTGCTGATTGTGGTGTTGCCACAGACGTACCTGTTGTGGAGAAAGATCGGAAGATTCTTCCGTTTCAACCCAGCGTTGTTTCTTGCTCGAGCAATGCTACGCTGCGCGCCTGCCCTGGTT
>CAZZVA010000106.1:0-11197 GCA_964657345.1 uncultured Acetobacteraceae bacterium | reverse complement strand
ACGCGTTGGTCTGCAAAACCAATATTCGAGGGTTCAATTCCCTCCCGGTGCTCCAAGGTCTGCTGGTCTTTATTGGCCTGAACTCGAATACTTTGCGCGGCTCAAGCAGCAGACATGATGTTGGGCACTTGCTTCGATTCACATCGCGCTCAGGTCGAAGCCCCGCGTGCGCCTCTTGTTCTCATCTCAGATCGAATGCAGTTCGGCCGGCCAATAGATATGCCGTTGGTGCGCAGTCTAAAAGACGGTCTGTGGGAGGTTTGAGTTCGGGAGTGCAAATAAGTGCGACGTGATCCAGTGCGGGAAAGCTTTGTGCATGTACCCTCGGATAGCAATGTTTCGAGGAGCATGACTCATGCGGAATCACCTGCGGGCTGCGGTCCTGGGCTTTACTTCGGTTCTTCTTTCCTGTCAGCAAAGTGGATTCGCACAGTCGACTGTGCCGGCGCCGAAGCCGCAGGAGCCTTCGCCATCGCGTGAGACCGGACTGCAGCCGTCGCAATCTCCGGCTTCGCCAGCGACCAATGCTGCGCAGGCGGGTGCGAAGCTCACACAACTCGGCGATGTGACCGATGTGCGTGCGCTGGCTTCTGGTGTCGAAGTGCATGCAGGCGCAGCGATCCTGAGGGTCGATGCGAGCCGGGAGGACGTTCTGCGCATTCGCATCGCTCCTGATGGCAAGCTGCCGGAGGATGCGAGCTGGGCGGTGCTGCCCGAAGCGCGCACGGCTGGTATACCGGTGCATGCGGAGATCGGACCTGTTGAGATCACCTTTCAAACAGCGACGATGAAGGTTCGCATCGAGCGAGCACCGCTGCGGCTAGTGATCGAAGATCTAAGCGGCAATGTCATCAATGAAGACACGCCGGGGCGGCCGGTGGAGTTCGTCGGCAGACGCGATGCCCAGGGGGGTGAGTTCCACGTGTCGAAGGCGCTTCGCACCGATGAGCATTTCTTTGGACTGGGCGACAAGACGGGGCCGCTCGACCGCCGGGGCGAGGTGTTCAACAACTGGAACACTGATGCCTTTGGCTTTCAGGAATCTTCGGATCCGATCTACAAAACGATTCCCTTCTTCCTGGGAGAACGTTCCGGGCAGTACTACGGGATCTTTCTCGACAATACCTGGCGCAGCAGCTTCGATTTCGGCAGCGGCCAGCGTGACAGCTTTTCGTTCAGTTCGGATGGCGGTCCGCTGGACTACTACTTCCTGTTTGGACCGGAACCGAAGAAGGTGGTCGAGGCCTATGCGTGGTTGACGGGGCCATCGCCGTTGCCGCCGCTGTGGTCGCTGGGCTTTCAGCAAAGCCGATACAGTTATGCGCCGGAGAGTGTTGCGCGGGAGGTGGCGAACCGTTTGCGCAAGGACAAGATTCCTGCGGATGTCCTTTGGCTGGACATCGACTATCAGTACAAGAACCGTCCCTTCACCGTCGACCCGGTCGGCTTTCCGGATATGCCGAAGTTCGTCGCGGATATGAAGGCGCTGCACCTGCACACGATTGCGATCACTGATCTGCATGTTGCCGACGCTCCCGGGCAGGGCTACGCGCCTTATGACACAGGCGTCGCTGCGGATGCCTTCGTCAAGAAGCCGGATGGGTCGACGTTTGTCGGCGTAGTGTGGCCGGGTAACAGTGTCTTTCCGGATTTCACGCACCAGGCGAGCCGTGAGTGGTGGGGCACCAATTACAAGGACTTCGTGAAGGACGGATTTGCGGGCTTCTGGAATGACATGAATGAGCCTTCGGTCTTCAATGGTCCAGGCAAGACGATGCCGCTGGACACGGTTCATCGGGTGGACGGCACGGGGTTCGCGGCGAGGACGGCGAGTCACAGAGAGATCCACAATGTCTTCGGGATGCAGAACTCGCGGGCTACCTACGAAGGCGTGCTGAAGCTGGATCCGGACAGCCGGCCGTTCGTGATGACGCGAGCTTCATATGCCGGCGGCCAGCGGTATGCGGTGACCTGGACCGGCGACAATTCCAGCACCTGGAACCACCTGCGGATGACGACGCCGATGCTGGTCAATCTCGGGCTCAGCGGGTTCGCGTTTGCAGGAGCCGACGTGGGCGGCTTCGCCGGCTCGCCGCAGCCTGACCTGCTGACCAAGTGGCTCGAGGTGGCGGCGTTTCATCCGATCGATCGCGACCATTCGTCCAAGGGCACCAACCCGCAGGAGGTGTGGGTGAACGGGTCGCAGCCGGAAGCGGTACGCCGCCGCTTCATCGAAACGCGGTATCGGCTGCTTCCCTATATCTACACGCAGGCAGAAGAGACATCGCGAACCGGGCTGCCATTGATGCGGCCGCTGTTCCTGGAGTTTCCGAAGGAGGCCAAAGACGGCCATCCGATCGATCTCGATGCAGCCGGCGAATTCATGCTGGGCCCTGATTTGTTGATCGCGATGCCGCCCTATCCTGACATGGTGGACAAGTATGCGCCGACTCTGCCGGGTGAAGGCTGGTTTGACTTCTGGACGGGCGCGAGAGTGCCGAAGGCGCCATCGCTGGCGGAGCTGACGGCCGCGTCGCAGGCTTCTCCGGACGGCACCACGCTGCAATCGCCCGCAATGAAGGAAGCGATGAAGGCGATCGAAGCGTCGCTGATTGAGCCGAAGCTCGATCAGCTGCCAGTGTTTGTGCGCAGTGGCGCGATCCTTCCAATGCAGGCGGTGACGCAGAGTACGGAAGAGGTGCCGGGCGGACCGCTGGAAGTCAGGGTGTATCCGGGATCACGATGCGAGGGCAGCATGTACCTGGATGATGGACACAGCTTTCGTTACAAACAGGGCGAGTACCTGCGTCTGCAATATGCCTGCACCGTGACAGATAGCGGCGTGACGGTCAGGGTGGGTCCGCGGGAAGGTCACTTCGCGCCGTGGTGGAAGCAGGTTGACGTCGTGGTCTATGGATGGCAGGGAGCGCGGGCGACGGCTGTGCTGAAGGGATCCACCCAGCCGTTGCATGCAAGCGTCGATGCTGGGTCTCACAGTGTGCATGCGGTGATTCCGGAGAGTCAGGCCGGGGCGGAGTTGATGTTCACGAGCCGATAAGGATCGGGCTATTGCTCGAGGGCCAGCAGCGGTCCTGAACCATCCGGAAAGAAAAGGCCGGTGGATGCCGTTGCGAAGGTCTCCACGCGATTGCGTCCACGGGTCTTTGCGGTGTACAGCGCCTGGTCTGCGATCGCGATCAATGGCTTGATGCTGCGGATGTTGTCATCGACCCAGGCCACGCCGAAGGAGCAGGTCACAGGCAGGCCGATGCCTTCGCAGTCGAACATTTCGTGCGCGATGGTGGCGCGAAGATTTTCGAGGCGCTCCATGGAATTTTCAGGCGAGAGGCCCGGCATGACGAGTAGAAGTTCTTCTCCGCCGTAGCGGCCGATGTAGTCCGTCGGACGGGTTGCGAGGCCGAAGCGGCGGGCACATTCACGCAGCACGGCATCGCCAATCTGGTGACCGTACGTGTCATTGATACGTTTGAAATGATCGAGGTCGGCCAGCACGATGGCGAGAGGCGTGTTCTTTTCCGTGGCGTACATGATTTCAGCCGTCAGGACGTCAAAGATGGCGGAGCGATTGAGCAGACCGGTGAGTCCATCGCGGCTGGCCTGTTCGACCAGAGCGAGCCTGGCCTCGATCAGTTCTTTCTTTTCGAGTTCCAGCTGATGCGTCCGTTCGCGCACCAGCTCTTCGAGATGCTGCTGCTGCGCAATGAGAGCACCGACACGCCACCAGGAAGCGAGTCCCACCAGGCAGGCAAGCAGGATCGCTACGCCCGAGAGAAACCAGCCGGTCCTCCACCATGGCGGCATGAGCCGGAACTGCACATACACCGGCGCCGATTGCTGGTGACGCTGGCTGTCGACGGCCATTACGGCCAAACGATAGCGGCCGGGAGGCAGACCGGAAAAGTGGATCTGCCGTTCATTCGTATCCTGCCACTCATTTTCCAGGCCTTCCATGCGGTAGCGATAGCTCACCACGTTGGCGCGGGAAGGATTGGAGATACCGAGGTCGAGCGATAGCGCGCCGCGATTGTTCCAGGCGACTTTCGTCACACTCTTCAACTCGAGACTGGTGGAGCCCATGCGAACGCCGTCGATACGCACGGCAAGAGGATCATTGCGGAAGATTTCCTCGGGCCTTACCAGGCGGGACAGACCACCCGTGGTGCCGAGCCAGATCGAGCCGTCCCTGGCCTCGTGAAAAGAATCGCTGTCCAGGTCGTCATAGACCAGGCCATCTTCAGTCGAGAGGCCGACCCATCGCTGGCCGTCGAAGACATCGATACCGCGGTCGGTGCCGACCCAGAGCCAGCCCCGGTGATCGACGGAAAGCTGCCAGACGGCCAGCGACGAAATGGTTGGAACGCCGAAGCGCTCGATCAGATCAGCCGTCGTACCGTGGACCCGGAGGTGAAGCAGCGGGGTGGCTTCGCCCTCAGTCCAGATCGTTCCATCCTTGCCGACAGCCATGGGAGTCAGCGTCGGCAGATGAATACCGGCAGGCAGTTGGATCTGCTGCACACCCTGGCTGCCGGAGGGGTCCACCTGGAAAAGCCCCTTCTCTCCGGAGAAATACACCAGGCCATTCGGCGCAGACTTGATTTCCGAGATGCCGCCGATGTTCAGCGGCTTGCCCTGCCACTCTTTCTCAAGGCGGGTATAGCGGGTGCTTTCATCCAGATGATAGAGCTGCTTATTGCCGCCTACCCAGATGTTTCCGGCAGAGTCCTGGAGCAGCGCGCTCAGGCCTTCGGTCCGGGCTACTTCCCGGCCCAGGTGGGTGACAGTGTCGTAGTCCAGCAGCAGGCCGGTCGCCAGCGCGACCCAGATGTGTCCGCGCCTGTCGACCAGTACCGCCTGGGCCTGGCGCAGCGAGCGGGAGGGATCGAGGGGCCGCCAGGTTGCCGTGGACGAGGCCAGGCCCTGCACGCCCAGTTCGCCGGTTGCCCACATGGTTCCGTTGCGGTCCTGATCCAGGGCCCACACAGTGCCTACATTGAAACCGTCGCGCGCGGTCCAGCTCTGCCAGTTGTCATAGCCCAGCCATCTGCGGACACCATGACCATCGACCGAGAACCAGAACGAACCCTGCTGATCGAACAGGAAGTGCGACGCGATATGCGGGGGCAGGCCATTGGCATTGCCGAACACATGCCAGGCGTCCCCTTCGCGGCGGGCAATACCGTCGGTCAGATTGATGAGCATGCGGCCCTGCGGGTCTTCCGCCAGCGAAGGTTGACGCAGGTCCAGGAGCTTGGCCGTAAGCCCTTCTTCTACGGGAAGAAAGTGAGCCGAGCCTCGTGGCAGACGGGCCAGGTGCTGGGTACTGCGGGCCCACAGGTTGCCTTCACGATCCCGTATGACCAGCTTCCAGTCATCCTCAGGGATACCCTCTTTACTTCCCCAGACTTGTACCGAGCCGTTGTCCGGCGAGAGTTCGCAGAGTTTTTTGCCACATGCCATCCAGAGCGTCCGCGAGCCTGGCTCACCCCGATGGCCACCGAAGGCTGCCAGACTTTCCAGGCTGGTGAGTTCCGGGTGCTGCTGCAGAAGCTGGGGCGACAGGACCCGTTCTTCCTGCCAGGTGGCGCCGGAATCCGGAGTGGTAATGCGGAAGAGCGTCTGATCGGCGAGCAGAAAGACCTGATTGCGATCTTCGGGAAAAGTGGCGAGTGCCGTAGAGGTGCTCTTGTCGGCGCCAAAGCCGGGCAGTTTCGGATCGTGCATGCCCGATGCATCGCGGTAGCGCACCTGGTGAAAACTGGTAATCCAGAGCCGGGCAGAGCTGTCTTCGGTGACCGCAGTGATCTGCGGGACTTCACTTCCCTCAAAGCTTTTGACGCGGGTGATGTGAGCGCCATCGAAGCGGTAGAGGCCGTTCTGCGTGCCCATCCACAATTGACCGGACTGGTCCTGGATCAGGGAATAGAGATCGAGATTCTCCAGGCCTTCCGGCTTGTCGTAAGCGTGGAAAGTGTAGCTCTCACCGTGGGCGGGAAGACTCAGTAAGAGCAGGATGACGGCAAGCGCAGTCAGGACAGCCTGGATAAACGTAAACAGCGGGGCGCGCTGTGCGTCGCTCTCCGGAAAGCTCTGCAGGGCCTGCGGTTCTGCTCCGGAATGTGGATGACGCTGAGTCAACGGGGGGAGCCTCAAGTACTCTACCTGTCGTGGGCCGTCTGTTATCTGGCGCCGCATCACTACATTACTGTGAAAGATTCCCGCAAGGCATTCAAATAAACGGGGATAGAGCCTAACGCAAGTGGCATTACCAGCCGGTGGGTGTGCCCCGAAAGCACCACCTTGGCGTCAGGGAGACGACCCTGTTCGTCCCCTGCGGACTTACTGTCTCCTGCCCGAACACTCGGCACACACGCAGTGGCGGCGCAGATAATCCCATGAATAAATACCACTGGTGTGTCCGTCGTTCCAGCCGAAGGCAATGGCATAGCGCCCAGTGGGAGTTACTGTGAACGGTCGCGGCGGATCCTGGTACAGCGGCAGCAGGTTTGCGGGGGCGGCTTTCGGCATGCCCGGCTCGCGTCCGTCCTGCTCGCGCGCTTCGACGCAGGTGGCGCAGGGGCAGGCATCGCGCAGCCAGCGGAAGTTCCAGGAGCTGCGATGGCCGTCCTTCCAGTCGATGTCCATGCCGGTGCCTTCGGTCTTGTGTACCTTGACGCGGGTCGGCTCAGTCGCCTCTTTGGGCAGGTCCTGGTACTCGCGGTCCCGGCGCCGCGCTTCTTCTTCTCCGACGATGCGGATACCTTCGTGACTCATACCCTGCTCTTCATGGTGTGTCGTTCAAGTTTACTTCTTCCTGTGCAGACCCGGAATCAGCGATATTGTCGCCAGAAAAAATAGGCGGACATTCCCAGTCCCAGGGCCACGACCAGCGCCCGCATGATGGCAGGGTTGAGGCGCCGCGAATAGCGGGCGCCGCAGTAGCCGCCAATGGCTGCTGTGACCATCATGAACAGGCAGTCCCGCCAGATGACCTGGCGCCCGAAGATGAAGGTGACGACGGCGATCCCGTTCGCCATGGTGGTCGAGACGACCTTCAATGCGTTGATGTGGCGGACGTTCTCGATACCGAAGATAGCCAGTACCGACATGATGAGAAAGCCGGCACCGGCGCCGAAGTAGCCAATGTAGATGCAGACAAAGGCGATTCCGAGCGAGAGCGGAACAAAGGAGGGTGTATCGCGGTGGCCGTGTTCGACAGCGCGTTTCGCGATTCTCTTCGCGATCGAGCCGCTGGCGGCAAATAACAACGCCGCAACCAGCAGCAGCCATGGAACCAGCTTCAGGAAGGTGTTCTGCCTGGTGTGCAACAGGATGACCGCGCCTGCCAGGCCGCCTGCGAGTGACGCGGCAATGACAGGAAGCAGCAGCCGCTTGTTCATGCGGAGGTCCTGCCGGTACCCGGCGATCGAGGTGAGCTGGCCTGGCCACAGGGCCACGGTGTTGGTGGCATTGGCCTGGATGGGCAGCACGCCAAGTCCTAAAACTGCCGGGAAGGAAAGAAAGGATCCGCCGCCGGCCACGGCGTTCAGGTTGCCCGCGAGAAAGGCAGCGAAGTACAACCAGAGCCTTTGTGTCGAGAGCGCGCTATCCACCATTGCCACGATTGTAGTTTGGCTGGGGGCGGATCTCAGGTTGTTTCGGCTTTATTGCGGGTGGCAAGAGCAGCGAGAGGAATTGAAGCAGCGAGGATAGCAGCAGCCAGGTAGAAGGGCGCACCGGGCAGCCGCCATCCGCGGCCAGGTGCGATTGCAGCGCTGAAGACCAGAGTGAAGAGACCGGGTCCGATGAGCCCGGCGATTCCGCGCATGCTGTTGATGGCGCCCTGCAGCTGGCCCTGCTCGGATCGATCGACAAAGCGGCTGAGGAAACTCTGCGCTGCCGGACCAGTCAGGGACCAGAGATTCATGATGGGAATGCCGAACCAGAAGAGCAGGCCGGTATTCGACAGGCCAAAGATGGCGAAGCCGATGGTACCGAAGACGAGGCCGGTGAGCATCGCGCCCCGCTCGCCGAGCCTGGCCTTGGCCGGCTTCACCAGTCCTGCACCGACAATGCCGGCGAAGAGGCCGACGACCGCAAGCGAGATGCCTACTGTGCGGTCGCTCCAGTGATAGCGGTAATCGGCATAGAGGACGTACACACTGGTGAGCACCTGGTGCGCAACGTAGGTGAGAAACAGCACGGCAGACAATTGCAGGACGGAAGTGTGGCGACGCAACAGGCTGAGCGAGCCCAGCGGGTTGGCACGCTTGAGCGAGAAGACGCCTCGATGCTCGGGTGCGAGCGACTCCGGCAGAACGAAAATGCCGTAGACCGCATTCGCGACACTGAGGCAGCCGGCGACCCAGAATGGCAGGCGCGGGTTGGTGTTCCCCAGCAGACCGCCAAGCGCCGGACCGATGACAAAGCCGATGCCGAAGGCTGCGCTGATCTGCCCGAAGGCGACGGCACGCTTTTCCGGCGGTGTGACGTCGGAGATGTAGGCGAGGGCCGTGGGTACGGTTGCCGAGGTGATTCCGGAGATGAGCCGACCCACGAACAGCCATGGCAGTGAAGGCGCAAGCGCCATCAGGAAATAGTCGAAGCCGAGGCCGAAGTTCGAGATCAGGATGACCGGCCGACGCCCGAACCGGTCGGACAGTGAACCCAACAGCGGCGACGCCAGGAATTGCATCAGCGCCCAGACGGTGCCGAAGAGGCCGAGCATGCGTGCCGTGTTGACAGCACTGCCGCCGAGGAAACTTTCGATGAGGCGCGGGAGGACTGGCGCGATCATGCCGAGCGCCAGCATATCGAGCGTGACGGTGATGAGGATGAACGCAAGCGCTGCTTTGCGGACGGGGCCGGAGTGGCCGGAACCCGGAGCCGCATCGAGCTCCGACTCGACCGAGGTGGCTGCCGAGGCTTCGGCGAACTCATTCAACCGGAGGTCCGGCTGCGGGTCACTGGATCGAAGATCCCTCGGCTCATGGGGAAGATCGCTCATGCAGAGCAGCATAGCGGAATGATGCTGACAGCCGAAAGCTTTCGCGCGATCAGTCCACCCGCAGGATCAGGCACTTCAGATATTCCGTCTCGGGAACGGACAGGATGTGCGGATGATCCGGCGCGGCCCCATGACGTTCCAGCAGCTGCACGCGTCTTCCGGCATCGACTGCTGCGGCTGCAGTGACCTGCGTGAACTCGGCCAGCGGCACGTGGTGCGAGCAGGAGCAGGTAACCAGGATCCCACCCGGCCGCAGCATCTTCAACGCTCGCAGTGTCAGTTCCTTGTACCCGCGGACAGCATTCTCGGCAGCGCGTTTGGTCTTTGCAAAGGCCGGGGGATCGAGCACGATGGTGTCGTACTGCGAGCCGGCGTCGCTCCACTCGCGCATCAGCTCGAAGGCGTTGGCTTCCACCCAGTCGACATCGCCCTTCAGCAGCGGGCGGTTGGCTTCGAGATTGCGTTCTGCGACTTCGAGACCGGCCCGCGAAACATCCACACCTGTGACCTTGCTGCATTGCCGCGCCAGGTGCATGGCGAAGCCGCCCTGGTAGGTACAGACGTCCAGTGCTTCGCCATGCGCGTAGCGTTCAGCTGCAGCATAGTTGCGGCTCTGGTCGAGGAAGGCGCCGGTCTTCTGGCCGGCACTGGAGTCGTAATGGAAGGTGAGGCCGTTCAGGCGAAATTGTGTCTGAAGCAGCGGGGAGGCAGGGTCGCGCGCATACAGCGGCTCCAGCGACGGAGCAGCAAGTTGTTCCAGCTCGCGAATGCGCGGGTCGGGGCGCTCGACGATGGTCGCCGGGGCAAGTTCATCGCGAAGCACGTTGACGATGGTCTCGCGGACGTCGGTATGATCCAGCCCGGCGGCCAGCAACTGGACGATGAGCAGCTCGCCATATTTGTCGATGACAACGCCCGGCAGTGCATCGCCTTCGCTGAAGCATATCCGCATGGCGTCATTCTGTGTGGTGTCGGTGGGCAGCATCTCGCGACGTCGCTGGATGGACGCGCGGAGGCGATCCGAGAGCAGTGCCAGCCATTGCTCATGCTTGAGGATGTCGGGCGATACCAGGCGCAGCGCAATCTGCGAAGCAGCTGAATACAGCGCAGTGCCGAGAGGGATGCCGCGGCCGTCGACCACGGTGACGAGCGGCTGACCGGCTGCATCGAGCTGCTCGACATCGGACGCGTACACCCACACGTGGCCGGCACGGATCCTGTCTGCTGCGCGGCGGGAAATCACTGCTCCGGGACCTTTCAGCTGGAAGGACGAGGCTGGCTCGCGCTCTTCGCGGCGAGGACGTTCGGGCCGGGTGTTGAAGGTGCGAGCAGGACGTGCCGAAGATGTGCCGGAAGGCCTCTCCGAATGCTGGGGACGCGGGCGATCCTTGCGTTCGAACGATGGCCGCGCACTGTCCGCCGATTTGCGCACTACCGGTTTGCGATCCTGCAAGGCACGGAACGAGCTGTCAAGGGGAGGACGCCTTTCCGGAGTGCGCTTTTTGAATGCTTCACTGGATCGGGCGGAAGCTTCTTCCGCTGGACCGGACTTCACGCCCGGTCGGGACGCATAAGGATTCGTGGGCCGATCGATGGTCCGGGCGCGGGGTCCCTTCGGGACATCACTGCGACCAGGTTTTCTGGAGGGGCGGCTGGAGCTCTCGCGCTCGCGGCTGCGCGGCTTTTTCTCATTCGGCATACCTCCAGTCTTTCACAGGCTGGAAGAGCGACGATGCTACTTTCCCGGTGTCTTCGTCTTTGTCGTCGCGTCCACGGTGTAGAGCTGGCAGCCGCTGATCTGCTGTTTGAAGTGGAAGTAGGGATGGAAGAAGAGTGCTGCCCGCGCGTCACCGGATCCTTCGGCGAGTTCGGTGAGCCAGATGCCGTCCGGCTGCGGCGCCTGCCGCACGTGCAGCAGAAAGCCTTTGTGCAGATCGCCGACCAGGCCGCCAGCAATCTTCACGTCTTTATCGGTCTTCACACTCAGGTCCACCAGTTCGCCTGTTTCTTCGTCCAGCGCCATGGTGCCGTTCACGGCCTGCATGGCGCGCTCGTCCAGATCCTTCGCTTTGGCGTCCGGATTGCCGACGATGTGAAAGAAGATGGTGGGTCGATCATTGACCGTGGCGCGCCGCTCGTCGCTGGTTTTCATCATGCGCAGCGCGGCCTCGA
>CAZZVA010000105.1:0-11202 GCA_964657345.1 uncultured Acetobacteraceae bacterium | reverse complement strand
AGAGAGGGTGCCGGGAGCTCCCTGATCTCCTCCGCCCGAGGGTCGGCCTGCCTGGCCTTCGCGGACGACCGGTGTGCCGGGGGAGACGCGCAGTTTGATGGGTTCCTGGGAGAGGGAGTCGCTGAGGGTGAGGTCGCCGGTCCCGGGATTGAAGTCGAGGACTTTACCCTGGCTGTCTCCTTCAGGCTGCTTCGTGAGCATGTGGATGGTAACGGCGAAGACCGTGGTGCCGTCGAGGACCGTTTCCACTGTAGCGTGATCGTCGGGACGGAGGTCGCGCAGGTTGATTTTGGCGCCGTCCTTGAATACCTTGGTGCGCTCATCAAAAAGAATTTTGATAGGACGACCACCATTGCCGTAAACGCGGAGCGTGAGCTGGTCGCGGACCGTGTCTACGCTGCGGATGATGCCGCCCATGACTGTGCTCTTCCCTTTTGGCCGTGGCGGGAGTGGGGGGAGGCCAGGTGCCTTGACGTCGGGGTCCTGAGCCTGGGCCGGTTGAGTCGTGCCGGGAGTCGAGGCGAGGGAAGGCTGAACCGGGGTAGCGGGAGTCGTACCGGGAGCAGAAGCCAGTGCAGTTATCGTGCTGCCAATGACGATAACTGCGAGATAATGAAGCATTCAGGACATCCTTGACTAGTAAATTAACTTTTCTGCAGCCGTTTGATGACTTTCAGCTAATCTCAGCCGCCCGTGGTAACTGTTCCAGGCGGAAATCTCGAGAGAAGCCAGCAACGCTTTCCAGTATCGTTCATCGTAGGTACAGACCCGAATGACCCGAATGTGGCGGGCTGATTCGGAGGGTGAAAAACAACGAATGCCGAATATAAAAACAAGAGTATTGGTAACGGCTGCTTTGCTTGCAAGCTGGGGATGCCAGGTGAGTCTGGCCAAGGATCTCAGGGTCACTTTACCAAAGGGCAGCCATGCCACGCCGGTGCAGAAGCTGAACCGCGAGGGTGTAGATGCGGTGCGGAAGCAGCAGTACGAGAAGGCCGAGGGGCTGTTCTACAAGGCTTACCTGTATGACCCGGGTGATCCGTTCACTTTGAATAACCTGGGGTACATCTCCGAGCTGCAGGGCGAACTGGAGCGGGCGCAGAAGTTTTACAAGCTGGCTGCGGCGCAGGGTGGCGATGCTGCGATTGACCGGAGCAATGCGAAACAGCTGGAAGGCCAGCCGATGATGGCGGCGCTGAACGGGCTGAAGGATGTGCCCATGCGGGTGAACCGCATGAACGTCGAGGCGATCGGCATGCTGGGGCAGGACCGGAATATCGAGGCAGAAGCGCTGCTGCAGGAGACGTTGAAGCTGGATCCGCAGAACATCTTTACGCTGAATAACCTGGGCGTGGCCGAGGAAGCGAATGGCGACTACGAAGCGGCGATGAAGTACTACAACCAGGCTGCCGGGGCGCATTCGGCTGAGCCGGTGGTGATTACGCAGAAAAAGTCGTGGCGCGGCAAGTCCGTCAGCGAGATGGCGGCAGAGAGTGCACGGCTGCTGGACAAGAAGATCAAGGATGAGGGCGATAAGCAGGCTCGGGCGACCATGCTGTCGATGCGTGGCGTGTCCGAGGTGAATCGCAACGACTGGCAGGCGGCGCGCAAGGACTTTGTGGAGGCTTACGCCCTGAACCCGGAGAGTGCGTTCACGCTGAACAATGTCGGCTACGTGTCAGAGCGGGACGGCGACCCGGAAACGGCGCAGGCCTTCTACGCGCGGGCGCAGCAGGCGGACGATGCCAAGGCGCGAGTCGGTTTGTCGACGGTGACGGACGCACAGGGCAAGCAACTGGTGGCGCTGGCGACGGATAGTGACCAGAAGATTGATGGCAAGCTGGACCAGCTGCGGGAAGCCCGACGCCGGCAGGCTGCGCCGTCTGTGCTGAGACGGCGTGACAATACGCCGGTCGAGGTGCCGAAGACTCCTCCTGTAGAAGCAGCGCCGACAGAGGCGCCGCCGGCGGGAGCAACTACGGATGTGCCGGCGACGGTTCCGCCACCGGCGAATCCACAGTAGCAATTTTGAAAACCTAATCCACTTTTAAAGAGAATCGCTGCCTATATGCCGACCCCGAGTGCTTTGTCCGCTGATCAGAAATCATTAACCATTCTTTCGCGTTTGCTGCTGCCACCGGGCCAGGTGGTTGGTGGAACGCCCAATACGGCTGCGATCGATCCGACGCTGGTACAGCTGGATCGTGAAGAGTTCGACAACCTGGCGGCCCTGGCCAGCTCGAACCACGTGATTGTGCGGGCGATGGAAGTCTTCCTGCTCCTGACGAAGGCGGCCGGGGACACTGTTCGTACGGGATGGGCGGAGACGGCGCTTGCGGCGGAACGTTCGCGGATCCAGGTGGCGATGTCGTTCCTGAAGCCGATCTGTGCGGCGTTCGATGAGGAAGGCAAGGATGTGACGGTGATCAAGTCACTGGATCACTGGCCGGACCTGGGCAGCGATCTTGACTTGTATACGAACACGGATTCAAACCAGGTGATCGACCTGATGCATCGCCGGTTTGGCGGGACGACGGCGGCGCGGAGCTGGGGAGACCGGCTGGCGCGCAAGTGGAACTTCGACATTCCGGGCTTACCGGAAGCAGTTGAGATTCACATGAGCCGGTTGGGGCAGACGGGCGAGCAGATCGTGATTGCGGCATCGATTGCGAAGCGCTCGCGCGAAGTGCAGGTGGATGGACAGAAGTTCCGAGTGCCTGCGGTTTCCGATCGACTGATGATTTCGACGCTGCAGCGTATGTATCGCCACTTCTACTTCCGGCTGTGCGACATTATCGATTCGGCCGGGCTGGTGGAAGCGAACATGGTCGACTACGAGGACCTGCGCAGGTCGGCGACGGCAGCGGGCATCTGGGAAGGTGTCGCGACCTACATGGTGATCGTGTCGGATTACGTGAAGCAGTATCGCGGTACGGGGCTGGACTTGCCGGCGTTTGTGCGCGAGGCGGCACGGTTTGGCGGGGATCTCGTGTTCTTCCGCAAGGAGTTCCTGCGGGTACCGATTCTGCCGCAGTCGGCCAAGCTGTATGGTTCGCAGATGACGGGCTTGCTGAAGCGGGGCGAGCTGCATAGCAGTGCGCGGCTGAGTCTGCTGCCCTGGCTGGCTACGGCGGCAGCCGTGGGTCAGAAGATTACCGGGAGCGATAAGGGCATCTGGTAGCTGCTGCTTTTTGGATTACTAGTCGGAGCTTAACGGTTCCATGTCGACGGCGACGCGCAGGGTATGTGCGCCGCCGCCGAGGATGAGGCCTCGCAGCGGGCTGACGTCGCTGTAATCGCGGCCCCAAGCGAGGGTGACATGACCGTCGCTAGGCACGACATTGTTGGTGGGGTCGAGATCGAGCCAGCCGCTTCCCGGACAATATGCGGATAACCAGGCGTGGGATGCGTCTGCACCGATGAGACGGGGCATGCCTGGCGGCGGATACGTGCGGAGATAGCCGCTGACGTAGCGAGCGGCGAGATGGATGGAGCGCAGGCAGGCGATCTGGACGTGGGCAAAATCCTGGCAGACGCCGCGACGCTTTTTGAAGACTTCTTCTGCGGGTGTGCGGACCGTGGTGACCTTCGAATCGAATTTGAAATCGGTATAGATACGAGTAGTGAGCTCGATCAGGGCATCGCGGATAGGCCGGTTGGGCGTGAAGGATTCGAGTGCGTAGGCCGCGTAGTCGGAGCGCAGGCGGATGCGCGGCGATTCGAAGGTGAATTGAAAGGCTTCGAGGCCTTCCGGCGAGTGGTCGAGAGGCAGGCGGCGGGCGGCTTCCTCCCATGGGACTGAGGGTTCCGAAACGGGGCTGGGCCTGGTAATTGTGACCTCGCTGCGCGCTTCGACGATCAATTCCCTGTGCGGCTCCTGTACCGTAAAGTAACAGAGAGTGTTTCCGTAATAGTCGATCCGTTCGGTAGACGTGGTGGGCGTGGGAAGAATGGTCAGACGGCTGTGCGAAAGCTCGTGGTTGGGGAAGGTGCGGGGTTTGAGGCACGCAACGTGATCACCGACCGAGACCGGGTATTTGTATTTGTAAGTAGTGCGGTGCGCGATCCTGTAGTTCATAGGTCCATGTTGATGGGCAGGGTACGAGCGTGACTGAAATATCTGCTGGATAGATTATTGGACCAGGAAGGCAGCAGAGTCTCGAGTTCCTTGAGAAACGTATCGATAGGAGCAAGACCGTTCGCTACCTTACCGCGCGGCTCGCTTTCGGGCCAGGAGTAGCGGATTTCGCGCAGGTCGAAGTGGCGCAGACGGTCAAGGGCCTCCTGCATCGCTTCGAGATCGGCCGGAACGTTTCGGGGTAGTCGGGCGTAGAGCGCGACGAGATGATCGAGCTGGAAATCGAGGGAGCGGGGATTGGTTTCGTCGGCCATGAGGACATCGAGGACAGCGAGGGGCTGGAGGGTGGTGTAGTAACGGGTGCGATAGGTCATGGAGCTGTCCTGCACTTCAAGCAGGCAATCGAGAAAGGCCCAGTCGTGAGGGGCGCGGGGATGAGTAATCTCGCGGAGTTGCCGGGTGAGATACATGGCGCGTTCCAGACGTCGGCCAAGGCTCATGAAGAGCCAGCCGGAGCCGCGATTGATATTTTCGCGTTCCATGCCGCTGAAGGCGGAAAGCAGTTCCAGGCAGGACGTGAGCATGGATGGGTATTCGAAGAGCGGGGTTTTCGGTTCAGCGTCGATGGAGTGCTGCAATTTGCCGATGAGCAGCATCATGTCGGCGGAGAGCCGTTCGCGGACGTTTCCGGCGATGCGGGCGATCTCCTTGAGTGCCCGGGGCAGGCTATCCCAGCGTTTGGGATCGCTGAGCAGGGACTTCATCTCTTTCTCCACATCGGAGAAACCGGGCTGCCTGCGTTTGGCGCGCGAGAGTTTGCTTTGCCGGGGGCCGAGGCAGCCGTGGAGGCGGATGAGGCTGGAGAGCTCCGAGGTTTCGGCGCGCCGGATGCCATTGACGATGGAGCGCAGGATGCGAGCGATGTTTTCCGAGCGTTCGGCGTAGCGGCCGAGCCAGAAGACGTTGTCAGCGACACTGCTGGGGACGACACGGGGGATACGGCGGATTTCTATGGGCTCATTGCGCGGGCGCAGCATGCTGAAGGTGTCGACCGGAGTATCCCAGAGCACCCAGGCGTCCTTGCTATGTCCGCCGCGCTGCATGGAAACAACGGTACCTTCAGCTTCAGCAACGCGGACGAGACCGCCGGGAATGGCGACCCAGCCGGAATCGGTGTGAAGGACATAGGTTCGGAGGACGACACTTCGGGAATTGAGGCGGCCGTTTTCCCAAACTGGTGCGGTGGAGAGAGTGACCTGTTCCTGGGCTACATATTCGTGAGGCTGGGATTGAAGCTGGGCGATAAACTTGGCCCTGTCAGTTGACGTCAGCTCCGAGCCGAAGACGGGCTCCATACTGCGGGACGGAAAGGCTGGCTTGACGACCAGTGAATCGAGGTTGCGCAAGACGCTTTGGAGAGCGTCAGGCTGCCCGCACCACCAGGTGGCGACGGATGGAAGTTTCAGCTTCTCGCCGAGCAAATGGCGGGCGAGGCCTGGGAGGAAGGGCATGATGGCGGCGGTTTCGATGAGTCCGCTGCCGAGGGCGTTGGCGACGCGGACATTGCCGGCGACTATGGCATCGACGAGGCCGGAGACGCCGAGGAGCGAATCCCCACGAAGTTCGAGTGGATCGCAGAAGCTGTCATCGACGCGGCGCAGGATGACGTCGACCTGTTCGAGGCCGTCGACCGTTTTCAGGTAGACGCAGCGGTCGCGGACGGTGAGATCGGTACCTTCGACGAGGGTGAAGCCGAGGTATTTGGCGATGTAGGAGTGTTCGAAGTAAGTCTCGTTGTGAGGACCGGGAGTGAGCAGAACGATGCGCGGCGCGGTTCGATTTCCGGCCGCGGCGAGGCTGGTAAGAGCATCGCGCTGAGCGCGGAAGAACGGCGCGAGGCGACGGACGTTGGAGCTGCGAAAGAGTTCAGGCAGAACATCGGAGACGATGGTGCGGTTCTCCAGGGCGTAGCCGCTGCCGGAGGGTGCCTGGGTGCGATCGGCTAGCACCCACCACTGGCCATCGGGTGAACGGGCAAGATCGACGGCGAGCATATGCAGATAGCTGTGCGCGGGCACGGGAACGCCGACGAGTGGACGGAGAAACGCGGGATTGGCGTAGAGGAGGGTGGCCGGGAAGTGGCCTTCGGTGAGTAGATGCTGAGAACCGTAGAGGTCCTGCAGGAGAAGGCTGAGTACCTGCGCGCGCTGGATGATTCCGGCTTCGATGAAGCGCCACTCCTCGGACGAGATGAGGAGGGGGACGATGTCGATCTTCCATTCGCGGCTGACGCCCAGCGGATCGCCGTAGATGTTGTAGGTGATGCCATTTTCGCGGATGCGGCGTTCGGCGCGCGCCCAGCGGTGCGCGAGTTCTTCATTCCCGATGGAACGGAGTGATTCCATCATGTGTGCCCAGTGCGGACGTGGGGTAACGCCGTCGGCCGATTCTTCGTCGTAGGCCGCGCCATAGCGCAAGGGGGACTGGTAGAGGTCGACAGTCATCTTTGGGGCGTCGGCTCCAAGCCAGGTGCGGGCCATCGCAGATCGAGGGTGA
This sequence comes from uncultured Acetobacteraceae bacterium, assembly GCA_964657345.1. GTDB lineage: Bacteria > Acidobacteriota > Terriglobia > Terriglobales > Acidobacteriaceae. Next base: position 4,568 of record CAZZVA010000105.1, on the reverse strand, counting down.
GCGGAAAGAAGGGATTCGTTTCCCCGGGTGGGGCGTACACGGTTTCCGCGGAAGGAGCGCTGATAGTGAACCGGGCGGTCCTGCGCTCAGCGGCTTCCTCGGCGTTGGCGGGTCGTGCGGGATAGGGACGTCCGTCGGGTGGATCGATGTGATAAGTACATCGACCGATGGCATGCTGCCGGAAGGTGTCGATGACGTCAAACACAAGCGGTGCGTGGACTGGAATGGTCGGGTGCAGGGTGGCGGACAGGCGGCGGGCGCGAAAACGGATGCCGGCTACAAACTCGCCGGAGACGTCGGTCGGGGCCAGTGGAACTCTGCGCCCGTTGCAGGCGACGACGTAGCGGGATGGAGGTACGAAACCTTGCACTTTCACCTGGATGCGCTCAAGGGACGAGTCGACGCTGCGGACGGTACCCCCGGAAGTGCTTTCTTCGGCGAGTACATTCCACGGCTCGAGGGCTCGGCGCAGTTCCAGTGTGACACCACTTACGGACAAGGTACCGATCCGGGAAAAGCGAAATTCAGTATGAGCTGAAAACCATTCGGATTCGAACGGAAACCCGGCATACTGCAGATGGCGGATGACTTCGAAGAAGTCCTGTTGAACGTAATGCGGCAGCATGAAGCGGTCGTGGAGGGCAGTGCCCCAGGGAATGAGGCTGCCTTCGAATGGCTGCTTCCAGAAGCTGCTGACCAGGGCGCGGACGAGGAGCATTTCCATGAGGCCCATGCGGGGATGGGGTGCCATTTCGAAGGCGCGGAGTTCGAGCAGGCCGAGTCTGAGGCCATGGCCTTCCGGCGGGTAGAGCTTGTCGATGCAGAATTCGGCACGGTGAGAGTTGCCGGTGAGATCGACGAGCAGGTTGCGGAAAAGGCCGTCTATATCGGACGGCTCGCAGGGGCCGGCGGGCAGGTGGCGGAAAGAGACTTCGAGTTCGTAGAGGGCGTCCATGCGGGCTTCGTCGATGCGGGGATACTGGCTGGTCGGCCCGACGTAGAGGCCGGAGAAGAGGTAGGACAGCGAGGGATGGTTCTGCCAAAAGCCGACCATGCTGCGGAGAAGATCAGGTCGGCGAAGGATGGGGCTGTCTTCCACGGTGGCGCCCCCGATGACGATATGGCTGCCTCCTCCGGTAGCAAGCTGGACGCCGTCATAGCCGAATTTTTCGGTGGTCAGGCGATGTTGCCGGGCTTCCTCGAACAGGAGCGTGTTGACGTTTTCGAGTTCATCCCAGGTCGATGCGGGAGGAAGGTTGACTTCAAGAACGCCGGGGTCGGGAGTGAGACTGAAGAAGCGCAGGCGAGGATCAGCCGGCGGTGCGTAGCCTTCCAGCCAGATCGGTTTGTTCAGGTGTTGGGCGGTATCTTCGACGGCAGCGACCATGTCGAGGTAGTCGCCAAGATTGGACAGGTAAGGCAGGAAGACGTGAAGGCGGCCCTCACGGGCTTCCACGCAGAGCGACGGGCGGATGAGCTCCCTGGCGTCTTCAGCCGTGGTTGACAGAGGAGGCAGGGGATCGGCTAAGGGAGTCTGCGTGAAAAGATCCATGCGCCTTGCGGGTGCAGCTGGAAGCTTGATACGGCTCGCGGTCGGAGCGGCGTCAGTTGCCGGCTCATGATTTCGATCATCCGCCTGGCGCCGATCGGATGCGGGTTCATGGTCGTAGACGAGTTTATCGGGGGCAACCCAGGGCATCGCTTCGACGGGAATGCGAAATCCTATAGGCGAGTCACCGGGTGAGAGAAGGAGCTTTTGCGGATACGGGAACCAGAGCTGGCTGGACCAGTAGAGGTCGCCGTTGTGTTGACGGCGGCGCAATGGCAGCAGGTAGCCGGCTGGAACTTCAGCGTCGGACAGAGAGTCGTAAGTCGGATTCCAGGCGGGAAGGATGTTTGTGCTGCTGACCTGCAAACGGTGGGTGAGGGCGTCCAGAAAGGTGCGAACGTCGTCAGGACCGAATTGAGAGGATTGTTCCTCGCGGGCGATGAGTTCGAGATTGTCCCAGATGGCGACGCCGTCGCTGCGCCAGTAGCAGCTGTAGGCCCAACGCGGGAGCGGCTCGCCCGGATACCACTTGCCCTGGCCGAACAGGAGCATGGCACCAGTGGAGAGACGGTTGCGAAGGCTGCGGATCATGGCGAGTCCGCGGGTCCTTTTGATGGGCCCGAGGGCATCGATGTTCCACTGAGGCGACTCGGGATCATCGAGGCCGATGAAAGTGGGTTCGCCACCCATGGTGAGGCGGACCCCCTGGGACTGCAGATCGGCATCGACAGCGTGAGCAATGGTCCGAATGCGCTGCCAATCGTGATCGGTGTAGGGGGTGCTGTTTGACACCATCGCACGGGCGTCATTGAGTCGATGCACCTGCATGGAATAGGAGAAGTCAACTTGAGAGGGTTCGACGGTGCCGCCGATCGGCGCAGCCTGTGCGGCGGTGGGTGTGCAGACGAGAGGAATGTGACCTTCGGCCGCGAACAGACCGGAGGTGGCGTCCATGCCGATCCAGCCGGCACCGGGTAGATACACCTCGGCCCAGGCGTGAAGATCGGCTGAGTCAGTGCGTGGAAGGGCGGTGCCAGTCGTGCCATCTTCGTCTGAGTTGGACGATGCGAGTTGCACTAGGTAGCCGGAGACGAAGCGTGAGGCAAATCCGAGATGGCGCAGGATCTGGACGAGGAGCCACGCTGAATCGCGACACGAGCCGCTGCTTTTGGCGAGGGTTTCTTCCGGACTTTGCACACCATGTTCCAGACGCACGATGTAAGCGACACGATCGCGAACTTTGTGGTTCAGATCGACGAGGAAGGATACCGTACTGCTTTTCTCACGCGAGATGTCCTGAAGCAGCTGCTGGAGAAGAGGAGCGGCCGGATCCGGGGTGCGATAGGGACCCAGGTCATGCTCCAGTTGTGCGGAGTACTGGAAGGGGAACTGCTCGAAGCCAGGCTCGAGGAAGAAATCGAAAGGATTGATCGGCTCGAGGTCGGCGATGAGTTTCACTTCCACGTCGAATTGAGCGGTTTTTTCGAAGAACAGGACACGGGCGAGATAGTTGTTATGGGCGTCCAGCTGCCACTTGAGGGTATTGTTGGCCGGGGTAATGTTCAGGGCGTAATTGAGGACGGGCGTCTGACAATGCGGGGCCGGGCGGAGTTGGATGATCTGCGGTCCGAGTGCCACAGCTTTGTCGTACCGATAGGCGGTGCGATGACTCAATGCAACCTGTATACCCATTCATCCTCATGAACCAGGCTTGCAGGAGCGCCGAGAGGGCTGAATCCGACATTAGGCTGGTGTTTATGTGAAGCTATCCTATCGGTGTCTGCCAGCGGACAAAATTGTGCGGTTTAGAGTCTTGAGGACGCGAACTTTGGATGTTCGTCGCTTGAGATTAATGGCATGTGCTCCATTTAGTCCCCTGTCATTGACCCTTCGATGCCGCGGACGACGGGGGACTTGTGAATGCCGCGATAGCATTCCAATACAGGCGAACTCAGGTCGCAAACCAGTCGCCGAGTGGCTGGCAAAATGTCAATATAGCAGGCCAAGGCTGCCGTCTAAATGCCGTGAACAAGGTCGTGTTCAGCCTGCTCCAACGCGCGTTTGGTCGCAGGATCTTTCTCATTTTTGCGGCGTGACGCAGCAGCGGAACAGCTTCCCGCAAGTTGAAGTGCACGATGCATCTGGCAGCCTCCTGCCTGACTGAATTCTGATTGACCTGGAGAGATCGTTCGAGTGCTGTGGTTAATGAACCTGACAGTCTTGCAGATAGGGCAATGGCGGGGGCCTGATTGAGTGTCTCCAACATGAATTGCGACTCGCTCGGCAACGAAGAATTACTCAGCATTCTGATCACGGCCGGGAAGCAGCTGCTGTCCTTATGATCGAGCAGAGACTTTGCAGCACTCGTGCGCAGGTCTACAGGGACGGATGTGTCTGTGCATAACCTGGCCATGGTTGTCGTACCTTGATGGTCGTCAAGTACTTCCAATGCATTCGCTAAATTGAATGTTGCCTGGTGGGTGCTTTGCCGGGCCAGCTCCTGCTCGATTGCTGCTGCTGCAGATTGACTGCCATCTTCCGCGAGCTGCGTGGCGGCCATACCTCGCACGTTCTCATCCTGGCTGTGAAGTGAGCCCTGGTATGTTCGACGGGCCTGCAGTCTACATCACTGCTTTGTATCCAGCTCGATGTGGGACGTCTTATGATCCAGTGCTGTTATTGTCAGATTTTCTCCGAAGCTCTGAGCGTACGTCCATGTCTAACGTCCCGGGGCATTTACTTCCATGCTGATCGGGCGATCCGGCAATGAATAAAAGTAAATGCCGTTCCTTGAAGCATTGTCTGAAAACATAACCGAGGCATCTTGCTCCCATCGCAAAGTGATCCGTGCATGTTTGCTGGGCATGCCGGTGACCTTGTCTACGATTGTTCCTGATAGCGATCCGTCAGGTTGCCCGAGCTTTATGTCTATGTTTGTGGTCGGACAATCTGAACTTACGGTAATAACCGGAAAGTGATCTTCCTTAAAGGCAAACAATTTATATCTGGTCGTTGGATA
>CAZZVA010000104.1:0-11294 GCA_964657345.1 uncultured Acetobacteraceae bacterium | reverse complement strand
CTATCGGCTATTGCCGACGGCCGGGGGCTTTTTCCAGGTGCGCAATACGCGCGGTCTGATTTCGGTTCCGAGCACAAATGCAATTCAGAACCGGAATACGAACGACTATAACTTCAACTTCGGGTTCAATCCCACAGTCCATTTTGGTACTAACTCGGTCACGTTCAACCCGGGCATCCAAGCGACAATCCGGCGCGATTCGAACAATCCCCGGGATCTGAACCAGAACCTGTTCCGTGTATTCACCTATGTCAGCACGAGCTCGTTTTTCAACGCGATATCTATGAGTGGCTACGTGTTGCGCGAGAGTGGGCCGTTTACGGATATCGACCTGCACTCACGCGCGTTGTCGGCGGCAGTCGACTTCCGGGTAGGTGCACCGTGGGGCAGGACTGCACTGGTAACAGGCTGGGGCGCGAACGATCAATTATTCACTCCGGTAAGTACCGAGAACTACTACACGTCAGCCTATGCAGGTATAGAGCGGTTATTTGGAGAGCGGGTAAGGGTAAGGGCGGTAGCGGAGGATCTGCGGGCATGGCGGGTATTTGACGGCCACTCCGGGATTGCGCAGGCGGTGCGACCGGCAGGGACGGTGGATTTCTCCCCGGCAAAGAACTGGAACGTGCGTGCCGCGGCTGCTTACTCCCGTACCCAGGGCTTCCATGTTTATGACGCCATTCAGGGCGGTATTTCGGCTTCTTATGCATTGCCGTACCACCGCGGGTTCAAGGATGAGAGTGGTGAGGTAGCACTTCAATATCCGATCCGTTTTTCAGCAGGCCTGCAACAAGAGACTTTTTTCAATTTTACGGGCGGCAATAATCAACAATTTCGACCCTATGTCAGCATCAGTCTGTTTTGAAAGCAGGATCCGATGAAAATCTGTCTGGTTGCCAGTTTCCCCCCAAGTGGACGGCAATTGAATGAGTATGCCTTCCATATAGCGCGGGAGCTGCAGCGCAATCCGCACGTTGAGTTGACCATTCTCGCGGACGAGCTGAGTGATTACGACTTCGCTACCGACGAACATGGCGAGGCGATCAAGGCTGACCAGCAGAAGGAATTGCCTGGTTACAACGTTATTCGCTGCTGGAAGTTCGGCAGTATGACGACGCCGATACGCCTGTTAAGGACGATCCGGAAGCTGAAGCCGGACGTGGTGTGGTTCAACCTGGTGTTTTCGACCTTTGGGACACCGGATAATCCGGTAGCGGCATTTGCGGGCCTTTCGGCTCCGGCGTTGACCCGTGCCTACGGATTTTATACGCACATCACGCTGCACCATATTATTGAGCACGTTGACTTTGCAGCTGCCGGGGTACGGCGGGAGAGGCTGTTCCGGCTGGGCAGCGAAGTGACGACCCGGGCGCTGCTGAAGGCACACTCGGTGTCGGTTCTGCTGCCGGGCTATCGGCGGACACTGGTGACCAAATATGCGGTCAAGAATGTGCTGCTGGGTAAACATGGCACGTTTGCTTTGAAGCCAAGCCATCCAGACTTTACCAAGCGCGGGAACCCGGATCTGCGGATCCTGGCGATCGGCCACTGGGGCACTTATAAGCGGCTTGAAACTTTGATGGAAGCTTTTCCTGCGGTGCTGAAAAAGGTACCAAATGCACGATTGATCGTTGCCGGGGCGAACCACCATACTAAGGCAGGCTATTGGGAATCGATACGCGAAGCACAGCCTGCTGAGTTACCGATCGAATTCCGCGGATACGTTCCTGAAGAAGCCATTCCTGAACTTTTCCGGACAACATCTGTACTGGTTCTGCCGTATGACTCATCCACTGGGTCGAGTGGTCCGGCGCACCAGGCGTGTGAGTATGGGGTACCCATCGTGTGCGCCGATATCCAGGACTTCCGGGAGATGGTGGCAGACGAGGACATGGCAGCAAGCTTTTACAAGACAGGCGATGCTGAGGAACTTGCGGAGCAGCTGATTACCATCCTCCAGTCTCCGGAATTGATGCGGAGCATGGGGGAGCGGAATTTCTCGGCTGGATTGCAGATGACGATGCCAAGCGTCATTCGCAACTATCTGCGCTGGTTCGAGTTGAACAAGTATAAGCGGGCGATTCGCAATGCCGGCAGGATGCCGGGGCGGCGTCCGGTATGGCTGCGCAGTCTGTTTTCGCGCGCAGGCAGGACGCTGCAGGCAGGTTCGTTCAGCCAGGGTCCAGAGGTTGTGGGCAAAGGTCCGCGGCTGGAAGCAGGGACGGACGGGCCGGGCGGAGCAGCGTGGCGAAAGGCAGAGGCTGCCCTGGAGCATACGGGGAGCGATCATTACCAGGGAAGCTCGGCCCTGGAGAGTGATTTTTAGGGAGTCGCGGCAAACAGAGAGGGTCCCAGAACCCCGAATGCGAGAGGCAGGTACTATGGTGCCCTCGTAGAACGTACGAACAAATCCAGCGCGGAGTCCCCGCGCGTAGTTTTCATGGGGTGTCGACGCATGTTTCAACCTACCAGTGTTTCCAATTACGGCTTATCGAGCGCACGGTGCTGCGATGAACCTGGGATCGTGAACGAGCCGATCCAGGGACGCCTTGCAAGTTTCCTGTCTTCGATCGTAACCGCAATGGCGACGCTGATAGGTTTGCCGCTGCTGCTGACGGTGGCGGGCTGCGGTGGCGCGAGCATGACGAATGTGACGACGCCGACGGCACCGACGGTGACGGCTTCCCTGAGTCCGACGACGATTACCGCGGGCACCAATTCGACCTTGACCGTGGCGGCGACGAACGCCTCGGGCGTAACGGTGACAGGCACAGACGGCAGCAGCTACACCATGGCTGCTACGGGTGGAACGCATGCAGTAAACCCCTCAACAACAACGACCTATACCGCGACGGCGACGGGCGCGGGTGGGACGACATCTGCTACGGCAATGCTGACGGTGAGTGGTACGCCTGCCGCTCCCACAGTGACTCTCAGTGCAAGTCCTGCTTCGATTACGGCGGGGAGTTCTTCGACTCTGACTGCAGCGGCGAGTGGGGCAGCGACCGTGGTAATTACGGGGAGTGATGGCAGCACCCATTCACTTGCTGCGGCAGGCGGAACGCAGGTGGTGACACCAGCGGCAACGACGACCTACACGGCCACGGCCACAAATTCTACCGGCTCGGTGGTCGCAACAGCCACGGTCACGGTTGTGCCGGCTGGAGGCGCGTCGTCGACCACGGTCACGCTGTCAGCAAATCCGACTTCGATTTCGACTGGTAATACCTCAACGCTTACCGTAGCGGCGACGAACGCGACGGCTTTAACGGTCACTGGTTCGGATGGAAGCAGCTATCCGCAGCCGGTGACGGGTGGGGTCATCTCGGTAAGGCCGACCAGGACCACTACCTATACGGCGACAGCTACCGGTGCGGGTGGTACCGTCTCCTCTACTCCTGTGACGGTGACGGTGACGGCAACGCTCGGGGCAACGGTGGCGATCACTGCCAATCCGACCTCGGTCACGAGCGGGAGTACCTCGACGCTGACGGTTGTGGCGTCGAACGACACGGCGGTGACCATCACCGGATCGGATGGCTCGACCTATGCGTTGTCTTCGGCCAGTGGTGGCCAGCAGGCGGTGACTCCGCTGCAGACGACAACGTACACGGCGACGGCAACGGGGGCGACAGGCAACGCGACGGCCATGACGACCGTGACGGTCTCGGCCAACCCGGTACCGACGGTGACTATCGTTGCCAACCCGGCGTCGGTGGTCGCCGGCAATGCTTCGACTCTGACGGTTGCGGCATCGAATGACACGTCCGTGACGGTTTCCGGTACGGACGGGAGCTCCTACACAACACTGCCGGCTGCTGGAGGTACGCTGTCGGTGACGCCTGCGGCAACCACAACGTATACAGCGACAGCGACGGGGCCGGGAGGTACGACTCCAGCGCAGACGACCGTGGCAGTGACGGCACCGGGAAGCGTGCAGTCGATCGATCATGTGATCTTCATGCTGCAGGAGAACCACACGTTTGATAACTACTTCGGCATGCTGAATCCGTATCGCGCGACCAACAACTTCAACGTGGGAGACGACGGGAAGACGTATAACGTCGATGGCATTGACGACAAGCTGACCACGACCACCAACCTGGACGATCAGAACAACTCGTATTCCCTGTTCAAGCTCACAAGCACCTGCGTGGACGATATGACGTCTGCCTGGATCTCCAGTTATGGGGATGTGAACCGCTACAACTTCCTGCCGACGCGGCCGATCAACATGGATGGCTTCGTGCATAACGCTGAGGGCTTTACGACGGCCTGCCAGGCCAGCATGAACTGCTCTGGAAGTTTCTCGGATACCCAGGGCGAGCGAGTCATGGGGTATTACGACCAGGGATTCCTGAATTACTACTACTACATGGCTTCGCAGTTCGCTTTGTCGAACCGGTGGTTCTCGCCGGTATCGAGCAAGAGTATTTCGAACCGGATTGCGACGTTCACGGGTGGTACTACCCAGGGCCTGGTTTACGATCCAGGCAATGACGACCATCTGTCGCAGCTGAATGCCAACACTATCTTCGCAAAGCTTGACGCGGCGCATGTGTCGTGGAAGATCTACTACACGGTAAGCACGGGATTGTGCCTGTCGTCAGATGACTGCTCGGCAAACGCCAATGCTTACTACCCGGCAACAGATTTCTCGAACCTTTCGTACTCGTATCAATATCTGTACCAGAATCCGGCGAATGGATCCGGTGTAAGGCCAGCATGCACAGGAACGACGGTTGGTTCACAGCAGGCGCTGGGTGATCCTTCCAACTCCTTCTGTATCGACACAAACCATATTGCGAAGATCTCGCAATACACGACCGATCTGCAGAACGGGACGCTGCCAAGCTTCGCCTTCATCGAGGCCGGGTATGGCAATAGCGACGAGCATCCTGGTTCCGGTCAATCTGTGTTGACCGGGCAGGCGCAGGTGGCGAGCCTGGTGAATGCGCTGATGGCGAGTTCGTCATGGAAGGACTCGGTATTCTTCCTGGCGTATGACGAAGGCGGCGGTCCGTATGAGCATGTGCCGCCGGTGCCGGGTCACTCGAATGACAAAACGAATATTGCCACGCTTGGCGTGACGCCGGGAGACATCTCAAGTATCGCGGTGAATCCGGATACGTTCCTGCCGTGCGTGCCGACAAACGGGATGGTGGCTTCGACCAACTGCGACCTGCGCTCCAGTGATCCGGGTGCGCATGCAGGGGATGCGGCAGCGCAGCAGGGCTTTGCAGCGCAGCTTGGCTTCCGGGTGCCGAACATGATCATCTCGCCGTTTACGAAGAAACACTATGTTTCGAATACGCCGATGGATCATACGGCGGTCATCCGGTTCGTTGAGGATCGGTTTATCGGAAACGGCACGTACCTGACGAATCGCGATGCGGCCCAGCCGAACCTGCTGGAGTATTTCGACTTCACGAACATGCCGTGGCTGACGCCGCCGACACCGCCGGCACCGGTCACACCGACGACGCTGGGGTACGATCCCTGCACGCCGACCTCGATGGGGCCGTAGGAGCCGGATCGCTAACCTGTACGAAACGGAATCGCTCCTGGATGGCCGGAACATCGGCTTTCCGGGGGCGATTTCTTTTTGGGGTCAAAGGAGAATCGCGAGCAGGGAGGCGCGCGGGACACTGGTCGCGAGGTGCTTCCAGTCTCTCGCTTCGGAGGCTGAATACCACAGGTTCCCTGCTCCATCGAGAATGACGGCGCGGTCACCTGCCGAAGCCATCTGGGCGGTATCGACTTTGCCTTCGAGCCAGTCCGGCAGGCCGTCGCGTACCTTCGTAACATGGTCGCTGCCGATGGCCCATCGCCAAATCTGCGATCGCGCAGCGAAGGGACCGTCGGCGATGCAGAAGAGAGCTGCGTCCGGCAGCATGGTCAGCGCGAGCGAGCTGGTGAGTGCAAGGCCCTGCGAGATTACCTGCCAGCTTTGACCGGCATCGCTGCTGACACACAAGCCGACAGCAGCGGCCGCGGCAACGATGCCGGGCAGGGTGGGATGGGCGCGTACTTCGTGAACATCGAAGTGGATGGGGATGGCGGGCTTCCATGTTTCACCCTGATCCACCGAGTAGGGGAGGCCGCCGACGTGGACTGCCGCGATCAGGGTTGCACCGTCCCGGGTGGCAGTGAGCGAGCGGACTCCCAGAGGCGGCCCGTTGGCGAACCACTCCTTGCGGCCTGGGCAGCGATCAAAGTTCGGCAAGCGCTTCGCTACGCCGGTGGAAGAGATGCGGATGACCGCTGCTTCATCCATTCCTCCGCAGAAGATGTTTGCTTTAGTGGAGGTGATGGACTGCAGGTTGATATCGGTCGTTGCGATGTGTGTCCAGGCACCATCAGGGTTGCGGCTCCAGATTTCGCGATCCTCTAAGACGGCCAGGCAGGTGTCGTCGGGGCTGACGCCCAGGGCTGTGAAACGCCGCCCGGGAAGTTCCGACCTTGTTTCCTTCGTGTCGCTGTAGAGCAAAGCGCCGGCAGCAGTAGCTGCAAGAATGGTGACCATGGATGGCTGTCTCCCGTTTGTAGCACTGTCTGCAGACGAGGTGGTCGCCGCGAGCGGATCAGCTTGCTGGTATGTCGTTCTGGTGCAGCTGGTGCAACAGGATCGCGAAACGCTCATCGCCGGCGGCGTTCAGCCACTTGGGTTCGGTGCTCAGCGAGACCAGGAAGGGCGAGCGGACGTTGAAGGCTTTCTGCAGGTAGAGGTAGCTGTGCGCTTCATCATGGAACGAGTGGTAGATAAGGGCGATGAAGTATGGATCGACGAAGGAGGTCTGGGAGGCCGTCTCCAGTTGCGCGATGGTGGCGCGGGCCTGGTCGACGTGGCCGGAGAGTCCTTCCAGGTACCCGATCTCGGTGGTGATGAGCGGGGGTTCGGAGCCGGTGATCTGACGATAGCCGCGGAGGGCCTGCAGGGCTTCCTGGTAACGGCCCATCTGGCCGAGTGACTTGCCCAGTCCCCAGGTGGCAATGGCTGACCGGGGATCTCCCTTGAGAGCTTCCCTGTAATGGACCACAGCGTCGTTGTACTGGCCGCGGTAGTAGGCGATGCAGCCCAGTTCGCTGATAAGCGCAGAGGATCGTGGATCATAGGCGAGCAGGCGCAGGATTTCTTCTTCGGCGCGGCGTTCGCTGCCGGTGCGCTCCAGCAGGTGAGAGAAGCAGGCGAGCTGGTGAATGGCGTGGGCTTCGGCCTCGGCGTTGACGACTTCGGCGTGCGCGGACGGGTAGTCCCAGTCATAGAAAAGGTGCACGACCCCCAGGCTGCCGTGTGCTCCCTGCAGGGAGCTATCGAGGGCGATGGCGCGCCCCGCGGCGGTGCGTGCCTGGGGCATGTGATCGCGCGGTGGTTCGAAGTAGAGCCCCATGAGGACGTGGGACTCAGCGAGACCGGCCCAGGCCCTGGCAAATCCAGGGTCGCGCGCGACGATGCGGTCAAGCAGCTGGATGGAGGTACGGAGATCTACAGGATTTTCGTTCTGACGGAGACTGGTCGCGAGCTTGAAGTCCTGCAGAGAAGCGGGAGAGATGGGACGTTGCTCCGGGAGTGCAGCCGAACTGCCTTCAGGATCAATGCGCAGGACGCGGACGAGGTCGTTGAAGATTTCGGCCTGGGTGGACCGGGTGTCGGGTAGTTCGAGGAGATACTCACGATCAAGCACGATCACGGAGTCCGTTGTGTTCGCGAGCTGCAGGGAGACGGCCAGGCGATCGTCGGCATCCCGGCGCAGGGTTCCTGTGAGCCGGACCTGGCGCGTGCGCTTCGGTCCAGCTGGCTGTGTTTGGGGTGAATGGTCGGCTGGATCCGAGGCACGATGAATCACTGCAACGCGAGGCACGGCGGAGAGGAGACGTTCCAGGTCCTGGCTCACCAGCCGGGCTGTGGCATCTTTATCCGGCTCGGAGGTGAGGTTGGCAAAGTTGTCGATGATGATTTCTGTCGGCTGAGCGTCGGCACGGCCGGCATGGTTTTTCTGGGTCTTCCAGACCTGCCATCCGGTAACGGCAAGTAACATGAGTGCTGCGGCGACCAGACCCAGCTTCCAGGCGGTGTTGAGCTTTCGGATTTCGGGAGTCGGTGGATGGATGGGCGCTTGGGGAGGGACGACTTCCAGCGGCTGGGCGGCGCGAGTCTGGAAGGTAGCCCGGTATGCGCCCTTGGGCATGTCAATGATCCATGGATCTTCCCTGCCCTCGTTCGCATAGTAGTCGTGCAGACGGGTGCGGAGGCGGCCGGCTTCTACTCTCACGGTCGCGTCCACGGATGAGTCATAGGTGGGGTCGCAGCCGAAGACTTCGACAGCGATGGTGTATTCCTTGGGCCGCTCCAGAGGATTCCGGAGGGCGAGGCGGACGACATATTCCAGGAACATGCGGCTGCGGGGCGCCTGCTGGAAGATGCGTGAATTGAGGAGCCTGTTGAGTTCGGCTTCCCTGTTTAAGGACTGCAGTGGATCGGCCTGGTGGAGTTCGCTCACGAAATACATCCCGGCTACCGGAAATTCCAACAACAAACCGTAAGTTACGTCTCGATACTTACCCGGTCAACCAGGGAAAGCTACCTTTTTCGCGAAGATCTCGAGAAAGAGTCTTCCAGGAAGGTCTACCCATGTTTCAGAATCGTATTGCCAATTCCCTGCTGCCTTTTGCCCTTGCGGCAGCCAGCTTCGTAGCAGCCAGTGCTGCGGCCCAAGTCTCCAGCAATGTCACCGTTATCGCCACGGGCCTGAACGGGCCGCGCGGTCTGGCTTTCGGTCCGGATGGTCACCTGTATATTGCCGAAGCAGGAACAGGCGGAACTGTTTCAACAGTAGGGGTCTGCACCCAGGTGCCTGGTCCGATCGGGCCCTATAAAGGCGGACAGACGGGTTCTATTGTCCGGCTGGACGCCGGCGGACAAGTAACGACGGTTGCTTCCGGATTCCCTTCGACGGTCGATTCCGTCGGGGATTTTATGGGGGTGGCAGACATCACATTCCTCAATGGCAATCTGTACGCGCTTACGGCGGGAGGCGGGTGCTCGCACGGCAATCCGAATCTGCCGAACCAGATTGCCAAAGTCAACCTGACCCATGGAAGCTGGAAGACGGTGGCCGATCTGAGTGCGTTTATCCAGCAGCATCCGACACTGGCGCCGGATCTGGGTGACTTTGAGCCGGATGGTGCGCCGTACAGCCTGATTTCCAGCGATGGCAAGCTGCTGGCGGTGGAGGCAAATCACGGACAGGTGCTTTCGATTTCACCTGAGGGCCAGATCAAGCGGCTGATCGACACGTCATCATGGCAGGGCCACATTGTGCCGACGACGATTGCGGAGTATGACGGAACCTACTACCTGGGCAACCTGAGTGTCTTTCCTTCGATCGCGAATGCTGCGGAAGTAATCACGCTTTCTGCGGAAGATCGTTATTTCGGAGCGGTTCCGGGCCTCGATGATCACGATCTAACGAAGGACAAATTGAAGATCGTGAGCTCGAAGGCCGGGTTCACGGAGGTGATCTGTGTCCGTGTGGGTCCGGATGGCCTGTTGTATGCGCTCGAGTTGTCTTCAGCTGCCGGGTATCCGACGCCTGGACTGGGCAAGGTGGTACGGGTGCGGCCTGACAGCAGTATTGAGGATGTGGCGACCGGATTGAGTGTGCCGACGGGCATGACGTTTGGTCCGGATGGCAAGCTGTATGTGTCGAACTGGGGGGCGGCGGGTCCGGGAATGGGGCAGATTGTAGAGATTGCGGTGCACTGAGTCTGACTGAGGAGACAAGAGAGCGGGCGGACGGCTGAGGGATTTATACCTCCTCCCGGACCGCCTGCTTTCTCTTGGTCGTGCCAGCGAAGCGTGGATGGTTCAGCGGCGTTGTTCGAGGGTGACCCTCACGGTGTCGCCGACATCCTTGCGGATCGCTTTGCGTATGTCGGCTTTGACCGGAAGCATGTGGTTGCCGTCGCCCATGGCCATGAAGCAGCTTTCAAAGGGATGGCCGTCGATGGTACCGCTGACTTTCACGGCGCCGCCGGTCTGAAAGAATGCCACGGATTCGGGCCAGACGAGGTAGATCCAGCCGCCTTTGTTGGGGCTTTTCTGGAGGGTTGCGGTGAAGGTTTGTGGGAGCATGGCGTGCGCTCGCCTGAACTTTAGCACGGGGACGGGTGTTCCGGATGAAATGCGCAAAGAGAAGAGCGGGATTGATGTTTACCTGTCGGCCTTGATGGTTTTGACGGCAAGCCCCTGACTGTCGAGGAAGTCAATGGAGGTCTTCCCGTCTGCGTCGACCTGCATGCGGAGCCGGGGGTGTCCCTCTTTATCGTTCAAGGTGAGACCGACGGATTGGTTTTCGGCCCGGCGGAGGATGGCGCGCGGGTGTCCCATCGGGTACTTATTCTTGAGGCTGGCCCATGCGGCTGATTTTGCGGGTCCATCGGGCATGGTCTTGACGCGCATGAACTCATCGATGGTTTCGGGAGAGAGACGCCAGCCGGGTTGATCGGAGAGGATCAGGTCGGAAACGGTGGTGCCGTCCTCCTCGCTGCGCGAGAGGCTGATGGTCTGGTCCTGGTCATACTGGTCGAAGCTGAGATGGCCGGCGGTGACGGGCTTCCCGTTCACGATGCTTCCCGAGAAGATCAGGCCCCCGTTTTCGGTGCCTTCGTCATCCAGCATCAGCAAGCCTGCTGAATCCTGACGGTCGGGCCGGGCGACTTCCTTTCCATGGAAGAAGCTGCCGGGGTAATCGTGCCGGTTGGAAAGGATGAGACGCTCGGTGCCGTCCGGCTCGACCAGGTCAATGCGACGGGCCCGGATACGGTCAAATTCAGCTGTACCCCGATGATGAAGTTCATGGGAGAGCAGCAGGCAGACCGTTGCCAGGAAGACCAGCGTGACGATAGTTGAGTAGGCGATGAGGAAGCGGTTTGGCTTCATGTGCTTGCGGGTAAGCGCTAATGGCTGGTGATGTCAGTGGCGGTGTAGTTGGTGCCGTCGTAGGTGGCGTTGACGTTGACGGGGGCGCCGACTTTCAGGTCCTTGCTGACCGGGAAGCGGTCGGGGTCGAAGGCAATTTTGTAATTCTTGTCGTCGCGGGAGTCGTTGACAGTCAGGGTTTTGGCGTGGAGATCGAGGAAGGTGACGCTGCCGCTGAAGAGGAAGGAGGAGCCGGGGGTGGCGAGAATGGAGACGTGGCTGACGTTGCCGCGGCCGTTGTTGTCGGCGGCGAAGGTGACGCCGATGAGCGTTCCTTTCGCGATGTCAGAGAGGGTGCCGGGAGCTCCCTGAT